>NZ_JAELUF010001022.1 GCF_016429195.1 Brevundimonas sp. ASV9
CCCCCCCCCCCCCCCCCCCCCCCCCCCCCCCCCCCCCCCCCCCCCCCCCCCCCCCCCCCCCCCCCCCCCCCCCCCCCCCCCCCCCCCCCCCCCCCCCCCCCCCCCCCCTTTTAATGATCCGGCGACCCCCGAGATCTACACTGTGATGTATTCGTCGGCAGCGTCAGATGTGTATAAGAGACAGGGATCAGGTCGTCTCGGTTTCGGACGATGCGCGGGTGATCGCGTCCAGTGGCTTTACGCCCTACGCCGGTCTGGCCTGGGGCGACAATGCGATCTCATTTCAGTGCCACCCGGAGTTTCAGCCGGAC
>NZ_JAELUF010001023.1 GCF_016429195.1 Brevundimonas sp. ASV9
CTGGCGAAGTCCGACCAGGCGCGGCAGAAGCCAGGTCGCGCCGCCGTCCGGCGTCAGGCCGATCGCGCCATAGGCCATGGCGAACTTCGCCGACCTGGCCGCCAGGGCGACATCGCCAAGGATGGCCCTGTCTCTTATACACATCTGACGCTGCCGACGAATACATCACAGTGTAGATCTCGGGGGTCGCCGTATCAGTAAAAAGGGGGGGGGGGGGGGGGGGGGGGGGGGGGGGGGGGGGGGGGGGGGGGGGGGGGGGGGGGGGGGGGGGGGGGGGGGGGGGGGGGGGGGGGGGGGGGGGGGGGGGGGGG
>NZ_JAELUF010000121.1 GCF_016429195.1 Brevundimonas sp. ASV9
AGGGTTTGGGCAGCGGCAGGTCGTCCAGCTCGCGCGAGGCGATCTTGATCGAAATGTGCGGCTTGGGCTGACCGTCGGCGTCCACTTGGAAATAGTTGGTGCGCTTGATCGCGCCGATCAGGGCGGCGATGCGGCGCAGGGCCCGGTCGTGATCCAGACTCTTCACGTCCTTCAGCAGGGTGACGATCTTGGCGTCCAGCTCGGCGACGGCCGGCGCGCGGTCGTCGGCCGATCCCCCTTCCGGCGCGAACTTGGCCTTGAACAGCGACAGCAGGGCGCGCGCCACGTCGGGGTATTCGCGCAGGGCCTCTTCCTGCACCGTCTGGGAGGGGTCGAGACCCGTCTGCTGGCGATAGTGGGCCAGGGTGCGGATCAGGGCGGCGTCGCGCCATTTCACGCCCAGTTCGATGACCAGGCGGTTGAAGCCGTCGCTTTCGTTGCGGCCGGTCCAGACGGCGGCGAAGGCGTCCTCGAACGGGCCCTTCACATCATCGAAGACCAGCGCCTCGCCGCGCGGATCCTCCATCAGGAACTCGTGGACGTGGATCTCCTCCTCGCCCAGCGGGCGGATCGGATAGCCGTATTCCTCCAGCGTCTTCAGACCCATATCGGCCAGGATCGGCAGGACGTCGGACAGGGGCACGGCCGGGCCGCGACGATAGAGTTTGAAGCGGAACTGCAGACGGCTGTCGTCCGGCGTGCGGAAGGCGCGCACGGCGACGGCCTTGCCCTCTCCCGGCAGACCCGTCTCATTCAGCCGGTTCACATATTGCAGGTCGGTCGCGGCCTCATCGGCGTCGTAGCGATCGCGATAGGCGGCGCCGAAGGCGCGAGCCCACTGGGCGCTCAGCGGCCCGACGGCGACTTCCTCGACGCCCGAGCGGCGCAGGGCGCCTTCGAAACGATCGACCCAGCCGCGACCGGCCTCGGCCACGTCGGCTTCCAGTTGGACGGCGTCCGGGATCGGGTGGGCGCCGGGCTCGACGCCAATGATGTAGTGGATGCGCACCAGGGGCGCGTCGGACAGCTCCGGATACCAGGCCGAGATGCGGCCGCCCCAGGCGCGGGCGATGATCTGGCCGATGCGTTCGCGCACGGCGGAATCGAACTTCTCGCGCGGAATGAAGCACAGGACCGAGACGAAGCGGTCGAACGGATCCTGGCGCGAGAACAGGCGGATGCGCGGCCGGTCGTAGAGGTGCAGGATGCCCAGGGCGATGGACAGCAGCTCGTCCTCGCTGACCTGGAACAGCTCGTCGCGCGGATAATTCTCAAGGATATTCTTGAGGCGTTTTTCGTTGTGGCTGCCGGGCGCCTTGTCGGCGCGAGCCAGGGCGTTGGCCACCTTGCGACGCAGCAGCGGCACCTCGGTCGCCAGATGATCGTAGGCTTCCGACGTGAACAGGCCGACAAAACGGGTCTCGCCGGTCGCCTTGCCGTCCGGGCTGTAACGCTTGACCCCGACATAATCCATGTAGGCGCGACGGTGGACGCGCGAGCGGGCGTTGGCCTTGGCCACCGTCACCGGTTCGCTGAGATCCAGCTGGCGGCGCATCTGGCGCGTCAGGACGGCGGGTTCCGACGCGCGACGCAGCACGGTGCGCTCGGGATCGGCCAGGATCCCCAGGCCGTCGGTGGACAGGCCCAGCGGCGCCTCGGCCTCATAGTCGCCGTCGGCGTTCAGCGGATAGTCGTAGTCGCGCGCGCCCAGGAAGACGAAATGGTCGCTCTTCAGCCATTTCAGGAAGGCGATGTTCTCGGCCAGCACGGCGGGATCGACCGGGGGCGGGGTCTCTTCCAGACGCTGCACGGCCTGGCGCATCAGAGACGTCATGGCGTCGTGATCGGCGACGGCGGCGTGGACGTCCGACAGGCTCTGGGCCAGGCCTTCGCCCAGGGCGTCGCGGCGCTCCTGCGGCACGCTGTCGATGACCAGCATAATGATCGACAGGCGCCGGCCGTCCAGCTCGACCACCGGGTGGAACAGGGCGCGCACGGACACGCCGGCCTCGGCCAGGGCGCCCATGACGCTGTCGACCAGGAACGGGGCGTCGGACTGGACGATGCGCACCAGATCGTAGTCCAGCACCTTGTCCGACGCGCCGTGCAGCGGGCCGACGGTGATGGTGGGGGCGGCCGCGTCGGTCGGATAGGCCTTAGCGGCGGCCCAGGAGGCGGCAAGCAGGGCGGCCAGATCCGCGCCGCTCAGCTCAGGCGTCTCATCGGCGGAATAGTCTTCGTGCGCTTGGGTCAGATAGGTCTGTTCGACTGCGCCGGGCCCGGTCCCCACGATCTTGGCGAAGGCCGCCTCCAGCGCGGCCTTGGTGATCGGCTGAACGGGTTGGCGCAGATCGTGGGCGGTCATGGACGAGCAGTCTCGAACGACGCGGCAGGGCCGCAAGGGATGCGGCGCGACGAGGCGCCACCCCCGCTGACTAGGCCAGGTCCGGTCGCTCGGGAAGCCCCTGGCGACCGTTCATTGTAATGATCAGTGATCAGGTTGGAATTATTGTGCAGCGCCACAAAGCAGAAAGCCGCCGGACTGGGGGAGTCCGGCGGCCTGCGCGAGCGGCGCCTGGAGGGGAGGGGAGGGCGCCGGCTTCGCTTCGCTGCGGTTCGGAGGGGGAGTGTCCCGCAGCGTCGAGATCGAAAATGGGAAGCCCCCTGCGCCGTTCAAGAGCGGATCGGGCGGAATCTTTCGCGACATTTTGGCGCCTCTGAGCGGCGATGAAGACGTCGGCGAATGCGGGCGACAACGGATTCCGATGCTATGCGTTAGGATGGGTCAACGGTGAAGCTGGAGCACCCGATTACATGCGTCGCTTTTTGATGGGTTCGATCGTGGCGGCCGTGGTCGGCCTGCTGCTCGCCGGCGCCGGATACTGGGCCTATTGGAACTTCTATTCGCGGTTCCAGCCGGTCACGATCAGCCGCAATCAGGCCGAGGTGCAACAACTGCTGGACGAGGCGTCCTGGGTGTCGGACGGCAGCGGGGGACAGGCCCTGTATATCGTCACCTATCGCGACAGCGCCTCGGCCCTGCCTTACGCGCGCGACGAGGCACCCAAGCTGAAGGCGGCGGGGATCGAGACGCGCTACATCCTGTTCGCTCGTCCCGATCTGGAGGGTGCGGCGCAATCGACGGCGGCGGAGCGGGCGACGGTCGCCGAGCTGTGGCTGACGCGCGACTGGCCGCTTTATCAACGCTGGATGGCGACGCCGGCGAACAGCTGGACCGCCGCCGGCGTGCCGCAGGCGGACGGCAATCTGGCGCGCACCGCCGTGGTCGAGGCCGGCCGCCGCTTCAACGAACGGCTGAGCCAGCTGCTCAAGGAGTCCGGCGTCGACATCAGCTATCCGCTGATCCTGTGGCGCGACAAGCAGGGCTTCCTGAAGGCCTGCGGCTGCTCGGACCGGCAGGCCTGGGCCTTCATCCGCGACGATGTCGGCGCGCCCGACCGGTTGGGCCAGCCCGACGCGGCACCAATCGCGCCCGAAGAAGCGGCGCCGGCGCAGGACGCTCGCCCCTCGGCCATGCCCTATCCGGATTTGCCGGCAATCCCCCCGGTCAATGCGCCGACGGGCGGGACCACGCCGACGCCGCCCTCGCCTGAAGCCCGCCCGGCGAGTCCGCCCGCATCGAACCAACCGAGGACGCCGCCGCGCACGGCCCCCGCGCCCAGCAAGCAGGACGACACGACCTTCTACTGATCAGAGGGATCGGCAGGCCGCGATCAGACGATCGACGTCCTGAGCGTCCTGATACAGGCCGAATCCAAAGCGGATGACGTCGTCGCGCACGTCGGTGACGATGTTCGCCGCCCGCAGACCGGCGCACCAGGCCTGGGCGTCGGCATGACGCAGGGCGAGGAAACGGGCGCGCGGCGCGTCGCCCTCGACCGGATTGAGGATTTCGGCCTGCGACAACACCCCGGACTGTCCACCCTGAACGGCCTGCTGGAACGTCCTCGCCAGATTGCGCGCATGGGCGGCGACGGCGGCGGTGTCCAACCCCTGCTGATCCAGCATTCGGCGCACGGCGTTGAAGCGATACAGCGGGGTGCAGTCGAAGGTGGCGCCCCAGAAGCGACCGCCGTCGCTGCGATACTGAACGCCGCCTGGAGGCCCCGACAGGTCGCCGAACTCCGCGAACCAGCCGGTGACGACAGGACGCGGGCAGAAGCCGGGCGGGGCGTGCAGGAAGCAGACACCCTCGCCCGACATGGCGTATTTGTAGCCGCCGGAGACATAGAAGACCCGGTCCGCCACCGCCGACAGGTCGGTCGGGGTGGCCATGAAGCCGTGATAGCCGTCGATCAGCACCCAAGGCCCTTCGGGTCTCGCCAGGGCGGCAAGCTCCTCGATCCGGTCGAACAGGCCCCCGGTGCGGAAGAAGACCTGGCTGACCACGATCCAGTCGTAGCCGCCCCTGGACGCCTCGGTGATGAAGCGGTCGGCGAAGGTGTCGAAGGGCGCCAGCGGAATGCGCGTGACCACCGCCGCCCCGACCTCTTCCCACCGTTCGGCCTGACGACGGAAGGAGTGGAATTCGCCGTCGGTCGCCAGAATGCGGACCGGCTTGGTCTCCACGCCCGAAAACAGGCGCAGCAGGAAGTCGTGGGTGTTGGACGAAAAGACGATGCTGTCGGACGAGGGCAGGCTCAGCTCGGCCGCGACATGGGCCTGGGCCTCGGGGATCACCTGGCCGAAGACGAGGCCCCACTTGTGGTCGGCATGAAGATTGGCGTCGAGCCAGGTCTGCTGCTGCGCCTCGAAACTGGCGTCGGGCCACAGGTGATGGCTGTGCGCGGCGAAATGCAGCCGACCGGGCGCCGCTGACAGGGCGCGGGAGAAGAGGGACTTGTAGGTCATCCCTCTTCTTTAGGACATCTCACCCAGCGCTCAAGCAGCGAGCCACCACGCGGCGAGCGATAGCGCCGCGCGTAGCGCGCCTCTTAAACGAGAGCCCCGTGGCAGTGTTTGAACTTGCGGCCCGAGCCGCAGGGGCAGGGGGAGTTGCGGCCGGTCATTTCCCAGCCGGGCGGCAGGGCCTCGACGGGCAGTTTCGAGCGGTCGTCGCCGATCAGCGTGCCTTCGGGGTTCTGGGCCGACGGATTGGCCATCTCGTTCTCGCCGGTGCCGGGGTTCAGGTGGATTTCCTGGAACTCGGGCAGTTCGGGCGGGGCCTGGAAGCGGAACTCGACCGTCATCAGCCAACGGGTCACGTTGTGGCGCAGGTCGTAGAGCAGGTTCTCGAACAGCGAGAAGGCTTCGGTCTTGTATTCATTCAGCGGGTCGCGCTGGCCATAGCCGCGCAGGCCGATGACGCCGCGCAGGTGGTCCAGGTGGACGAGATGCTCGCGCCACTGCATGTCGATCATCTGCAGCATGAACTGCTTTTCCAGACCGCGCGTCTGGTCGGCGCCGATCTGTTCCAGGCGTTCGGCGGCGCGGGCGTCGGCGGCGGCCAGCAGCCGCTCCTCGATCTCCTCGTTCGACACGCCTTCCTCGGCTGCCCAGTCGTGCAGCGGCAGTTCAAGCCCCAGGGTCGAGCGGACCTTTTCGTCCAGGCCGTCGATGTCCCACTGCTCGGCATAGGCCTTGGGCGGCATGTAGCGTTCGACCAGGTCGGACACGACGTCGCGGCGGAAGTCGCCGACCAGTTCGGATAGATCCTCGGAGTCCATGAACTCCTGACGCTGTTCGAACACGGCCTTGCGCTGGTCGTTCACGACGTCGTCGTATTTCAGCAGGTTCTTGCGGATGTCGTAGTTGCGGGTCTCGACGCGCTTCTGGGCGGTCTCGATGGCGCGGTTCAGCCAGGGGTGGGTGATGGCCTCGCCCTCCGCCACGCCGAAGGTCTTCATGATCGAGTCGAGGCGGTCGCCGGCGAAGATGCGCAGCAGGTCGTCCTCGCAGGACAGATAGAATTTCGAGGTGCCGGGGTCGCCCTGACGGCCGGTGCGGCCGCGGAGCTGGTTGTCGATGCGGCGGCTCTCGTGGCGCTCGGTGCCCAGAACGAACAGGCCGCCGGCCTCCAGCGCGATCTTCTTCTGGACGGCGATCTCGGCCTTGAACTCGGCCTCCTTGGCCGCTTCCATTTCCGGTGTGACCTCGACGGCCATGTTGCGTTGTTCCAGCAGCCACTTCTGCATCTTCATCTCGAGGTTGCCCCCGAGCTGAATGTCGGTGCCGCGGCCCGCCATGTTGGTGGCGATGGTCACCACGCCCGGCAGGCCGGCGTCGGCGACGATGTAGGCTTCCTGTTCATGCTGGCGCGCGTTCAGGACGCTGTGCGGAATGCCGCGCAGCTTGGTCTCGTAGGTGATGTCATAGGCGGCGTCGCCGATCTTCTCGGCTTCCTTGGCCTTGCCCGCATATTCCGGCTTCAGCGTGCGCGAGGTCTCGACCTTGTATTCGAAGCGGCTCAGCAGGTCCGACAGCTGTTCCGAACGCTCGATCGATACGGTGCCGACCAGGATCGGCTGGCCGGCGAGGTGGCATTCGGCGATCTGGCGCGCGATGGCCTGGTTCTTCTCGGCGTGGGTCCGATAGACCTCGTCGTCATAGTCCTTGCGCTGGATAGGCCGGTTGGTCGGCACTTCCAGCACGTCCATTTTGTAGATGTCGCCGAACTCCTGGGCTTCGGTCGCGGCCGTGCCGGTCATGCCCGACAGCTTTTCGTACAGGCGGAAGTAGTTCTGGATCGTCACCGAGGCCAGGGTCTGGTTCTCGGGCTGGATCTTGACGTCTTCCTTGGCCTCGATAGCCTGGTGCAGGCCTTCGGACAGGCGGCGTCCGGTCATCATGCGGCCGGTGAACTCGTCGATCAGGACGATCTCGCCGCCTTTGATGATATAGTCCTTGTCACGCTGATAC
>NZ_JAELUF010001024.1 GCF_016429195.1 Brevundimonas sp. ASV9
CCCCCCCCCCCCCCCCCCCCCCCCCCCCCCCCCCCCCCCCCCCCCCCCCCCCCCCCCCCCCCCCCCCCCCCCCCCCCCCCCCCCCCCCCCCCCCCCCCCCCCCCCCCCTTTTAATGACACGGCGACCCCCGAGATCTACACTGTGATGTATTCGTCGGCAGCGTCAGATGTGTATAAGAGACAGGAATATAGCCGTCCTGACCGTATCGCGCCGACCAGTGGCAGTCGCGCATCCCCGACCCGTCGTCCAGGATCGGCTCATTGACCACGTCCCAGCTGCGGACCTTGCCGCGATAGCGGCCGGCGACCGT
>NZ_JAELUF010001025.1 GCF_016429195.1 Brevundimonas sp. ASV9
CAGATAGACGTCGTCCAGCGACAGGCTCGCCCCGCCGAACCGTTCGGCGACGGCATTGGCCAGTGTGGATTTTCCCGATCCCTGCGAGCCCGCGATCCCCAGGATCGGCGGCGGACTGTCCAGGCCCTGTCTCTTATACACATCTGACGCTGCCGACGAATACATCACAGTGTAGATCTCGGTGGTCGCCGGATCATTAAAGAGGGGGGGGGGGGGGGGGGGGGGGGGGGGGGGGGGGGGGGGGGGGGGGGGGGGGGGGGGGGGGGGGGGGGGGGGGGGGGGGGGGGGGGGGGGGGGGGGGGGGGGGGGG
>NZ_JAELUF010001026.1 GCF_016429195.1 Brevundimonas sp. ASV9
CCCCCCCCCCCCCCCCCCCCCCCCCCCCCCCCCCCCCCCCCCCCCCCCCCCCCCCCCCCCCCCCCCCCCCCCCCCCCCCCCCCCCCCCCCCCCCCCCCCCCCCCCCCTTTTTAATGATACGGCGACCCCCGAGATCTACACTGTGATGTATTCGTCGGCAGCGTCAGATGTGTATAAGAGACAGGTTCAGACGCTTCCAAGGCCGCCAGGCGTCGCTGGACGACGTCGGGTCGCCCAACTGCCATTCGGCGAACATCCGCTGGATACGCGTCGGCGGCTCCGAGCCCAGCGGCTTCAGCCGATCGGTTTC
>NZ_JAELUF010001027.1 GCF_016429195.1 Brevundimonas sp. ASV9
GCGGCGCCCCGCCCAGCACCTTCTTCAGGTCATGCACGCTGGTCATGTGCGTCAGGTCGATATGCAGCGGGGTGACCGAAATCCGCCCCTCTTCGATAGCCCGCAGGTCCGTGCCCTCTGTATGGTCTGTCTCTTATACACATCTGACGCTGCCGACGAATACATCACAGTGTAGATCTCGGGGGTCGCCGTATCATTAAAGAGGGGGGGGGGGGGGGGGGGGGGGGGGGGGGGGGGGGGGGGGGGGGGGGGGGGGGGGGGGGGGGGGGGGGGGGGGGGGGGGGGGGGGGGGGGGGGGGGGGGGGGGGGG
>NZ_JAELUF010001028.1 GCF_016429195.1 Brevundimonas sp. ASV9
GCGTCCTCAGCCGTGCGGCGAGACTTCGCAGATCGGCGAGACTATCTGTCGGAGCAGAGAACGTCCGGCAATGCCCTGTCGGCGGATGTGGACGTCACCCATCCCCTCGCTTTCGGTCTCTCAGGACTGTCTCTTATACACATCTGACGCTGCCGACGAATACATCACAGTGTAGATCTCGGGGGTCGCCGTATCAGTAAAAGGGGGGGGGGGGGGGGGGGGGGGGGGGGGGGGGGGGGGGGGGGGGGGGGGGGGGGGGGGGGGGGGGGGGGGGGGGGGGGGGGGGGGGGGGGGGGGGGGGGGGGGGGGG
>NZ_JAELUF010001029.1 GCF_016429195.1 Brevundimonas sp. ASV9
CGGCCTGACGCTGGATCAGATCTGGATCACCCACGGCCATCTGGATCACGCGGGCGGCGCGGCCGAAATGCAGGAGAAGACCGGCGCCCAGATCACCGGCCCTCAGAAGGCCGACCAGTTCTGGATCTGTCTCTTATACACATCTGACGCTGCCGACGAATACATCACAGTGTAGATCTCGGGGGTCGCCGGATCATTAAAGAGGGGGGGGGGGGGGGGGGGGGGGGGGGGGGGGGGGGGGGGGGGGGGGGGGGGGGGGGGGGGGGGGGGGGGGGGGGGGGGGGGGGGGGGGGGGGGGGGGGGGGGGGGG
>NZ_JAELUF010001030.1 GCF_016429195.1 Brevundimonas sp. ASV9
AGGATGAACTGTTCGGCGGCGCCCAGTTCGGCGATCCGCTCCACGGTCAGAGCCGCATCCGCGACATCGTCTTCGGCCTCGACCGGGGCTGCGGCATCCTCTTCCGCTTCCGCGCCGGCCAGGGCCTGTCTCTTATACACATCTGACGCTGCCGACGAATACATCACAGTGTAGATCTCGGTGGTCGCCGGATCATTAAAAGGGGGGGGGGGGGGGGGGGGGGGGGGGGGGGGGGGGGGGGGGGGGGGGGGGGGGGGGGGGGGGGGGGGGGGGGGGGGGGGGGGGGGGGGGGGGGGGGGGGGGGGGGGG
>NZ_JAELUF010001031.1 GCF_016429195.1 Brevundimonas sp. ASV9
GCCCGAGAGAACCAGCGCCGCCAGCGCATAAAGACCCCTGCCCTTCAGGTCGCGCAGCGCCAGCACCGCCGCCACCAGAGCCGCCGCCAGACCGACCCAGGCCAGGAGGCGCGCCACGGTCCAGGTCCTGTCTCTTATACACATCTGACGCTGCCGACGAATACATCACAGTGTAGTTCTCGGTGGTCGCCGTATCATTAAAAGGGGGGGGGGGGGGGGGGGGGGGGGGGGGGGGGGGGGGGGGGGGGGGGGGGGGGGGGGGGGGGGGGGGGGGGGGGGGGGGGGGGGGGGGGGGGGGGGGGGG
>NZ_JAELUF010001032.1 GCF_016429195.1 Brevundimonas sp. ASV9
CCCCCCCCCCCCCCCCCCCCCCCCCCCCCCCCCCCCCCCCCCCCCCCCCCCCCCCCCCCCCCCCCCCCCCCCCCCCCCCCCCCCCCCCCCCCCCCCCCCCTTTTTAATGATCCGGCGACCACCGAGAACTACACTGTGATGTATTCGTCGGCAGCGTCAGATGTGTATAAGAGACAGCTCCAGGACGCAGTGGACCTGTCCAAGGCCGAGGCCGGCGAACTGGAGCTGAAGACCGAGCCTACCGCCCTGCGCGCCGTCATGGACGACATCCAGTCGATGTGGGAGCCGCGCGCCTCTCAGGACG
>NZ_JAELUF010001033.1 GCF_016429195.1 Brevundimonas sp. ASV9
TTTCCTGGCCGTCGGGGCGGTGGTCATCCAGGCGGCGATGCTGATCTTCCGGCTGGAAAGCTGGGAAGAGGCGCGGGTGATCTTCCTGTTCCATGTGGCGGGGACGATCATGGAGCTGTTCAAGACCTGTCTCTTATACACATCTGACGCTGCCGACGAATACATCACAGTGTAGTTCTCGGTGGTCGCCGTATCATTAAAAAGGGGGGGGGGGGGGGGGGGGGGGGGGGGGGGGGGGGGGGGGGGGGGGGGGGGGGGGGGGGGGGGGGGGGGGGGGGGGGGGGGGGGGGGGGGGGGGGGGGG
>NZ_JAELUF010000122.1 GCF_016429195.1 Brevundimonas sp. ASV9
GGCCAGACGCATGCGGTGACGACCTTCAAAGGTGAAGGGCTTGGTAACGACGCCGACGGTCAGGATGCCGCGATCACGCGCGCATTTGGCGATGACAGGGGCCGCGCCGGTGCCGGTGCCGCCGCCCATGCCGCAGGTGATGAAGACCATGTGCGCACCTTCCAGGTGCTGATGGATCTCGTCAGCGGACTCCTCGGCGGCGTTCATGCCGACTTCGGGGTGGGCGCCGGCGCCCAGACCCTGGGTGATGGTTTCGCCCAGTTGGATGCGGCGATCGGTTTTGGCGAAGCTGAGGTGCTGCGCGTCGGTGTTGGCCACGACGAACTCGACCCCTTCGAGACCGGCGTCGATCATGTTGTTCACGGCGTTGCCGCCGGCGCCGCCGACGCCGAACACGACGATGCGGGGCTTCAGTTCAGTGTGTTGCGGCTTGACCAATGAGAGCGACATTTTCTGTTTCCGACCTGCTGACCCGCCCCTTCAAACCAACCGACCGCCCCGCCGAATCGCTTTGGTTATGAGCGCGTTAAGGATTGCGCCCATGAAGGTTAAGAGAAGGTTACGGCGATAATGTGAGTCGGACTGTGCGAAAGCATAAAAGCCAGCTTTGCTGGAGCTTTACACAAAAAAAAGGGTAGCCCCGGGGCTACCCCTTAGCCTTACCATGATCGGACGATCAAAGCCCGCCCGGGCCGCAGTCGTTTTTCATGAAGTCCTCGACACTAGTGAGGATGCTAGCGAAGTTGGCCGGAGTCCACGTGTTCAACGTGTGTTCCATATCAGGCAGGATCGTCAGCTTGACCGGCTTGCCAGCCGCACGCATGGCCGCAGCCATGGCCTCCGATTCAGCCGGCAGCACTCTTGTATCGCGGTCGCCGGTGTAGAGAAACAGGGGCACATTGATCTCGTTCACCCGACGCAGGGGATCCTCTCCATCCGCCGTCGGATGCTGGAATTCTCGCAGGAAGCGGCTGTTATACGTGCCCTTCTTGAATAGCGCGATCGTGGCGGGCCCGGCCCCTGCTGCAGCGCACTGATAGATATTGTTCGAGCGCACAGCCGCCATCATCGACGCATAGCCGCCATAGGAATAGCCGTGCATAGCAATCCGGTCTGGCGCGGCAACGCCTTGAGCGATCAGATAACGGGCGCCGTCGTCGTTGTCGTCTTGCATTTTGCGACCCCATTCGCGGTCACCGGCACGCCACAGCCGCTCTCCCCAACCTTGCGAACCGCGAAACTGCGGTTGCAAAACGGCGTAGCCTCGCGCCGCAAAATATTGCGTCCAACCGGAGACATCCCACGCAAGATTGTCTCGCGCCCAAGGTCCGCCATGTGGGGTGATGATTGTTGGATATGGTCCGGCGCCATAAATCGCCGGATCCGGCTTGGTCAGGAACGCTGGTATCATCAGTCCGTCACGCGCCTCGTACTGAATCAGCGTAGTTTCACCCAGCGGCGCACCCTGCAGTTCAGGATAGGCGCGGCCCAACAACCGCACGCGACCACCTATCAGGATGTAGTATTCTGGTGGGACGCGCGGTCCCGACTTCGAAATGATAATTGTTGAGCGATCATCGGACGTCGCCGACAGCGAAATGTCCGCGCCATCACCAACCGAGAAACGACTACGCTCACCTGTCTCGATATCCGTCCACGATACCGGCACGGTTGTAATGTTCAGGGCCTGGCGGAGATCTTTGTACGCTTGGTCCAGCGCCGGATCTGTATAGAAACTGCGCGATCGTTCTCCATCATATGTAAAGCCTACGACCTCGCCGAAATCCGCTGGTGATCTCGAACGTATGACCCCCCCAGCGTCGAACAATGGGTGAGCAAAGGCTACTTCTCCGAACTGACGTTCGCGAATTTTGTACTCGTAGATCGCAGAACGGTCACGCCCCTCAGTCTTATTGACAAACACGATGTTTGGATCGTTCGAAAAACCGACAATCTCGACAGGTTGGCGATCACGGGCATAATAACGGAAATGCTCAGCCCACTCGCCAGTGTCAGGATTCTTTAGCCACTGACCGATGTAAGCGGCGCCATTGTCAAAGTCGAACTGCGACTTGGCCCGAATTTCCCCGTTCAAATCAGCGGTTTCACCACTAAAGCGATCGGAGCCTCGCTCAACGCGCTCCGCACGTCCTGTATAGAGGTTCAACTTGTATTTGTCGCCTCTGATAGGATCGGCGACAATGATATTTTGCGGATCGCGCGGCAGGTCGCTGATCAAGCGTCCAACGCCCACAACTGCCTGTTGCGTGGCGTCCAGGCCATCGAACTGCAACGAGTTGCGGGCCGGCTGACCGTCTAACGTCAGCACCAATGACCGCTGGAGAAAGCTGCGCTCTCGCTGGCCGCTAAAAGGGTTGAAGTCCCTGAGCTGCTGCGTCGTGACGAAAATTCTGTCGTTCTTGATGAACTGCACCCCGACGACGTCTGCGCGTTCATTGTCAGAGCCGATAATAAAAGGCGCCTTGTCCAGTTCCGCCGTGGTCCATAAGGCCACCACACGCTTCACCCCGTCGGGCGAAATTACGGCGACAACGTGCTTGCCGTCAGGCGAAACGTCCACCGAAGCGATCGCCGGCCGCCGGGCAAACGCCGTCGCGGCGGGCGGCGTAGCGCCAGAGAGCTGCACTTTCGCATAGCTCGGCGCGGGTACGCCGCTCAAAACGACTGCAGTCATGACCCCGCAGACCACTGCTTTAATAGCTGATTTCATTATTCTAACACGCGAAAAAGCGCGGCCCCCACGACCTGAAACTTCGTTATCCAAGCACCTGACAGCCCGACAGCGCAAGAGCGTTTGCTCGATACGCTGACGGTGCTCGACGCATGTCAGATTTAACACCGCCGCGTGATATCGATGTAACATAAGCCGTTAACTTGACACCACCTCGCCACATTCGGCTTGGTTTGGACGGTGTTTACGGGCAGATAACGTTGTCCGTTGATGCGTGATCGGCGTGTCGGAATTTGTTGGGGAATCTTGAAATATGAAGTCTAGTAGGAAAAACCTGCTCGCAACTACGGTCATAGCCGGCATCGCCGTCATGGCTCCATCGTTCGCGGTGGCGCAGGCCCAAACCACTCAGGCACAGCGTCAGCAGCAGCAACAACGCGAGGAAGAAGCCGCTCAGGTCGACGAAGTCGTCGTCACCGGTTCGCGGATCCGTCGTAACGAGTTCACCAGCTCGCAGCCGATCCAGGTCATCACCTCCGAACAATCGACGCTTGAGGGCTTGGTCGACACGACGGAGATCCTGCAGGGATCGACGGCCGCGAACACCGCGACCCAGATCAATAACTTCTTCACCGGCTTCGTCACCACCGGCGGTCCTGGCGTAAACACCGTGTCGCTTCGCGGCTTGGGTGCGCAGCGTACGCTCGTCCTGATTAACGGTCGTCGCGCCGGTCCCGCCGGCGTACGTGGCACGGTCGGCCCGACCGACCTGAACACCATCCCGGGCTCGCTCATTGAGCGTGTTGAGGTCCTGACAGACGGCGCTTCGTCGATCTACGGCTCAGACGCCGTCGCCGGCGTCATCAACATCATCACCAAGACCAATCTGGACGGCGGCGCGCTCGAAGTTTACGCTAATGCGCCGTTCGAAGGCGGCGGCGAGCAGTACCGCATCAGCGGCTCTTTTGGTAAGGCGTTCGACCGTGGCTACGCCAACATCGGAGTCGATTATTACGAGCGCCAAGCCCTGTTGTTTGGAGATCGTGAGCACTTCAAGTGCCCGCAGGACCGAGTCTTCGCAGACCCTGATCTGACGATCCGCCGCGACGTTCTCGAAAACGGCGACTTCAAATGCGATTTCGTCGTCAACTCCATCTTCCGTACGCAGCTGGCTGGCAGCGCCGGCCCGGTTCTCGCGCGCAATCGTCGTGATGGCGATTATGTATTCAATTCGACCGCGGTGCAGGGCGGCGGCTTCACGGGCTGCGACATGCCCGGATTCCAACTGACGGCAGGCGGTTTCAACACGCCTGGCGTAACTGCTGCGACGGCGACGCCCACAAATACCTGCTCGATCGCCAACCAATCGACGGCGCTGCGTAGAGCCGCATACTCGGTCTATCCGCTGTACAATGACCGCTATGAATCCCGCACTGCGGTCTCGCCCGTCAAGCGCTACTCGATCACCAGCTTCGGTGGATATGACATCACGCCGAACATCGAGTTGTTCACAGAACTGCTTTGGAACCGTCGCGAGTCAGAGCAAGTCAGCTGGCGCCAACTCTTCCCGACAGTTTCACCCAACCACTCTCGCAACCCCTTCGGCGGTCCTTTCAACGGGACGACCAACACCTTCAACGGCGGCTACTATGTGACGCCAGTTGCTTTGGTCGACAGCTACAACGAGCAGACCGTCGATTACGCCCGTGGCGTTCTCGGGTTGCGAGGTGACGTCTCACTGTTCGGCAAGAGCTGGGATTGGGAAGTGGCCGGTCAGTACAGCAAGTCGGACGGCACCTACGGTGGCAACTTCTTCTACAACGACCGCGTCGAGGCTACGGCCGGCTACTATGCGCTATTCGGCGTGGACGCGCGCGGCCGCGCTTTCGATGCTAACAAGGACGGTGTGATCAACGCCGCCGATCAGGTTGCTCGTCCGTTCGGCGCCGCAAACGGCAACTGCGACGTAGCAATCCTGATCTCCGCGACCAGCTGCCCGGCTGGCGGGGTGAACTGGTTCACACAGAACTTCCTTGAAAACGGTCAACTGTCTCCCGAAGAAGCTGCGTTCATCACCGGCTACGAAGAAGGCAAGACGGAATACATTCACCAGTACATCGAAGGTGTCATTTCGGGTGAAGCCTTCAACCTGCCCGCAGGCCCCTTGGGCGTGGCGCTTGGCTTCCACATCCGTAAGGAAGAAATCGACGACCAACCTGGTCCGGAACAACAGCGTAATAACCTGTGGGGTTCGACCGCCGCCGGTCGCACCAAGGGTTCGGACACCGTCAAGGAAGTCTTCGCCGAGCTGGATATTCCGGTGATCAAGGATGTCTTCCTGATCGACCAACTGACCGCTAACGTATCGGGTCGATATTCTGACTACGACTCGTACGGTGAGAACTCGACCTATAAGGTCGGCCTGAACTGGCGCATCACGCCGGAATGGCGCATTCGCTCGTCTTATGGCACGTCGTTCCGCGCACCTGCGCTTTACGAACTGTATCTGGCCAATCAGACCAGCTTCCTAGGCCAAGCCAACATCGACCCGTGCCGCAACTACGGCACAAGCACCAACGAACGTCTTCGCACGAACTGCGCCTCGCAAGGCATTCCGGACAACTTCAATGATCCGGGCTCGTCGGCGGTTGTCGTTACGGGTGGTGGCGTTGGCATCCTGAATCCCGAAACGGCTGACTCCTTGTCTGTTGGTCTGATCTGGACGCCGACCTTCGCCGACCTGAGCATCGCGGTGGACTATTTCGACATCACCGTGAAGGACCAAGTCGCCCAATTCGGCGCTGCCAACATCGTGTCGGCCTGCTACAACTCGGAAAACTTCCCGAACGACGCGCTCTGCACCCTGTTCACGCGTGACCTCACGGCTGGTTCGGCTCGCCGCTATCAGATCCTGACCGTCAACGACAGCTACGTGAATATTTCGCAGCAGCAGAACAAGGGTCTGGACATCAATGTTCGCTACAAGAAGGAACTGTCGTTCGTCGACGTAACCTTCAACGGACGGGTGAGCCACATCCTCGACTGGACTCAGCAGGTGTTCAATGCTTCGGCGCCAACTCTGCTGAACAGCCGGATTGGCAGCCCTGAAACCGTCGGTAACTTCTCGGTCCGCTTCGACCGGGGTGACTGGACTGTCTTCTACGGCGTAGATTACGTGGGCGAATCCGACAACCAGTTCCTGTTCCCGCTCGCTGCGAACGCCAACGGCGCCACCACCTTCCTTGGTGAGCCGGTCTTCGTGGAACGCGGCACTGACGCCTACCTCAACCATACGATTTCGGTGCGTAAGCGCATTGACAAGTGGACGATCCAGGCCGGCATTCAGAACCTGTTCGACGAAAACCCTCCTTACTTGGGTATCTCGAGCGGCGCGAGCGTCATCGGCAACACCCCGTTGGCCAGTCAGTACGACTGGGTGGGTCGTTCGGGCTTCATCAATATCCAGCGCACCTTCTAAAGGCGCGGAACCAACAAAACTCGGGGCGGCTGGGAAACCAGCCGCCCTTCTTCTTTGGAGCATCAATCCGAACCGCGAAGATCAGCAGGCGTCCACGCAACTGTATTCCCCTACTGGGGATCAGGGTGCGAGGCGTCTCTTCGACGATAGCGAAGGTGTTAGAGGTTGTCGCGGAGCCAGCCGGCCACACGCCCCACCACATTCCCGCGGTGAATGCGCGGCGCATCCGCAGCCGTGATCTGGCGCGCCATCAGCTTTCTCGCCGACACCGCCTCGCGCGGTCCGTAGGCGGCGCGGAGGAGGACGCCGGCGGTGGCGCAGAAGGCGGGGCCGGAGGCGGCGTCGGCCAAATGTGGCGCTCGTTGGGGTTTTCCGAGGCGGACAGGACGGTCGAAGACCCGCACGGCCAGCTCGCGCACGCCGTTCAGCTGGCTGGCGCCGCCGGTCAGGACAAGGCCTGCACCGGGCTCCAGGCCCACGCCCGCGTTTTTCAGCCGATCACGGAGCAGTTCGAAGGTTTCCTCGACGCGGGGGGCGATGACGGTCTTCAGCATGGCGCGCGGGACGATGACAGGGCCGGCCGAGGCGTCCTCGCCGCGCGGCGGAGCCTCCAGCATTTCGCGGTCCTCGTTGGCGCTGGCCATGGCCGAGCC
>NZ_JAELUF010001034.1 GCF_016429195.1 Brevundimonas sp. ASV9
CGATGATGGCGGCGAACCCTGCGCGCTGGTTTTCGATATCGGTCAAATGACGCCTTCACGTTTGAGGAGAGCCGTTGCGGCCGCCTTCTCCGCCTCCTGACGCGAACGCCCTTGCGCGGTCAAGGGCCTGTCTCTTATACACATCTCCGAGCCCACGAGACCAGCAATCGTATCGCGTATGCCGTCTTCTGCTTGAAAAGAGGGGGGGGGGGGGGGGGGGGGGGGGGGGGGGGGGGGGGGGGGGGGGGGGGGGGGGGGGGGGGGGGGGGGGGGGGGGGGGGGGGGGGGGGGGGGGGGGGGGG
>NZ_JAELUF010001035.1 GCF_016429195.1 Brevundimonas sp. ASV9
CCCCCCCCCCCCCCCCCCCCCCCCCCCCCCCCCCCCCCCCCCCCCCCCCCCCCCCCCCCCCCCCCCCCCCCCCCCCCCCCCCCCCCCCCCCCCCCCCCCCCCCTTTTCACGCAGAAGACGGCATACGCGATACGATTGCTGGTCTCGTGGGCTCGGAGATGTGTATAAGAGACAGGGGCGGGGCGGGCTGCGACGAAGGGGTTTGCGGCGAGCGTCGTGCGGACGACTTCAGCGGCGGACACCGCCCGGTCGGCGGCGACGTATTGTGTGAGGGCCTGAGCCGCCTTCGCGCCCTTCGCAGC
>NZ_JAELUF010001036.1 GCF_016429195.1 Brevundimonas sp. ASV9
GTTGGCCTCGGCCAGCAGGACGTTCATATGGCCCGGCATCCGGCCCGCGACGGGGTGGATGGCGTATTTCACCTCCACGCCTTCCTCCTTCAACTTGTCGGCCATTTCACGCAGCGCATGCTGGGCCCTGTCTCTTATACACATCTCCGAGCCCACGAGACCAGCAATCGTATCGCGTATGCCGTCTTCGGCTTGAAAAGGGGGGGGGGGGGGGGGGGGGGGGGGGGGGGGGGGGGGGGGGGGGGGGGGGGGGGGGGGGGGGGGGGGGGGGGGGGGGGGGGGGGGGGGGGGGGGGGGGGGGG
>NZ_JAELUF010001037.1 GCF_016429195.1 Brevundimonas sp. ASV9
CGGTGACGTGCATGGGCACGACCGGTGCACCGTATTTGCGCGCCATGGAGGAGGCGGTCGTCGCCCATTCGGGATCGGTCAGGACGCCGTTCTTCTCGCGCGCCAGACGACCGGCGGGGAACATGACCTGTCTCTTATACACATCTCCGAGCCCACGAGACCAGCAATCGTATCGCGTATGCCGTCTTCTGCTTGAACAGGGGGGGGGGGGGGGGGGGGGGGGGGGGGGGGGGGGGGGGGGGGGGGGGGGGGGGGGGGGGGGGGGGGGGGGGGGGGGGGGGGGGGGGGGGGGGGGGGGGGGG
>NZ_JAELUF010001038.1 GCF_016429195.1 Brevundimonas sp. ASV9
CCCCCCCCCCCCCCCCCCCCCCCCCCCCCCCCCCCCCCCCCCCCCCCCCCCCCCCCCCCCCCCCCCCCCCCCCCCCCCCCCCCCCCCCCCCCCCCCCCCCCACTTTTCAAGCAGAAGACGGCATACGCGATACGATTGCTGGTCTCGTGGGCTCGGAGATGTGTATAAGAGACAGGTACAAGGTTCCGCGCATCGTCTTCGTCAACAAGATGGACAAGATCGGCGCCGACTTCGACGCCTCGGTCGAGTCGATCCGCGACCGTCTGGGCGCCAAGGCCGTGCCGATCCAGTTCCCGATCGGC
>NZ_JAELUF010001039.1 GCF_016429195.1 Brevundimonas sp. ASV9
ACCCTGTCGTTGCGAACCGAACAGCAGGCGTCCAGCCTGCAGCAAACCACCACCGCCACCAACCACGTCACCGACATGGTCGGCGACACGGCGCGCAGCGCGGCCAACGCCCGCAACGCCATCACCCCTGTCTCTTATACACATCTCCGAGCCCACGAGACCAGCAATCGTATCTCGTATGCCGTCTGCTGCTTGAAAAGGGGGGGGGGGGGGGGGGGGGGGGGGGGGGGGGGGGGGGGGGGGGGGGGGGGGGGGGGGGGGGGGGGGGGGGGGGGGGGGGGGGGGGGGGGGGGGGGGGGGGG
>NZ_JAELUF010001040.1 GCF_016429195.1 Brevundimonas sp. ASV9
CCCCCCCCCCCCCCCCCCCCCCCCCCCCCCCCCCCCCCCCCCCCCCCCCCCCCCCCCCCCCCCCCCCCCCCCCCCCCCCCCCCCCCCCCCCCCCCCCCCCCGCTTTTCAAGCAGAAGACGGCATACGCGATACGATTGCTGGTCTCGTGGGCTCGGAGATGTGTATAAGAGACAGGCCTTGGACAGGGCCGGCAGCAGTTCGGTTTCAAGAATGCGGAAAGGGGTGCGGTCGCGACGGAACCAGGTCTCGGCGTTCAGCAGGGTCTCGATCACCGACCAGGCCAGCGAGGCGACCGGATTGG
>NZ_JAELUF010001041.1 GCF_016429195.1 Brevundimonas sp. ASV9
CCCCCCCCCCCCCCCCCCCCCCCCCCCCCCCCCCCCCCCCCCCCCCCCCCCCCCCCCCCCCCCCCCCCCCCCCCCCCCCCCCCCCCCCCCCCCCCCCCCCCCGTTTTCAAGCAGAAGACGGCATACGCGATACGATTGCTGGTCTCGTGGGCTCGGAGATGTGTATAAGAGACAGGTCCTGTGCGACGCGGCCAAGGCGGTCGGCGCGCGCCTGCTGACTTTTGGATCTGACGCCGGCCATGACGCCCGCCTGCTGGACTTCCGGCCGGACGCCGAAGGCGCGGCGGTCGCCGCCGAACTGT
>NZ_JAELUF010001042.1 GCF_016429195.1 Brevundimonas sp. ASV9
CCCCCCCCCCCCCCCCCCCCCCCCCCCCCCCCCCCCCCCCCCCCCCCCCCCCCCCCCCCCCCCCCCCCCCCCCCCCCCCCCCCCCCCCCCCCCCCCCCCCCCCATTTCAAGCAGAAGACGGCATACGCGATACGATTGCTGGTCTCGTGGGCTCGGAGATGTGTATAAGAGACAGGTTCCAGTCCGCCGCCAAGACCAAGAAGGCCGAGCAGGAAAAGGCGGCGGCGACCAAGGTCGACAGCCCCTATGCGGCCATCGCCAACGGCAAGGTCGACGTCGAGGGCGGCATCATCCAGATCGCG
>NZ_JAELUF010001043.1 GCF_016429195.1 Brevundimonas sp. ASV9
TTCTCGCCTAGCACCTCGCGGACGCGCTGACCCACTTCGCCATCAAGCGCAAAGTCATCGGCCACACCAGGCTTGCGCCCTACCGCCGTTTTGAAGATGCGCTCAAGCGGTAGGATCAGCATAGGATCTGTCTCTTATACACATCTCCGAGCCCACGAGACCAGCAATCGTATCTCGTATGCCGTCGTCTGCTTGAAAAGGGGGGGGGGGGGGGGGGGGGGGGGGGGGGGGGGGGGGGGGGGGGGGGGGGGGGGGGGGGGGGGGGGGGGGGGGGGGGGGGGGGGGGGGGGGGGGGGGGGGGG
>NZ_JAELUF010001044.1 GCF_016429195.1 Brevundimonas sp. ASV9
CCGCGGCGATGCGCGCACGGGTTTGATCGGCCTCTGCGGCCGGCGCCGTCTTGCCCGCCGCCGTCGCGGCCTGCATGGCCGCCAGGGACCAGTAGAGCGCGGCGTCATAGAGCCGACGCCCCTGGACCTGTCTCTTATACACATCTCCGAGCCCACGAGACCAGCAATCGTATCGCGTATGCCGTCTTCTGCGTGAAAAAGGGGGGGGGGGGGGGGGGGGGGGGGGGGGGGGGGGGGGGGGGGGGGGGGGGGGGGGGGGGGGGGGGGGGGGGGGGGGGGGGGGGGGGGGGGGGGGGGGGGGG
>NZ_JAELUF010001045.1 GCF_016429195.1 Brevundimonas sp. ASV9
GGGCGGCGGCACCGGCACCGGCGCGGCCCCTGTCATCGCCAAATGCGCGCGTGATCGCGGCATCCTGACCGTCGGCGTCGTTACCAAGCCCTTCACCTTTGAAGGTCTGGCCCTGTCTCTTATACACATCTCCGAGCCCACGAGACCAGCAATCGTATCGCGTATGCCGTCTGCTGCTTGAAAAGGGGGGGGGGGGGGGGGGGGGGGGGGGGGGGGGGGGGGGGGGGGGGGGGGGGGGGGGGGGGGGGGGGGGGGGGGGGGGGGGGGGGGGGGGGGGGGGGGGGGGG
>NZ_JAELUF010001046.1 GCF_016429195.1 Brevundimonas sp. ASV9
CCCCCCCCCCCCCCCCCCCCCCCCCCCCCCCCCCCCCCCCCCCCCCCCCCCCCCCCCCCCCCCCCCCCCCCCCCCCCCCCCCCCCCCCCCCCCCCCCCCCCCTTTTTCAAGCCGAAGACGGCATACGAGATACGATTGCTGGTCTCGTGGGCTCGGAGATGTGTATAAGAGACAGGGCATCGAAAAAGACATCGTCATCATCGACGTTGGTCTGAAGACCGAAGGCCGCATCGCCATGCGCGAATTCGGCCAAGGCGACGACGGCGCCCTGCCCAAGGTCGGCGACAACGTCGAGGTTTACC
>NZ_JAELUF010000123.1 GCF_016429195.1 Brevundimonas sp. ASV9
CAGCAGGCCCATCTGGAAGCCCCAGTCGCCGAAGTGGGCGTCGCCGGTGACGTGGTCGCCGCGGAAGCGGAACAACCGCTTCAGGCTCTCGCCGATGATGGCGCTGCGCAGATGGCCGACGTGCATCGGCTTGGCGACGTTGGGACCGCCGTAGTCGATGACCACCTGGCGCGGTTCGGCCACAGTCGCGGCGCCCGCGTGGTCTGCGTCGTTCGCCACCTCGGTCGCCCGTTCGGCCAGCAGCGCGTCGGAGAGCTTCAGATTGATGAAGCCGGGTCCCGCCACCTCGACCGAGGCGAAGCGCACGTCCGCGCTCAGCCGCTCGGCGATCTTGCCGGCCAGTTCGCGCGGATTGGCCTTCAGCGCCTTGGCGGCGGCGAGCGCGCCATTGGACTGGAAATCGGCCAGGTCGGGGCGGTCCGACGGGGTAACGCGGGCCAGGGCCGGGTCCACGCCTTCGGCGGCGAAGGCGGCGGCGACCGCTTCGCTGAGGACGGTCTTCAGATCAGACATTATTGGCTCGGTGCGGAGGCAGGCGCGGGGGCGGCCGGCGTCGTGCCGGCGTTGACGCGGAAGCGGCTGCCCGAGCGATTGAACTCGGCCATTTCAGGCGTCACGTCGAAACCGACCAGGATTTCGAAGTTGCTGCCGCTGGTTTCGATGCCGGCGCGCGGAATGACGATGGTGCGCTTTTCAGTGACTGAGGCGGTGCGCTGGCCCTCGAAGTTCACCGGCAGGTCGAAATATTCCTTGGACAGGATGGCGTTGTTCCGCTCGGTCACCGCAATCCAGTAGCGGTAGGTGCGCTGTTCGCCCGCCGCCTGCGGACCACGGCCCAGGTTGAACAGCACGTCCATGTCGACGCGAATCGGATCGGCCTCGCGATATTCGCAGTCCGAGGCGATGCCCTCGATCTCGCCGGTGTAGCCGACATTGGCCACGGCGGCGCGGCCGCCCTCCAGTTCGACGTAGCGAGCGGCGTCGTAGAGAATCTTCACATAGGGGCAGGGGCCGGCGTTGGCGCGGCGACGCAGGGGCGCGGTGCGCGGCGCGCGCGACGGCGCGGCGTCTTCACCCGAGGCCTGCTGCTGTTGCCCGCTGCGCTCGCGTTGACGCTGGGAGGTCTGGGCCTCGGCGGCGACGGGCAGGACGGAGGCCGCGATGGAGAGGGCGGCCAGGGCGGTGAACACGCGACGCATCAGCTTATTTTTTCCGACAGCGAGAGAGGGCGCACGACGATCGGCGGCCGATCATCAACGCTCGCCGCTGATAGCGGCTAAAGCGAGGCGCGGCAAACGCTTGCTGCCCTCAGCGCTCCCCTCAACGCTCCATGACCAGGCAGGTCGAGGTTGCAGTCGCATAGAGCTTGCCGTCCAGGCCACGCAGATCGGCCTCCGAGAAGGCCGCGCGGCGACCAGCCTGAACGATCCGGCCCTCGGCCCGAACGGGCGTGCCGGCCGTCAGCGCTTTGTGAAAGACGGTCTTCAGTTCCAGCGTCGTATAGGTCTGGCCCGGCCGAAGCATGGAATGCACGACGCAGCCGCAGGCCGAGTCGAGCACCGTCGCGATCCAACCGCCATGGACCGTGCCCAGCGGATTATAGACGGCGGTGGTGGGGATGGCCTCGAACACCACCCGACCTTCTTCCACTTCCGTCAGTTCGAAGCCGACGGTGCGCGCGATGGGGGCGATGAAGCCGCCCGTCATGCCCAGCCGCAGTTGCTCGATCCCGGACAGGGCGGCGATATCGACGGTTTCAGTCATGCAAACGGCTCCTGATCAGGTCCGTTTACAATAAGGACGGACACCGTCGTGGCAAGCGTCCGTCGGTCGGTCCTTAAAGGCCCGGCAGTTTGAAGCCGCTGCTGCGACGCGGCTGGATCGTGATGGCCTGCTGGCCGCCGGTCAGAGCCTGAAGGCGGGCGGCCTCGGTGGAGGCGTCGATGGTCTTCTGGCCTTCGGCCGTCTGGCGGACCGTCGGGGCCTGGGTCGAAGCGTCGTCCTTGCGCCAGAACATCAGGCGGTTGGCGAAACTTTCGTCCTTGTGCGCCAGATCGCCGAACTCGTCATCGACGACATAGCGGGCCAGGGGGTCGGCCTGTTCGCCGCCGGCCTGAGCCACCAGGACCTGTTCGCCCGGCGTGCGGGTGACGGCCTGACGCTGACCCAGAAGAATCTGACGCGCGGCGCTTTCGGGGGCCAGTTCCTGCGGGCGCGGCTGGCCCGGCGCGGGCGGACGCAGGCCGTATTCCGGCGGAACGCTGAGCGGGGCGGTCGAGACGGTGACGAACTCGTCCGGCACCACCTTGGTCAGGCCGATGCCCTGTTTGATGCTGCCGCAGGCCGAGACGGCGAGCGCGGAGGAGGCGACGAGGGTCAGGACGGCGACACTGCGGATACGCATGGTTTCAGGCTCTGGTCGGCTGATGCAGGAAGCGCCGCGATGGCGCAGTCGGCATAGTGAAGACGGGGTGATTACGACTTTTCGACGGCCGCGCCAACCTTGGCGGGTTTGTCAGACACCAGACTGTCGATGATCAGCAGCACGACACCGATGGTGATGGCGCTGTCGGCGACGTTGAACACCCAGGGAAACACACCGGTACCCGAGAAGTCGATGAAGTCGACCACATAGCCGAAGCGGATGCGGTCGATCACATTGCCCAGCGCCCCGCCCATGACGAAGCCGATCGCGGTGATCAGCAGGCGACGGTTCGACTGCGTCGCCCACCACGCCAGGCCGGCCGAGACGACGATGGAGAAGATGGCCAGGCCCCAGCGGGCTTCGCCGCCGCCGAACAGGCCGAAGCTGACGCCGGTGTTTTCGACCCAGCTAAAGTTCAGGATCGGCGGGAAGACCGGGATGCGGCCGACTTCCTGCAGCGACAGGCCGCTGATGATCCAGGCCTTGGTCAGCTGATCCAGGACGATGATCAGGAGGGCGAACACATAGGCGGTGACGGCGAGGCGCGTGATCTTCATGCGGCGCCGTTAGCAGGAAGCGGCGCCGGGGCGAAGCGGAAAACGCGGATCATATCCGCCGGCGTCAGAACAGGCTGCCCTGATCGGCGGCGGACGGCTTCGGCTTGGCCGCCGGACGCGGCGGGAACGGACGGGGTTCGCCGCCGTCGATTGTCGCGGGCTGAACGCCGTCGCCGAACACCAGCCGGACCGCCTGACCCGCCTCCAGCGCCTTGGCCGAGGTGATCCACGCGCCGTCTGAATCTTCCACGCGGGCGAAGCCGGGCTTGGGCCGTCCGGGGTCCAGGGTCGTCAGCGCGCGCGACAGCGCCGCCAGGCGATCGGCGTCCCGCTCCAGTCGGCGCGGCAGGACCCCGTCCAGCCGCGCCCCGACGGCTTCAAGCCGGGCCTGACGCTGGTCCAGTCGTCGATGCAGCGGTTCGGGCGACAGCCGCCCGGAGACCTGCAACAACCGCCGTTCGCCGCGCGCCACGCCGGCCTGAAGCGCTGCGCCCAGCCGGTCGCCCGCGCCGCGCAGCCGGTCCTGCCCCCGCTCGATCCGCGTGCGCAGCAGGGCTGGGCTCAGCTTGCCGCCCGTCACCGCCAGATGCCGCTCGTGCAGGGCGACGTTGCGTTGCAGGCCCGATCCCAGCCGGCTCGAAACATGGTCCAGTCGTTGTTGCGCCAGAGCCAGTAGGTCCTCCGGTCGCGCCGGCAGGCCGCGCGCCACCGCCCGCAGGCGCGTGCGTCGATCCTCGATCAGCCGTCCGCCTGCCTGCACCATGCGCCGGTCCATGTCCGCGACGGCATAGCGCAGGTCCGCCAGCACCGGCGTCGCCATTTCGGCCGCGCCGGTCGGCGTCGGCGCCCGGCGATCCGAGACGAAGTCGATCAGGGTGGTGTCGGTTTCGTGCCCCACGGCCGAGATGATCGGAATGCGCGCCGCCGCCACGGTCCGCGCCAGGCCCTCGTCGTTGAAGCACCACAGGTCCTCGACCGACCCGCCGCCGCGCGCGACGATCAGCAGCTCGGGGCGGGGGATCGGCCCGTTGGGCGTCATCGCGTCAAAGCCGCGAATGGCATTCGACACCTGACCGCAGGCCGATTCGCCCTGAACGACCACAGGCCAGACGATGACGCGACAGGGCCAGCGTTCGGCGATCCGGTGCAGCACGTCGCGGATCACCGCGCCCGTCGGGCTGGTGATCACGCCGATGGTCGCGGGAAAGGCGGGCAGGGGCTTCTTGCTACCCGGCTCGAACAGCCCTTCCTCACGCAGGCGGACCTTCAGCCGCTCCAACTGAGCCAGCAGGGCGCCGGCGCCGGCCGCCTCCATGCTTTCGATCACGATCTGATAGGACGACCGCGCCGGATAGGAGGTGATCTTGCCGGTGACGATGACCTCCAGCCCCGCCTCGGGCTGAACGCCCAGGCCGCGCACCGACCCCTTCCACACCACGCCGTCGATGGCCGACTTGTCATCCTTCAGCGTCAGATAGATGTGGCCCGAGGCGTGGCGGTTGACCTTGGAGACCTCGCCGCGCAGCCGCACATGGCCGAACCGGTCTTCCAGCGTGCGCTTCAGCGCGAACGACAGCTCCGAGATCGACAGGGGCGGATTGTTGTCGCGCGGGGCAGGGACCTCGGCCGGGCCTTCAAATACGTAGGAGTCGTCGCTCATGAAGACATCCTAGCCTGCGTCGATCCGCCCGGGAACGCTGCGCGCGCCCTACCGTTCGACTTTCATGGCCGCCGACCCGCCCGGAACCGATCCTTCTGACCGTGACCCGCACGAGCGCGATCTGTCGCGCCGCGCCGGGGGCGGCGGGGCCATGAGCCCGTGGCTGATCATCGGCTGCATCATTCTGCTGGGCCTGGGCGTCTATGTAGTCTCGGCCCTGCTTTAATGCCCAAGGAGGCCGTATGAACCGCTTCGTCCCGCTCGCCGCCATTCTTTGCCTGACCGGCGGCGTCGTCGCCTGCTCGGATCGCGACGACGATGTGGTCCAGGCCCCTGCGCCGGGCGCAGCGCCCGTGGCTTTGCCGGACCGTCAGGCGGATGCCGCCGCCTCGAACGCCGCCCTGGCCTTCAACATGACCCGCGATCAGTTGGAGGATGCGGACCTGTATTCGCGCGCCAACGTGGATCTGGGCGATGTGGAAACCCTGGTGCTGGACGCTTCGGGCGCCCTGACCCATCTGGTGATCGAGCTGAACGGGCCGGGCGACATGAAGGTGCAGGTTCCGATCGCCGACGTGTCTCCGATCGACCGCAACGGCGACCGGGATCTGGTCACCGATCTGACGCCCGGTCAGCTTCAGGCCCTGCCGGCCTGGACCCCGCCGGCGCGCTGATCGGACGCTGAATGCGGCGTTAAGTCTGACGGGCGCTTGACCGGCCGGCGCCGGCCGGTCATTGCCCGATCTCATGAACATTCTTCTCGTCGGATCGGGCGGCCGCGAACACGCCCTCGCCTGGAAGATCGCCCAGTCGCCGCTGGTCACGCGCCTGGTCGCGGCGCCGGGCAACCCTGGCATCGGGAAGCTGTGCGAGCTGCGCGCCGTCAAGGCGGACGACGCCGACGGCCTGGCCGCCTTGGCCAGAGAGATCAAGGCCGATCTGGTCGTTGTGGGGCCCGAGGTGGCGCTGGCCGCTGGTCTGGCTGATCGTTTGGCCTCGGCCGGCATCCCCTGTTTCGGGCCGACCGCCAAGGCGGCGCAGCTGGAAACGTCGAAGGCCTTTTCGAAGGGCTTCCTCGAACGTCACGAGATCCCCACCGCCGGTTACGGCGTCTATGACACGGTCAAGGACGCCAAAGCGGCGCTGGACGTGTTCCGGCCGCCCTATGTGATCAAGGCCGATGGCCTGGCCGCCGGCAAGGGCGTGGCCATCAGCCCCGACCGCCCCGACGCCGAGGCCGAAATCGAGCGGATGCTGGGCGGCCGGTTCGGCGCAGCCGGCGCCCGCGTCGTGATCGAGGAGTTCATGGACGGCGAGGAGGGCTCGCTGTTCGCCCTGTGCGACGGCCAACGCGCCCTGCTGTTCGGCGGCGCCCAGGACCACAAGCGCGCCTTCGACGGCGACCTTGGTCCCAACACCGGCGGCATGGGCGCCTATTCACCTGCGCCCGTCTTCACACCCGATTTGGTGCAGCAGGCCGACGCGCTGATCGTCCAGCCGACGATCCGCAAGATGGCCGAAGAAGGCGCGCCCTATCGCGGCGTCCTATACGCCGGCCTGATGGCGACCGAGGACGGCCCCAAGGTGGTCGAGTTCAACGCCCGTTTCGGCGACCCGGAATGCCAGGTGCTGATGATGCGGATGGCGGGCGACATCGTCCCCTATCTGCTGGGCTGCGCGCGCGGCGACGTCTCGGGATTGGCCTCGCCCGCCTTCAAGCCTCAGACGGTGATCTGCGTGGTCATGGCGGCCAAGGGCTATCCCGACAGCCCGCTGGAAGGTTCGATCATCCGCGGTGCCGATCAGGATTTCGGCCCCCACGTCCAGGTATTCCATGCCGGGACCAAGCGCCGCGACGACGGCTTGCTGGCCGCCTCGGGCGGGCGCGTTCTAAACGTCTGCGCTGAGGGCGACGACATCGCCCAGGCCCGCGAACGCGCCTATGCCGCCATCCGCAAGATCGACTGGCCGGGCGGCTTCAACCGCTCCGACATCGGCTGGCGGGCGCTGGAGCGGGGCTGAAGCCTAGGCCGCAGCGAACAGCAGTCGGCCCTCGCCCATGCGTTCGCGCAAGGCCGGCAGGTCGGTATGGGCGACCGAGAAACAGCCGTAGCTGCGACCCAGCTTGCCTTCGCGCGCCAGGAAGTCGGGATCGGCATAGCC
>NZ_JAELUF010001047.1 GCF_016429195.1 Brevundimonas sp. ASV9
GTCATGCCGAAACGCGTCGCGGCGAGGCCGGCGACGGTCGAAACTTCGGCGATGAGCGAGCGCTGTTGCACAGGGCAGGTCCGGTTGAAATCTGAGCCTAAGGTGATCGGACGACCCTGACCCTGTCCTGTCTCTTATACACATCTCCGAGCCCACGAGACCAGCAATCGTATCTCGTATGCCGTCTTGTGCTTGAAAAGGGGGGGGGGGGGGGGGGGGGGGGGGGGGGGGGGGGGGGGGGGGGGGGGGGGGGGGGGGGGGGGGGGGGGGGGGGGGGGGGGGGGGGGGGGGGGGGGGGGGGG
>NZ_JAELUF010001048.1 GCF_016429195.1 Brevundimonas sp. ASV9
GGTCCACGGCCGGATGGCGGTCTGCGGCCTGGTGTCCTCCTACAATGCGACCAAGGCGCCGCCGTCGCCGAACTTCGCGCGCATCATCACTCATCGTCTGCACGTCCAGGGCTTCCTAGTCCTGGACCTGTCTCTTATACACATCTCCGAGCCCACGAGACCAGCAATCGTATCGCGTATGCCGTCTTCTGCTTGAAAAACGGGGGGGGGGGGGGGGGGGGGGGGGGGGGGGGGGGGGGGGGGGGGGGGGGGGGGGGGGGGGGGGGGGGGGGGGGGGGGGGGGGGGGGGGGGGGGGGGGGGG
>NZ_JAELUF010001049.1 GCF_016429195.1 Brevundimonas sp. ASV9
ACAGCGATCCGGCCGCCGAGGAGGCTGAGACGGACGTCAAGATGTCAGCGATGCGACAGGCGTTGGTCGGGATGTAAGGGTCAGCAACCGCTGCAGGGGATCATTTCAACGGTGCGCGGTCGCAGATCTGTCTCTTATACACATCTCCGAGCCCACGAGACCAGCAATCGTATCGCGTATGCCGTCTTCTGCTTGACAAGGGGGGGGGGGGGGGGGGGGGGGGGGGGGGGGGGGGGGGGGGGGGGGGGGGGGGGGGGGGGGGGGGGGGGGGGGGGGGGGGGGGGGGGGGGGGGGGGGGGGGG
>NZ_JAELUF010001050.1 GCF_016429195.1 Brevundimonas sp. ASV9
CCGCCCCTGCCCCGTTCCGTCACATGTTCGGATAGTTGGGACCGCCGCCGCCCTCGGGCGTGGTCCAGACGATGTTCTGCGACGGATCCTTGATGTCGCAGGTTTTGCAGTGAACGCAGTTCTGGGCCTGTCTCTTATACACATCTCCGAGCCCACGAGACCAGCAATCGTATCGCGTATGCCGTCTTCTGCTTGAAAATAGGGGGGGGGGGGGGGGGGGGGGGGGGGGGGGGGGGGGGGGGGGGGGGGGGGGGGGGGGGGGGGGGGGGGGGGGGGGGGGGGGGGGGGGGGGGGGGGGGGGG
>NZ_JAELUF010001051.1 GCF_016429195.1 Brevundimonas sp. ASV9
GCTGGAATGGGCCAGCCAGCAGTCGTGGTCCAAGGACGGCAAGGTCGGCATCACCGGCTACTGCTGGGGCGGTAAGGTGGTGTGGCAGGCGGCGGCCCGCTTTGCCGCGATCGGCGCGGGTGTGGCCCTGTCTCTTATACACATCTCCGAGCCCACGAGACCAGCAATCGTATCGCGTATGCCGTCTTCTGCGTGAAAGGGGGGGGGGGGGGGGGGGGGGGGGGGGGGGGGGGGGGGGGGGGGGGGGGGGGGGGGGGGGGGGGGGGGGGGGGGGGGGGGGGGGGGGGGGGGGGGGGGGGGGG
>NZ_JAELUF010001052.1 GCF_016429195.1 Brevundimonas sp. ASV9
CGCCGCCCTTTTCGAGCACGCCCAGCGTATCGAAACGCACGACCGACAGCCGGCCAGTGACCTGTCCGTTCTGGGTGATGGTGCCGTCGGCGCCGACGCTGGGCGAGCCAAGCGCGGGGTCCAGCACCTGTCTCTTATACACATCTCCGAGCCCACGAGACCAGCAATCGTATCGCGTATGCCGTCTTCTGCGTGAAAATGGGGGGGGGGGGGGGGGGGGGGGGGGGGGGGGGGGGGGGGGGGGGGGGGGGGGGGGGGGGGGGGGGGGGGGGGGGGGGGGGGGGGGGGGGGGGGGGGGGGGG
>NZ_JAELUF010001053.1 GCF_016429195.1 Brevundimonas sp. ASV9
GGTGGCGCGGTCGGGCCAGGTGACCCAGGAGAAGACGACGACCTCGCCCTCTTGCAGCTTCACCGCCATCGGAAAGCTGGTCAGGGCGCCGTCGGGCACGTCTTCGCCCCAGGTCTCGACCTGGGACCTGTCTCTTATACACATCTCCGAGCCCACGAGACCAGCAATCGTATCGCGTATGCCGGCTTCTGCTTGAAAAGGGGGGGGGGGGGGGGGGGGGGGGGGGGGGGGGGGGGGGGGGGGGGGGGGGGGGGGGGGGGGGGGGGGGGGGGGGGGGGGGGGGGGGGGGGGGGGGGGGGGGG
>NZ_JAELUF010001054.1 GCF_016429195.1 Brevundimonas sp. ASV9
GTCGCCGGGACCAAGGCGCGGATCGCGGATACGCGCAAGACCACGCCGGGGCTGCGCGCGCTGGAGAAGCACGCCGTGGCCTGCGGCGGCGGGATCAACCACCGCTTCGGCCTGGATGACGCCATCCCTGTCTCTTATACACATCTCCGAGCCCACGAGACCAGCAATCGTATCGCGTATGCCGTCTTCTGCTTGGAAAGGGGGGGGGGGGGGGGGGGGGGGGGGGGGGGGGGGGGGGGGGGGGGGGGGGGGGGGGGGGGGGGGGGGGGGGGGGGGGGGGGGGGGGGGGGGGGGGGGGGGGG
>NZ_JAELUF010000124.1 GCF_016429195.1 Brevundimonas sp. ASV9
GTTTTGTCCTCGCCTGGCTCGTGGTGGAAATCACCTGCGGCCGGTGGCTGTTCGACTACAGAATGGGCGGTAGCTATATGAACATCTTCGCCCTGCCGGTCGCGATCCTTGGCGTTCGGGCGTCGTGGAGAAGGGCGCGCCTGGCCAAGATGTAATTTCGCGTAATCGGTTCAAGCGCCCATCGCTTCGAAATCCACCACGACCGGCTCACGCTCCAACAGCGTCATCACGCGCCGAAAGGCCGACTGATCCAGGGCGGTGGTCGCCGTATTGGTCAGGGGGTGGAAGTTGACGATGTCGGCGTCCCAAAGGCGCTGGTCCAGCACGAAGGCGACGCGGCGGTCGGTATCGTTGATCAGGCCCAGCGCCGTGACCGAGCCGGGGCGGACGCCCAGCGTTTCCCACATCAGCGTCTCGTTGCCGAACGACAAGCGGCCCGACCCCATGACGGCGGCGGCGCGTTTCAGGTCGATGACGGTGTCCTGACGCGCCGAGATCAGCCACAGCCGGCCTTTGTGATCCTTGAGGAACAGGTTCTTGGTGTGGGCGCCCGGCAGGTCGGCCTTGAGGTCCAGCCCTTCCTCGACCCGAAAGACGGCCGGGTGGTCGTGGGTGAGGTGATCCACGCCGTTCGCCTTCAGCCAGACGGTCAGGGTCTCGCGGTCGAAAGCGGGTGCGTCAGTCATGGTTGAGCCGTCGGGTTTCGGGCGTTAGGAAATGGTCATGGTCGATACCGTCAACACGCGCCCGCTGGAACTGGAATGCTATCCGATGACGGCCCGGCCGCCGGACCTGGTGCCCGGCCGCCAGTCGCGTAACTGGATGGACGCCTTCATCAGCCGCCACCCCTATCGCTGCCTGCCGCTGAACATGGCCAACACGACGGGGTGGGAAATCCTGTGCCCGTTCGGCTTCTCGGCCGAGTGGAACGGCGGTCCGCGCCAGGAAGACATCGTCATCACGCCGGATCGGCCCCAGCACGATCTGGCCCATTTCGTCACCTCGCACTTCTCGCGCGGGGTGCTGACCATGCATCCGCAATATCTGTTCCGCACGCCGCCCGGCTGGGGGATGATGTGTTCGGGGTCGCCCAACCATGTGAAGGACGGCATCCAACCGTTGGTCGGGCTGATCGAGACGGACTGGCTGCCCTTCCCCTTCACGATGAACTGGATCTTCACCCGGCCGGGGCGGATCACGTTTGAGAAGGGCGAACCCTTCTGCTTCATCAATCTGATCGAGCACAAGAAGGTCGAACAGTTCCAGCCGATCATCCGCACGCTGGAATCCAACCCTGTGATGAAGGGGCAGTTCGAGGCCTGGAACCGCGCCCGCACCGACTTCAACCAGCGTCTGGCCGGAGGCGATCCGGATGCGGCCAAGGAGGCGTGGCAGCGCTACTATTTCAAGGGCGAGGTTCCGGAAGATCTGGGCACGGCGCCGGCGACCCACTCCAACAAGCGCCGGCTGAAGTCGCCGCGCGTGGGATGAAAGAAAAAGCCCCCCTCCACGCCGTGGAGAGGGGCTTTCAGCATCAGGCCGCCGGGCGGGTGACCTGCGGACCCAGGTTCTGGATCACCTCGCGGGCGTCGAAGGCGTTGGGGTCGTTGGCGGGTTTGGGGCCACGACCCAGGACGATCTCGGCATTGGCCTCGAATCGATCGACCTGGCGGACGTCGAAGTCGTTGACGCCCCACGGGCCGTAACGGTCCCACGGGCTCCAGAAGCCGCTGCGGTAGTAGCGCCACGACGGACCCCAATAGGGGCTGTAGAAGCGGTTATAGCCCGAATAGAACGGATCGGGCGTACCCACGAAGCGGGTGTCGCGGTCGGTGGCGCGGTTGACGGTGGAGAACCAGTCGTAACCGCTCTCGACGGTCAGTTCGGCCGAACGCAGCAGCAGCGACTGTTCGACCTGTTCGCGCGAGGTCAGCGAATTGCCCGAGAAGCTGACCCGGAAACGATTGTTCTCCAAGCGCTGCTCGGCATAGCCGCCACGCTGGCCGTTGAAGCCTGCGGGTTGATACGGGGTGGCAGTGGCGCAGGCCGCCAGGGCCAGACCGGCGGCGACGGTCACCGCTAGGGTCTTCAGGGGGAGGGTTTTCATGACATCAAACTCCTTGATCGCCCATTCGGGCGCTCTGACGGCTGAACGGAGCATGAACGAAGGCGTTCCCGACCACTGTATGACGAAGCGTCGCGGCGTCTAGAGCCTCATTACGATCAGCACGGCGGCGACCATCAGCAGCAGGCCGACGAAGACGCCGAAGCCTCTGCGAAAGCGCGGTTGCTGCATGCGGCGCGACAGGGCGGCGCCGGACAGGGCGTAGGTGCTCATGGACACCATATCCATGCCGATGGCCGCCATGGCGAACATCGCCATCTGCGGCGCGACCGGGCGGTTCACGTCGATGAAGGGCGGCAGGACGGCGGTGAAGAACAGGATGGCCTTGGGGTTGGCGATCTGGACGGCGAACCCGTCGATCAGGGCGCTGCGGCCCTTCTTGACGACGACCTCGTCGGGATCGGCGGCGGTGGCGAAGGCGCCGCGCAGCGCCTTGATCCCCAGCCAGGCGACATAAAGCGCGCCCAGCACGGCGATGACCTTGAAGGCGGCGGGAAAGCCCTTGACCAAGGCGCCGAGACCCAGGGCCGCCGCGCCGAACCACACCAGGGTCGCGGCGTTCATGCCCAGCACGCCGATCAGGGCCGAGGCGCGGCCCTTTTCAACGCCGGTCGCGACGGCGAACAGATTGGCCGGGCCCGGCGTGATCGCCATCACCGCCATGACGCCGAGAAAGGTCGAATAGAGGTGCGGATCGACGGGCAGGGCAGGCATGCGGCGCGATGTCGCTGCTTAGTCGGGCGCGGTCAAGGCGCTCTGTCTCCTCCCCGCGTCGCGGGGAGGTGGCGCGGCGCATCTTGCGCCGTGACGGAGGGGTTCTTCACCATTCACCGGCGTCCGTAGGGATTAAAGAACCCCTCCACCGCTGCGCGGTCCCCCTCCCCGCTGCGCAGGGAGGAGACGATTGACTTAAGTCGCCGGACGGACGGGCGGGGCCGGCGGTTCGGGCGCTTCCGGGGCCTCGGGCGCTTCGACGCCCTCCTCGACGACGGCGTCGGCGGCCTGGTCCAGGGCGTATTGGGCGACCAGGCTGTAGGTCTCCATCTGCTCGGGCGTCGGATTGGTCCAGGCGCTGTTGCGGGCGATGCCTTCTGCGGTGACGACGCCCTTCTGCATCCCCTCTTCCATCGCCTGTTTGACCTCGGGGTCGTTCAGCGCCTCAGCGACAATGGCGTCGACGTCGATGTCCTTCAGCGCCTGGGCGGCCATTTCGGTGGCGTGTTTCGTCGTCTCGGCGGTGAAGGCGGCGACGTCGGGCGCATAGTCCGACCACAGGGCGGCGATGCGACGGCCGCGTTCGGCCTCGCTCAGGCTCTCGTCTTCGGAAATCGCCTCGGCCCGTTCGCCAAAGGTCTCCATGCGCGCTTCGAAGGCCTCGGCGGCGGCTTCCATGCGGGCTTCGGCGGCTTCAGCGGAAGCCGGAGCCGGAGCCGGAGCCGGCGTGGGCGCAGGCCCCGGGGTCTGCGCCAAGGCCGAGCAGAGGGGCGCGAGCGCCAGGGCGGCGGTCAGGCTGAACAGGCGGATCATGGGACGGCTCCCGTTGAATGACCCGCGCAAACTCCGCCCTCAGCCGCCCCGTCTCAAGTGAAATCGCGGTAAGGCTTGGCTTACTGCGCCGTCGCCGGCGCAGCGGCGGCAGGGGCTGCAACGGCGGCGTCGATCTTGCCTCGGACATCGGCAGGGATGCCCTTGATCTGCTGGATCGCCGGCGCGAGTTGTTCGGGCGTCGCCTGGCCGCTGCTGACGGCGAACGTCTGGACATCTTCGGCGAAGGCGTCGACCTGGGGCTGATACTTGGCTTGGATGGCGTCCAAGTCGGCCTTGGCCTTGGTCTTGTCGGCCTGGGCTGCGGCGGCCTGCATCTCGCTGGCCATCGTCTCCATGACTTGGCCGAAGGCTTCCGCCTTGGCCTCGAAGGCGGCTTCCTCGGGACTGTCCGCCTCTTCGGCCGGTTCAGGCGCCGGAGCGGCCTGCGGCGCAGGCGCAGGGGCGGCGGCCTGACCGGCGGCGAAGGCGGGGGTGGTCAGGGCTAGGACGGCGACGGCCGCGGCGGAAGACAGAAGGCGCATCGGAAACTCCACGATGGGCCGCCTTGCGGCCCCGAACGAGGCTGCATCCCAGCCCCGGCCGCACCCTCCTACAGTCCGGTCAGATTTCAAAGACCCTATAAGGCTTGTCGCCCAGGGTCTTCAGCACCGGCAGGGCGACATTATAGACGGGCGTGCCCTTGGTGGTGCGTCCCTCCGGTCCGCCGCGATGGGCGTGTCCGTGAACGACCAGTCGGACGTTGTCGTAGCGGTCGATGGTTTCGGCCAAGCGCGAAGAGCCCAGGAAGGCATGGATTTCGGGCGGCTCGCCCATCACCGTCTCGACCACGGGCGCATAGTGCAGCAGCACGACCGAGCGTTCGGTGCGCAGCATGCGGATCGAGTTCTCGATCAGATTGGCGTCCTCGACCGCCTCCTGCACGAAGCGTTTGATCGAGGCTTCGCCGAACGAGGAGAGCATATAGCGGCCGAAGCCGCCGACGAACCCCTTGCCGCCTGCAAAGCCGACGCCGTCGATCTCATAGGCCTCGCCGGTCAGCATCTTGACCCCGGCGTCGGTCAGCATCTTGGTGACGACCTCGGGCTGGCCGCACTCGTGCTCATGATTGCCCAGCACGCCGACCATCGGGATTTTGCACAGCTTGAGATCCTCAAGCAGCCGCTCGACCTCGGGCGTCTTGCCGTAGTTGGTCAGGTCGCCGCACAGGCACAGGACATCGGCGTCGTCCGACACCCGTTCAAACAGGTCGCGATAGCGATGCTCGGTGGTCTCGCCGACATGGAGGTCGCCGACGGCGGCGACGCGCAGTGTCTTGGCGGGGCCGGGTTCCAGGCCGGGTTGGGTCGTCTGAGGATCGGGGACGGCGTCGGTCATGGCGGCTTACCTTTTCAGTGGCCCAGGTTGACGGGGTCGTGGCGTTCCTCCAGCCCCTTGCCCACCACGTCGCCGAAGCCCCATTCGGCGACGTCGGCGACATAGTCGCGCGGGCTGAACAGCCGGCCGCGACAGACCTTCACGCGCGGCGCCGGCAGATCGATCTGGGCCGTCAATCGCTGGACCAGCTCTTCCATCAGCCAGCGCGGGATCCGGTCGCGCTCGGTCGGATAGGCGAAGCGGAAGTTCAGCAGATGCGCCGCCAGCACCTCCCAATAGAGGTCCATCTGGTCCAGCAGGCTCTTCCAGTCGATGGCGTCGGACTGTTTCAGGATGACGTGGTTCACATCGGCCCCGTCATAGCGATAGCGGTCCTGAATGAAGACCTTGGACAGGATCAGGGCCGTGGGCGGGGTGATCTGGACCTGATGGCCATAGACGGTGATCCGGTCCTCGCTGAACCAGCTGTCGGACACGGCGATGGTGCCGTTGGACATGGCGAAGATGACGTCGAAAAAGTGTTTCTCGTCCTTCCAAACCTTGGCGATCCAGCGCTCGTCCTCGACGTCGGTGCGGTAGCCGTGCTTCTGGAAGAAGGCCAGGATGCGGGGGTAGTCGCCAGGCTTGCAGAAGACGTCCAGATCCTTGGTCGGACGACGGATGCCGGTGTAGGCCGTGACCGCATAGGTGCCCGACAACAGGAAGGGAATGCCGCTCTCTTTGAGCAGGCGCAGGCTCTCTTCATAGAAGGCCAGGGCGTCCGCCGGCGGCTCGAAGGTCGGTTCGGCGATCACGTCTGACATTGGCTGGGGCCCTTCGCTGGCAAGGGCGAGTAAACGGCGACGCTGACCGGCGGTTCCGCAATCCTACCTAGGTGGGCCGCTACGGGATCCTTAACCCCTGCGTGTCACCGTTACGTCATGGGGCTGAAGTGGGTGAACGCAGAAGGCGGGCGCTGGCGGTTTTTCCGTCACGAGGCCGGCCGCGCGGCTGGACCGTCGCCCTACGCCTATGTGGCATTGTTCGCCCTATGCCTGTCGGTCGCCCAGTGGAGCATGCATGCGTTCGGCGCCACGGTTCTGTGGCCGGCCAATGCGGTGCTTCTGGCCGCCGTCCTTCAGCTTCATCGTCGCCACGCCATCGGCGTGATGATCGCCTGCGCCGCCATCAACCTGGCCAGCAACATCGTACGCGGCGATCCCGGCGTGATGATGTTCACAAATGTCGCCCTGAACCTGACCCAGGTTTGCGTCGCGGCCGTGTTGGCGCGCCGTTTTTGCGGGGCCGCGCTGGATATGCGCCGGCCTTGGCGTCTGTTCCGTTTCGCCGTCTTCGCCGCCGTACCGGCGGTTTTGATCAGCACCCTGCTGGCGGGCGCGGTCGCGGTGCTGATGAGTTGGAAGGTGCCGGGCACGCTGGCGTTCCGGATGCACCACCTGTTCGACATGGAACTGCTGGCGATGATGATCGTCACACCGTCCCTGCTGCTGCTGGCGCGTAACCACCGTTTCCGCGACGACGCCCAGGCCACGATGACGGAGGCGGCCGCCCTGCTGGTGCTGGTCGGCGGCGTCACGCTGTGGGTTTTCACCCAGACATCGGCGCCAGTTATGTTCGCGGTGTTTCCGCCGCTGATCCTTCTGGCCTTCCGTCTGGGTCCGCCGACCACCGCCTGCGCGGTGGTGCTGGTCGCGGCCATCGGCGGCGCCGCCACGCTGGGCGGGCATGGGCC
>NZ_JAELUF010001055.1 GCF_016429195.1 Brevundimonas sp. ASV9
CCCCCCCCCCCCCCCCCCCCCCCCCCCCCCCCCCCCCCCCCCCCCCCCCCCCCCCCCCCCCCCCCCCCCCCCCCCCCCCCCCCCCCCCCCCCCCCCCCCCCCCCTTTCAAGCAGAAGACGGCATACGCGATACGATTGCTGGTCTCGTGGGCTCGGAGATGTGTATAAGAGACAGGTCTGGACCCGCGCGACCCGGCCTTCTGGAGCGTCGGCTGTCAGAGGCTGGAGCGGCTGGTCGATCAGTTCGAGGCGCTGGCCTGACCAAGCATGACTGTGGGCTTGAGCGGGGCGGTCGCCTCGG
>NZ_JAELUF010001056.1 GCF_016429195.1 Brevundimonas sp. ASV9
ACTGCAAGGCCACCTCGCGGCCCCGCGCGACAACGCCGCGCTGTTCCCCGATTGCGCCGGGCACGCTGTTCCCGCCGGTTCGGTCCGCCGCGTAAAGAATACAGTTCTCGTCGGACAGGTTGCGGCCTGTCTCTTATACACATCTCCGAGCCCACGAGACCAGCAATCGTATCGCGTATGCCGTCTTCTGCTTGAAAAAAGGGGGGGGGGGGGGGGGGGGGGGGGGGGGGGGGGGGGGGGGGGGGGGGGGGGGGGGGGGGGGGGGGGGGGGGGGGGGGGGGGGGGGGGGGGGGGGGGGGGG
>NZ_JAELUF010000125.1 GCF_016429195.1 Brevundimonas sp. ASV9
TGTGTCCCCACTGTGTCCCAAGTCGGACCCTGACACGCTCATCAGTCAGCTAACCTGTTGCAATCTATGGCGACCCCGGCAGGACTCCAACCTGCGACCTCGGCTTTAGGAAAGCCTTGCTCTATGCAGCTGAGCTACGGGGCCACGCCTGACGCCGTAGCGGGTCGGGGCGGCGGGGGGAAGTCGGGGCGGCGAAAAAGTCGAGCGGCGGCCGGTCGACTGCGGTGTTCGGCGTTTGTGGTTAAGGGGTCTTAACCTACAAGATATCGCGGTGAACAAAGGACGAAACGGGCGATGTCAGCGATTCGGTCCTGATTCGTTTCGCCCTTGTTCCGCGAGAACGGAACCGCCGTTAACCGACCGGCGGAACGTGAGCGGTCAGGGCGCGCAGGCCCTCCAGAAGGCGGTCGGAATCGGCGCTGGTCTGGCCTTGGGCGGCTAGGGTCAGGCGGAGCGCGCGCACGTGCACCTCGACCGAGGGCCACGACCAGCTGCCGGCGCTCTTCATCCGGTCGGCGATCTCGCACAGGCTGAAGGCGGCCTCGAAGAAGGTCGGGACGTCCAGATAGCCGGCCATGTCGACCATGGCGGAGGCGAAGGCGTAGATTTGGTCCGGGGCATCATGCGGGCGGGTCGCGCACAGGGCCTCGATGGCGTCGACGTTGGCCGTCAGCAGGGCGAAGACATGGTCGCGCTGTTCATCCAGCGCCTGGTTGGCGCGGGATTCGGCCTCGATGATCAGACGGCCGCCGGGTCGCGCCATCTGACGCTGGAGCGAGGTGTGAACGCGGCGGACGGTGGAGGGTTTGGGCGCGGCGACAGGCTCGGTCACAGGCTGACCTTCATCGGCTTCATCAGCATGTCGATCTCGTCCTGATCCATGTTTTCCTCGACCGCCTCGCCCAGATCGCCGGTCAGGTCGCTCTCGCGACGACCATCGGTACCGGGAGGCGGTCCATAGTTGTGCACCCGGCGGTCGGGGCCGATGTAATGTTCGGACTCGACAAAATCGCGGTCCTCCCCGCCCAACCAGATGATCCGTTTCAACAGCAGCGACGGCGACAGGGGCTTGGCGACGATGAAGCTGGCGCCGCAGTCGCGGCCCTGGTGGACCTTGGCCTGTGAGGCGTGGCCCAGGATCATGATGACGGGCACATAGCGGGTCGGCGCGGGGGCGTCGCGCCGCAGCCAGCGCACGAAGTCATAGCCGTCCATGTCCGGCATGATGCAGTCGATCAGGATCAAGTCGACCGAGCGGCGCGCCAGCAGTTCGACGGCCGCCTGGGCCGAGGCGCATTTGATCTGCTCCTTGCAGCCGAAGCCCTGGACGATGGAACCCAGCATATCCAGCGACGTGGGCTGATCGTCGATCAGAAGGACCGTCGTGTGCGCCAGATTGACCCGATCGCTCTTGGACATGGCGTCAGAACAGCATGAGGTCGCCGGCGTCGGCGTTCGATTGCGGGCGATGCTCGCCGGCGGCGGGACGAAGGCGGCCGGCCATGTCGGCCAGCGACAGGCGGCTGACGGCCTCGGACGGGCTGGCGCCGCCGCCCAGCATGCGCAGGACGCCGGACAGAGCCTCGAGACGCTGGGTCAGCGCGTCCAGGGCCTGGGCCTGGGTCAGGGCGTTGGGACGTTCCTCGGGCGGGGCGCGGCGGACCAGATCGCTGACCAGGGCCTCGATCCCGTCGATGCCTTCGCGCACCAGCATCAGCTCGTCGGCGACGGCGGCCAGCAGATCGGCGTGTTCGGGAGGGGCGCTCATGCTCAGAACAGTTCCAGGGCGCCGGTATCGACCGGGGCCATGGCGGGCACGGGTTTGGGGGCGACGACGTCGGTGACGGCGCGTTGAAGGGCGCGGCCGGTGACGGGCCAGTAGTGCAGGCGCCGACCGCCGTCGCCGCGCAGACTGCCGCCCACGACGGGAATGCCTTCGTCGCGCAGGAATTTCTCAGCGAAGTCGGCGTTGCTGCGCCCGACGTCGCGCAGGCTGTCGAACATGCGGCCGCCGCCGAACAGCTTGGCCTCCAGCCGATCGCGACGGGCGCCGGCCTTGAGCATGTCGTTGATCAGCAGTTCCATCGCATAGGCGCCGTAACGACGTCCCGCGTCGGTGCCCGCGCCCGAGCCTTCGGGCAGCAGGAAGTGATTCATGCCGCCAACGCCCGCCAGCGGATCGCGCACGCACATGGCGACGCAGGACCCCAGGATGGTGCTGAGCACGACATTGGGATCAGACGTGATGAAATGCTCGCCCTGACCGACGTGAACGCGCTTTTCGACCGTGTCCTTCAGGGCGGCGAAACTCATGTCAGAGGACCGAAAACGGCTTCCAGCTTGCCCTTCAGCTGGGCGACGGTGAAAGGCTTGACCAAGTAGTTGTTGACCCCGAACTGCACCGCACGTTGGACCAGCTCGCGGTCGGCGCGGCCCGTCAGCATGATGAAGGCGGTCTTGGAGGTGGGGGGATGGGCGCGCACGGCGCGCAGCAGGCCCAGACCGTCCAGGTTCGGCATATTGTAGTCGGAGATGATCAGGTGCGCGGGCTTGGACACGATCTCGCGCAAGGCGATTTCGCCGTCGGCGGCCTCGCGGATCTCGCGCACCCCGAGCTGTTGCAGGCTGGTGCGGACCAGCGAGCGCATCGTCATCTGATCATCGACGACCAGGCAGTGAAGTGAGGCGGCGGCGGGCATAGGTTACGCTCCCGATTAGGCGACTGACCGCGCAGCCGGATCGGCGCACAGTTCGAGAATGGCGGTGGACAGGCGGTGCAGCGGCAACTGCCGCTCCACGGCGCCGATTTCATGGGCGGCCTTGGGCATGCCGTAGACGACGCAAGTCGCCTCATCCTGGCCCAGGGTGCGGCCGCCGGCCTGGCGCATGGCGAGCAGGCCCTTGGCGCCGTCACGGCCCATGCCGGTCAGGATGACGCCAGTCATCGGACGCTTCAGCCGGGCGACGGAGTCGAACATCACATCGACCGACGGGCGGTGGCCGTTGACGGGATCGCTGGCGATCAGGCGGCAACGGGGCGTCAGGCCGCCGGACACCTCAAGATGGGTTGCGCCGCCGGGGGCCAGATAGATGTGGCCCGGCTTCAGCGGGGCGCCGTCCACCGCCTCAGTCACGGTCGGGGCGCAGACACGGTCCAGACGGGCGGCGAAGCTGGCGGTGAAGGTCGCCGGCATATGCTGGGTGATGACGGTCGCCGGGCAATCCAGCGGGAAGCCGCTGAGCACCGTCAGCAGGGCCTCGACCCCGCCGGTGGACGAACCGATGGCGAGAATCTGATTGGGATCGGCGTGATAGGCGCGCGGCGCCTCGGCGGCGGCGGGCGTGTCACCGCGGGCGCGCACGCGCGAACGGGCGGCGGTCTTTACCTTGCCGATCAGGTCGTGGAAGGCGTCGACGCTGGCGACCGCCGGTTTGGCCACCGCATCCACGGCCCCGATTTCCAGCGCGGCCAGGGTCACGTCCGTACCCGCCGCCGTCAGGGTCGAGACCATGACCACCGGCATCGGCCGCAGCCGCATGATCTTTTCCAGGAACTCCAGCCCGTTCATATTGGGCATCTCGACGTCCAGGGTGAGGACATCGGGATTCAGGGCCTTGATCGCGGCGCGCGCCTCGATGGGATCGGCGGCGGTGCCGACGACCTCGATCTCAGGGTCCGACTTCAGGGCGGCCGAGATCAGCCCGCGCATGGTCAGGCTGTCGTCGACGACGAGGACGCGGACGGGGCTCATGCGCCACCCAGGCGATAGGTCGTCAGGCCGGCGGTCTGAAGCTGGCTTGTCGCCGGGCCGGAGACGCGTTCGGAATGACCGATGTAGAGGGTCGCGCCGGGGTTCATCAGCGGAGTGAATCGTTTCCACACCCGCTCCTGGGTCGCGTCGTCGAAGTAGATGACGACGTTGCGGCAGAAGATGACGTCGAACTTGCCCTTCATCGGCCAGTCGCCGATCAGGTTCAGCTCCTTGAAGCTGACCAGGCGCTTCAGCTGCGCGCCGGCGACCCACTGGCCGCGATCGGCGCGGTCGAAATATTTGCGCCACAGGGTGACGGGCGCGGGCTCCAGCGCCTCTTCGGAATAGACGCCGTCGTGGCCCTGGGCGACCATGTTGGGATCGATGTCGGTGGCCAGGATGCGCACATCCAGCTCGGCCGCTTCGGGCAGGGCCTGAAGCACGGTCAGGGCCATCGAATAGGGCTCCTGCCCGTTCGAGCAGGCCGCCGACCACAGACGGACCCGGCCGCCGGCGCGGGCGCGCGCCGCCAGTTCGGGCATGACCCGGTCGCGCAGGTCGTCGAAATGGTGCGGTTCGCGATAGAAGCGCGTGACGTTGGTGGTCAGGGCCGCCGTCATCTTCTGACGCTCGTCGACGCCATCCACGCCCTCGACCAGGGCGCAGTAGTCGCGGAAGCTGGTCAGACCCAGGGTGCGCAGGCGCTTGGCCAGGCGCGAATAGACCAACGCGGCCTTGCCCTCGTTCAGGGCGATGCCCGCGTGCGCGTGCAGCATCTGGGCGATGTGGCGGAAATCCTCGGCGGTGAAGACGAACTCGCCCTCGACGATAGATCCCCGGCCGGCGGCGGCTGTCATGCGGCTTCGGCCTCGACTTGCGGCAGGATGTAATCCAATTCGATCAGGCTGATCATGCGGCCGTCGATCGAGAAGATGCCCTTGACGAAGGTCTTGACCTGATCGCTGGCGACGTCGGGCGTCGGCTGGACCGAGGCCTCGCTCATCTGCAGGATGTCAGAGACGGCGTCGACCAGCAGACCGACCATGCGGCCGCCGATGTGGGCGACCATGATGACGTGGCGCGCCGTCGGTTCCGAGGTCGTCAGGCCGAAGCGCGCGCCCAGATCGATGATCGGCAGGACCGTGCCGCGCAGGTTGATGACGCCCTTCATGTATCCCGGCGAACGGGGCAGAGGCGTCGCCGGCGTCCAGCCGCGGATTTCGCGCACAGACATAATGTCGACGCAGAATTCCTGACTGCCGATGCGGAAGGCGATCAGTTCACGCTGGAGATCTTTGGCTTCGGTCATGGTTCAGCTCGCGAGCTTGAAGTCGGGACGGACGGATTTGCGGCGCATGTCGGTGACCAGCACGTCGACATCCAGGATCAGGGCCACGCGCCCGTCGCCCAGGATGGTGGCGGCGGCGACGCCCTCGACCTGCTGGTAGTTGGTTTCCAGGCTCTTGATGACCACCTGGCGCTGGCCCTGAATGGCGTCGAACAGAAGGGCCGCCTGCTGACCGCCTTCGGTTTCGACGACCACGGCGACGCCTTCGGTAGGGTTCATCGGCCGTTCGCGGAAGCCCATGATCAGGGCCACGTCGATCAGCGGCAGGAAACGATCGCGGAAGCGGATGACGGGATCCACGCCGCCGACGAAGTGCAGGTCGACGGCCTGCGGGGTCAGGCTCTCGACGATGGCCGGCAGCGGCGCGATTAGCGTCTGTTCAGCGGCGGTGACGACCATGCCGTCCAGCACCGCCAGCGTCAGCGGCAGGCTGAGGGTGAAGGTCGAGCCCTTGCCAGGCACCGAGCTGATGGAGATGCGGCCGCCCAGAGCCTGGATCGAGCGTTTGACCACGTCCATGCCCACGCCCCGGCCCGAGATGTCGGACACGACGGCGGCGGTGGAGAAGCCAGGCGCAAAGATCAGATTGTCGATCTGTTCATCGGTCAGGGGGGCGTCGGCGGCGATCAGACCCTTGTCGACAGCGATCTTCTTGACGCGTTCGCGGTTGATGCCGCGGCCGTCGTCGGAGATTTCGATGACGATCCGACCCGAGCGGTGCAGGGCTGCGAGACGCACCGTGCCCTCGGCCGGCTTGCCGGCGGCGACGCGCTCCTCGGGCGTTTCCAGCCCGTGGTCGATGGCGTTGCGCAGCATGTGCGTAATGGGTTCGGCCAGGCGTTCGACCACGGTCTTGTCGACCTCTGTGTCCTCGCCGGCCGTGACCAAACGGACCTGTTTGGAGACCATGTCGGCGACTTCGCGCACCAGGCGCGGCATACGCTGGAACACCGACTTCACCGGCTGGGCGCGGATGGCCATGACGCTGTCCTGGATCTCGCGGGTCAGCAGTTCCAGGTCTTCGAGGCCGAGCGCGATGCCCGAGGAGCGGGCCAGACCGCTTTCCAAGACGCGCTGCGACAGCATCGCCTGCTGGATGACCAGTTCGCCGACGACGTTGATCAGGCGATCCACACGATCCAGATCGACACGGATCGTCACCGGCGCGGGCGCGACAGGAGCGGAAGCCGGCGCGGGGGTCGCCGCCACGGGTGCGGCGACAGAGGCGGCCACCGGCTCTACGGCAGGTGCAGCCGCGATCGGGGCCGGCGTGCGCTCCAGCTCCAAGGGGGCGAATGGCACGACCTCGGCCGCCGGCTCGACGGCGGCGCCGGAGGCCTTGGCCAGCAGGGCGGCGATATCCAGATCGTCGCTGGCGGGCAGGACGGCGGCCGGTTCGTCGCCGAACGCGCCGATGTCGGTTGCGCCGCCGGCGCCCAGGGGCGTGATGGTCAGGTCGCAGTCGCTTTCGACGAAGTCGAAGACCTCGCGCACGGCCGCCTCATCGACGGCTGCGGCCAGATCGACCGTCCAAGTCAGGCAGCCGTCCTCAATCGACAGCGCGTCCAGCGTCGGCGTCTCGCTGTCGTCCACGACGACCGTG
>NZ_JAELUF010001057.1 GCF_016429195.1 Brevundimonas sp. ASV9
CGTCGAGGGGGGCGTGGTGCATGACGGGCTCCTGATACGATCAGGAACAGATCAAGCCTTGGCGGCCCCCGCACGCAAGCCCCGTTCGGCCAGGGCCACCAGGGCCACCCCGCCCATGGTGATGGCCTGTCTCTTATACACATCTCCGAGCCCACGAGACCAGCAATCGTATCGCGTATGCCGTCGTCTGCTTGAAAAGGGGGGGGGGGGGGGGGGGGGGGGGGGGGGGGGGGGGGGGGGGGGGGGGGGGGGGGGGGGGGGGGGGGGGGGGGGGGGGGGGGGGGGGGGGGGGGGGGGGGGG
>NZ_JAELUF010001058.1 GCF_016429195.1 Brevundimonas sp. ASV9
TGGTAGTTGCGCGCCAGGGCGTTCAGATCGACGGAGAGGACGGCGGGGGTCGATGCGGTCATGGCGTCCTTATGCGCCAACACCGCGCCGATGGAAGAGGCTACTCGTAGCTGACTTCCTCATAGCCTGTCTCTTATACACATCTCCGAGCCCACGAGACCAGCAATCGTATCGCGTATGCCGTCTTCTGCTTGAAAAATGGGGGGGGGGGGGGGGGGGGGGGGGGGGGGGGGGGGGGGGGGGGGGGGGGGGGGGGGGGGGGGGGGGGGGGGGGGGGGGGGGGGGGGGGGGGGGGGGGGGG
>NZ_JAELUF010001059.1 GCF_016429195.1 Brevundimonas sp. ASV9
GATGGCATGATGGAATCCGCCGACGATCACGCCATGACTGTCGAGAAGAGGACCGTGGGTCAGGTCCCAGTGCAGTCTCGCGAACGCCGGATCTCCGAACTGGACCCGCGTCGTAAAGGTCTCGCCCTGTCTCTTATACACATCTCCGAGCCCACGAGACCAGCAATCGTATCTCGTATGCCGGCTTCTGCTTGAAAAGGGGGGGGGGGGGGGGGGGGGGGGGGGGGGGGGGGGGGGGGGGGGGGGGGGGGGGGGGGGGGGGGGGGGGGGGGGGGGGGGGGGGGGGGGGGGGGGGGGGGGG
>NZ_JAELUF010001060.1 GCF_016429195.1 Brevundimonas sp. ASV9
CCCCCCCCCCCCCCCCCCCCCCCCCCCCCCCCCCCCCCCCCCCCCCCCCCCCCCCCCCCCCCCCCCCCCCCCCCCCCCCCCCCCCCCCCCCCCCCCCCCCCCTTTTTCAAGCCGAAGACGGCATACGCGATACGATTGCTGGTCTCGTGGGCTCGGAGATGTGTATAAGAGACAGGGTGTGGCCCACGGCCGCGCGGCCGGGCATCCGCGTCATCAGGTCGGCGCCGCCGAAGGCCTCGCCCACCAGGCCCTGGTGCCGTTCGGTGTAGAAGCGCTCGTTCTTGACGCTGGCGATGCCGCA
>NZ_JAELUF010001061.1 GCF_016429195.1 Brevundimonas sp. ASV9
CCCCCCCCCCCCCCCCCCCCCCCCCCCCCCCCCCCCCCCCCCCCCCCCCCCCCCCCCCCCCCCCCCCCCCCCCCCCCCCCCCCCCCCCCCCCCCCCCCCCCCTCTTTCAAGCAGAAGACGGCATACGCGATACGATTGCTGGTCTCGTGGGCTCGGAGATGTGTATAAGAGACAGGACCTGCGCATCGCCGATGTCGCCGCTACGGCGACGCGGGGCAAGCTGACGGTGTCGCGCGACGACGCCGTGCGCTGGCGCATGCAGGGGCCGCTGGCCCTGACCGCCGGTTCGGGACGGACGGGT
>NZ_JAELUF010001062.1 GCF_016429195.1 Brevundimonas sp. ASV9
GCTGGACGACATCGCCGTCGTCGGCGTGGCCAAGGGCCCGGATCGTGACGCCGGCATGGAAAAGTTCTTCATGCCCGGCAAGGCGCCCTTCATGCTGCCGCTGAAGTCGCCGGCCCTCTACTACCTGTCTCTTATACACATCTCCGAGCCCACGAGACCAGCAATCGTATCGCGTATGCCGTCTTCTGCTTGTAAAGGGGGGGGGGGGGGGGGGGGGGGGGGGGGGGGGGGGGGGGGGGGGGGGGGGGGGGGGGGGGGGGGGGGGGGGGGGGGGGGGGGGGGGGGGGGGGGGGGGGGGG
>NZ_JAELUF010001063.1 GCF_016429195.1 Brevundimonas sp. ASV9
CCCCCCCCCCCCCCCCCCCCCCCCCCCCCCCCCCCCCCCCCCCCCCCCCCCCCCCCCCCCCCCCCCCCCCCCCCCCCCCCCCCCCCCCCCCCCCCCCCCCCCCTTTTCAAGCACAAGACGGCATACGCGATACGATTGCTGGTCTCGTGGGCTCGGAGATGTGTATAAGAGACAGGTGCTGGACCGCGCCGACGGCGCCGCCGTGGTTGTCGATCATGATGGACGCCCGGCCGGGCTCGGCCGCGCCGCCGTTCATCAGCAGGACCGGCATCCGACCGGCGAACTCGGACGAGAGGTTC
>NZ_JAELUF010000126.1 GCF_016429195.1 Brevundimonas sp. ASV9
GCACCACCCCGGCCAGGGCCAGCATGTTGAACAGCATCACCCCGTTGCTGAAGCCGGTCATGCGGGCGAACACCCGCCGGTGCGTGTTCCAGAAGACGCCGATAATGGCGAAGCTCAGCGCAAAGGCGGTGAACATCGGCCACCGCTCGGCCCACAGGCTGGCCCACTGTCCGTTCCAGCCTTCAGGCACATGCAGTTCGATGGCCAGCAGGGTGATGGCGATGGCGAACACCCCGTCCGAGAACAGCAGCAGCCGTTCCAGGCTGTGATCGCCCTGCGCCGGGCTCAGGTCCGCTGTCGTCGTCGTCATCGCCATTCCCCCCTGTCGCAACCCTTGTCGTCAATCCTGCGGCGGCGCGAACTGCGCCCACAGCTCGTCCGTCGTCAGGCGGGGCCGCTCGCCCGCCAGCGCATAGGTCGCCGGCTTGCTCTCGATGCAGAACTCGTCCTCAAGGGCGAAGACCGACGGATCGTCGAACGCCTGGGCCGAGACCATGGTGATCGCCACGTCGTTCGAGCGCCAGAACAGGCCGGTCCCGCAGGCGGGGCAGAACTGCCGCGTCGCCCATTCGGACGAGACATAGGTCGCCACCTCGCCCTGGACCACGACGCTGTCGCCGCAGTCCACGCTGAACAGGATGCCGCCCGACTGCCGCCGACAGGTCGGGCAGTGGCAGGCGTGCATCCCGCCGTTCGGCGTCGCGGTGAAGGTGACGGCGCCGCACAGGCACCGCCCGGTCGAGATCGTCATCGCTCAGTCCCCGGCGGCTATCCTCAGCGGGGCGTGCGCGGTTTGCCGCCTGGCCCGCGTCCGCTCGTTCCAGACGGACCGGCCGGTTTGCCGCCGCCTGTGCGAGGTTTGAAGTCGCGGCCGCCGCTCGGCTTGCCACCGGGACCGCCTGCGCGGGGGCCGGAACCCGCGCGTCCCGCCGGCTTCGCGCCGGGCTTGCCGCGCCGATCGTCGATGAACTGGTCGTCGCGCGGCTTGAAGGCGCGCTTGGGCCGGTCGCCATCCTCACGCGCCGGGCGGTCGCCGGCGGGCGCGGTGCGTTCGCGCGGCTTGAAGCTCTTGGAATGCTCGAACCTAGGCGCGGCCTTGGCCCAGCCTTCCTTCTTGGGCGGACGCTCGCGGCGTTCGACCGCATCGGCCTGGGCCGTCTCGGCGGCGCGGACGCGGCTGGGCTTGCGCGACGGGTCCGACATGGCCGAACCCGACCGGCCCTTGACGATGGGCGTCGAGACCCGACGGCCGGGGATGGGCGCGGGCGTTTCGACCGTATTGCCGGTCGGCAGGTTCTCGGGCCGGATGTAGTCGGCCAGCAGCTCGCGGATCACGCGCGGCCCGACCTCTTCCACCGATCCGACCGGCAGCACGTCCAGGCGGAACGGCCCGTAGGCCAGGCGGATCAGCCGGTTGACCGTCAGGCCGACGGACTCCAGCACCTTCCTGACCTCGCGGTTCTTGCCCTCGGTGATCGATACCGAGATCCACAGGTTCGCCGGCGCCTTGCCGTCCTCGGACTTGGACTCCTTGGCCTTGTCCAGCTTGGCCTCGATGGGACCATAAGGGACGCCGTCCACGACCACGCCGTCCTTGAGCGCGTCCAACTGCTCTTGGGTGATCTTGCCCCGCGCCCGCGCCCGGTACTGACGCACCAGCGAGGTCGAAGGCAGCTCCAGCGCCCGGCTCAGTTCGCCGTCGTTGGTCAGCAGCAGCAGGCCTTCGGTCGCCAGGTCGAGCCGCCCGACCGAGATCACGCGCGGCAGACCGGCCGGCAGGGCGTCGAACACCGTCGGTCGTCCCGCCGGATCGCTGTGGCTGGTCAAAAGGCCCGCCGGCTTGTGATAGCGCCAGACGCGCGTCGCCTGGGTCGAGCCGATGGGCTTGCCGTCCACGGTGATCACGTCGTCGCGCGTCACCAGGGTCGCGGGCGTATCCAGGATGCGGCCGTTGACCGCCACCTTGCCCAGGCCGATCAGGCGTTCAACTTCGCGGCGCGAGGCGATGCCGGCGCGGGCCATGGTCTTGGCGATTCGCTCGGCGCGCAGAGGCGTGTCCGTCGTCTTGGACTTGCCGTCCTTGCCGCCCCCATCGCTGCGCGACTTGTCGGTGCGAGGCCGGTCGCTGCGCGGTTTGTCGCTGCGGGGGCGGTCGGCCTTGTCGCCGAACCGCTTGGCGCCCTCTTCGCGAGGGCCGCGCGGCTTGTCGCCGAATGATCTCGTCCCGTCGCCGCTCTTGCGGGGACCGGAGGATTTAAAGGGCCGGGGCGACCGTTCGTCTTGACGGGCGCGGGGCTTCTTGTCGTTGTCGTCTGTATGGCGGACCATGATGAGCGGTTCATGCGCATGGCGCTGGACCAAGCGCAAGCGGCGGCGGACGCAGGAGAGGTGCCCGTGGGCGCAATTCTTGTCGATCCTGCCTCAGGTGAGGTAATTTCGACCGGCGCCAATGGTCCGATTGCGGCTCGCGACCCCACCGCCCATGCCGAGATCGTCGCCATGCGGCGCGCGGCGACGGCGCTGGACAACTATCGCCTGACCGGCCTGACCCTCTATGTGACGCTGGAGCCCTGCGCCATGTGCGCCGGGGCCATCAGCCACGCCCGCATCGGCCGCGTGGTCTGGGCCGCCGACGATCCCAAGGGCGGCGCCGTCATCCACGGCCCCCGTCTGTTCGAACAGCCGACCTGCCACTGGCGCCCGACCACGGACTCAGGCCTTCTGGCGGGCGAGGCGTCGTCGCTGCTCAAGTCGTTCTTCCGCCTGCGACGGGGAACGGCGACAGGCGGCGCACGTTAGAACGCCGCGAAAGCGGCGCCGTTGGGCGGGGCCGTGGAGGGAAAAGACCTTGTTCAAGCCGGATCTGCCGCAGTCGATCGTCTTCAGCGGCTTGGCCGCCCTGGCCCTTCTCACCGCCTGCGGCGCCGATCCCGACAAGGCTCCGCGCACCGGCGACGAGGTCAAGGAACGCGCCATCCAGGCCCAGACCGCCCGCCAGCGTACCGGCGCCGAAATCCAGGACCGCACCCTGAACCGCGTCGTCCACACCGTTTATCTTTGCGACAATGGCGAGCGTCTGTCGGTCGATTTCGACAACCCGCGCCAGATGGCCACCATCCGCAATTCGTCCGGCGAGGCCATCGATCTGTATCAGGAGCGCGCCGCCGACGGCATCTGGTACCGCGCTTCCAACGTCGAACTGCGCGGCAAGGGCGTCCTCGCCACCTGGTCCGTCGAAGGCCGCCAGCCGACGGAATGCCGCGCGGTCGACTAAACGAACGCCGCCAGTCGCTGGTCCAGTCTCGCGCGCACCTCGGCCCAGCCGTCGTCGATGACGGCGAACATGGCGGTGTCGCGCGCCCGGCCGGTCCAGGTGATCTTGTGCTTGCGCAGCACGCCTTCGGCCTTGGCGCCTAGTTTCAGGATGGCGGCCTGGCTCTGGGCGTTGACGGCGTCTGTGATGATCTCGACCCGCACTGCGCCGGCGTCGAAGGCGTGGCCCAGCAACAGCCGTTTGCAGGCCGGGTTGATCGCCCCTCCCCGCGCCTCTGGCCGATAGAAGGTCGAGCCGATCTCGCAGCGGCGATAGGCGGGGTTGATCTCATACAGGCTGGTCGTCCCGACCACCTCCCCATCGGACAGCCGCCGCACCGCATAGGCGATCCGCGTCTGCGCCTCCATCGCCGCCATCGCGGCGTTCCACCACGCCTCGAAATGATCGCCATAGGCGGGCGCCACCATGATCTCCCAGGCGTCGGGATCGCAATCCAGAGCCGCGCGGACCTCGGCTTTCAACCCGGCCTCAAACGGCTCCAGCCGCACGAACCGATCCTCCAGCTGCCCCATGCCGATCCGCATCACGCGGTCGCGCCTTCCTCGATCAGGAAGGCCCGCACCTTGGCCGCATCCACGCCCCTGGCGACGAAGGCCTGGCCGATGCCGCGCGCCAGGATCAGGGTCAGCGCCCCGCCCTCGGCCTTCTTGTCTCCCGCCATCAAGGCCAGCAGACGGTCGGCCGCGAACGATCCCGCCTGATCCAGCCGCGTCGGCAGACCCGCCCCCGCGACCACCGCCTCGACCCGCGCCACGTCGTCCGCAGAGCACAAGCCCTCACGCGCCGAATATCGGAAGGCCATGCAGCAGCCGAGCGCCACCGCCTCGCCGTGCGCCAGCGCGCCTTCGTCGAAGCCGACCTCGGTCTCGATCGCATGGCCGAAGGTGTGACCCAGGTTCAGCAGGGCGCGTCGCCCCGCCTCCTTCTCGTCCTCGCCGACCACCGCGCTCTTGATCTCCACCGAGCGGATCACCGCCCGTTCCAGCGCCGCCGAATCGCCCTTGGCGCCCGCAGCCCCCTCGCTTGACAGCCAGTCGAAGAAGGCCGCGTCGCAGATCAGCCCGTGCTTCAGCACCTCGGCCCAGCCGGACCTCACCTGGCGTTCCGGCAGCGTGGCCAGCACGTCGATATCCGCCAGCACCAAACGCGGCTGATGGAAGGCGCCGACCAAGTTCTTCCCGCGCGGCGTATCGATGGCCGTCTTGCCGCCGACGGAAGAGTCGACCTGGGCCAGCAAAGTCGTCGGAATCTGCACGAAATCGATGCCGCGCATGAACAGGGCCGCCGCCAAACCGGCCAGATCGCCGACGACCCCGCCGCCCAAAGCGATCACCACATCCTTGCGATCCAGACCTATCTCCAGCAGCCGGTCCAAGACGCGCTCCAGCTCGGCGAAGGACTTGGAACCCTCGCCTGCCGGCACGGCCACGATCTCGCTGGTCACGCCCGCCGCCGTCAGCGACGCGATCAGGGTCTGGGCATGGAGACCCGCAACCGTCTCGTCGGTGACGATGACCGTCCGCCCCTTGGCCAGCGGCGCGATGTGTGCGCCGGCCTGCGCCAGCAGCCCGCGTCCCACCACGACGTCATAGGCGGCAAAGGCCCCGCCGCTGACCGGAATGATCGTCATTGCGGGGTCTCCGTGCGTCGTCTCTGGCGCCAGTGTCGGCGCAGGTTCTTGTGAATGGCTTCCACCGCTTGGCCGTGCGAGCCCTGCCCGACGTCCACGGTCACATCGGCCTCGCCGTAAATGGGATAGCGCGCCTCGGCCAGGCCCGTCAGAACCTCCAGCGGATCCTTGCCCCGCAGCAGGGGCCGCGTGTCGCGCCGCGCCACCCGTTCCGCGATGACAGCCAGATCGGCCCTCAACCAGACCGTGTCGGCCTTGGCTTTCAGCAATGCCCGCGTCTCCGGGTTCATCATCGCCCCGCCGCCGGTCGCCAGCACGATGGGCGGGCCCTCCAGCAGGCGGCGGATCACCCGCGCCTCGCCCGCGCGGAACTCGGCCTCGCCCAGCGCGGCGAAGATTTCCGACACCGTCATCCCGGCCGCCGCCTCAATCTCCACATCCCCGTCCGCAAACGGCAATCGCAGCCGATTGGCCAGCCGACGACCGACCGACGATTTGCCCACCCCCATCAGGCCGACCAGGGCTATGGTGCGGGTCGGACCCGGATTCGCGCGCCGCCTCATCCGGCGGCTCCGGCGGAACGGTCGGTCGAGAGGAAGGCGAAGGCGGCGGCGCGGGCAGGCATGATCCAGAAAACCTCTACACCAAGCCTGACCTTGCGCCAGTCGTTCGGGCTGCGGATCGGCGCATGACGCCCCAGATCGAGGCCTTTCTGGAGATGATGGCGGTCGAACGCGACGCCTCGCCCCATACGCTGTCCGCCTATGGCCGCGATCTGGCGGACGCGGAGATGGCGCTCTCGGACGCCGGCGGATTGATGAAGGCCGACGCCGAGGCAGTCGAGGCCTGGTTCGCGGATCTGTCGCGGCGCGGTCTGTCCGCAGCCACCGCCGCCCGTCGCCGCTCCTCCGCGCGGCAGTTCTACCGCTTCGCCCTGGCCGAAGGATGGCGCACCGACGACCCCTCGCGCCGCCTTGACGCCCCCCAACAGGGCCGGTCCCTGCCCAAGGTGTTGAGTCGCGCCGAGATCGACGCCCTGCTGGCCGCCTCGGCCGCCCGTGACGCGGCGGCGGGCCTGCGCCTGGTCGCCCTGGTCGAGATGGCATACGCCTCCGGCCTGCGCGTGTCCGAACTGCTGGGGCTCAAAGTCGAGGCCGTTCGGCGCGACCCCGCCTATCTGATAGTGCGCGGCAAGGGCGGCAAGGAACGGCTCGCCCCCCTCAACGCCGCCGCCCGCCAAGCGATCAAGGCCTGGCTCGTCGCGCGCGATGCCAGACTCAAAGGCAAGGATGGGCGAAAGCCTGAGGCGCCCGACAGTCCCTGGCTCTTCCCCTCCTCCGGCCGCACCGGCCATCTGACCCCGCGCCGTTTCGCCCAACTGCTGGATGAGGCGGCGATCACGGCCGGCATCGACCCCGCCCGCGTCAGCCCCCACGTCCTGCGCCACGCCTTCGCCACCCATCTGCTGGAAGGCGGCGCGGACCTGCGCGTCGTCCAGACCCTGCTGGGCCACGTCGATATCGCCACGACCCAGATCTACACCCACGTCGCCACCGATCGCCTGGCCCAGGTCGTCCAACAAAACCACCCCCTGGCGCGCGACGACTGAACCCCCGCTTGCCCGGCGGCGTTGACCTCTCTAGGTTC
>NZ_JAELUF010001064.1 GCF_016429195.1 Brevundimonas sp. ASV9
TGTAGGCGTCGACGGTTTCCATCAGGGCCAGAACGCGCTGTTCGCCGATTTCCGGGTTCACGCCGTCGGTCGCGGCCTTGGCCGAACCCTTGGTGATCGGAATGTCGTCGCCGGGGAACTGGTACGACGAAAGCAGCTCGCGCACTTCCATCTCGACCAGCTCGAGCAGCTCTTCGTCGTCGACCAGGTCGACCTTGTTCATGAAGACCACCAGGGCCGGCACGCCGACCTGACGGGCCAGCAGGATGTGCTCGCGGG
>NZ_JAELUF010001065.1 GCF_016429195.1 Brevundimonas sp. ASV9
CGACCTTGTTCATGAAGACCACCAGGGCCGGCACGCCGACCTGACGGGCCAGCAGGATGTGCTCGCGGGTCTGCGGCATCGGGCCGTCAGCGGCCGACACCACCAGGATCGCGCCGTCCATCTGCGCGGCGCCGGTGATCATGTTCTTCACATAGTCGGCGTGGCCGGGGCAGTCGACGTGGGCGTAGTGACGGTTGGCCGTCTCATATTCCACGTGCGCGGTGTTGATCGTGATGCCGCGGGCCTTCTCTTCCG
>NZ_JAELUF010001066.1 GCF_016429195.1 Brevundimonas sp. ASV9
CCGGTGACCGAGTAAGGCAGGTTGGCCTGGAAGACGTTGGAGTCGTAACCGGCGCCCGAGTTGTTCACCAGGCCACGGATGTCGTTCTTGGACACGGTGACGGTGTTCGAGGTGTTGCAGCCGGCCAGGTTGGTGTCGATGGTGACGTTGGCCGGAGCGGTCATGTCAAAGGCATTGGCCGGGCCGGTGTCGTCCGAGGCGTAGATGCCGATGGTGCCGAAGTCGATCGTGGTCGAGGCGTTGCCGGTATAGTAG
>NZ_JAELUF010001067.1 GCF_016429195.1 Brevundimonas sp. ASV9
ATGACCCTAGAAGGTCATCATACGACACTGACTATCTGCGGTCTTTTTGAAAAGATACCATGCGTCGGTCTTCGGATCGATGACGTGGGAACTCGTCAATAAAATACGTAGAACTAATGCCAAGACCACTTCGGTGGTCTTCAAGCTTAGGTCAGAAGTCAACTCAACCTGAGAGTTTGATCCTGGCTCAGAGCGAACGCTGGCGGCAGGCCTAACACATGCAAGTCGAACGAACTCTTCGGAGTTAGTGGCGGA
>NZ_JAELUF010001068.1 GCF_016429195.1 Brevundimonas sp. ASV9
CGCCGCCTTCAGCCGCTTCAACGTCTCCAACGGGCCGGTGGGCACGAAGTCCAGCGTGTCCACATCGCCCTGGAACTCGGCATAGGGCGTTTCGCCGAAGACGACGATGGCCACGTCGGGTTTCTGGGTGAAGGAGCCATCGGCGCTGAGCGTCGCCTGGCCGCCGCCGGCGGCGACCGCCTCACGGATGCCGCTCCAGATCGACTGGCCGTTGGGGAAGTCGGCGTTCGAGTTGCCCGTGCCCTGCCATGTCAG
>NZ_JAELUF010001069.1 GCF_016429195.1 Brevundimonas sp. ASV9
CGCCGCCTTCAGCCGCTTCAACGTCTCCAACGGGCCGGTGGGCACGAAGTCCAGCGTGTCCACATCGCCCTGGAACTCGGCATAGGGCGTTTCGCCGAAGACGACGATGGCCACGTCGGGTTTCTGGATGAAGGAGCCATCGGCGCTGAGCGTCGCCTGGCCGCCGCCGGCGGCGACCGCCTCACGGATGCCGCTCCAGATCGACTGGCCGTTGGGGAAGTCGGCGTTCGAGTTGCCCGTGCCCTGCCATGTCAG
>NZ_JAELUF010001070.1 GCF_016429195.1 Brevundimonas sp. ASV9
ATGACCCTAGAAGGTCATCATACGACACTGACTATCTGCGGTCTTTTTGAAAAGATACCATGCGTCGGTCTTCGGATCGATGACGTGGGAACTCGTCAATAAAATACGTAGAACTAATGCCAAGACCGCTTCGGTGGTCTTCAAGCTTAGGTCAGAAGTCAACTCAACCTGAGAGTTTGATCCTGGCTCAGAGCGAACGCTGGCGGCAGGCCTAACACATGCAAGTCGAACGAACTCTTCGGAGTTAGTGGCGGA
>NZ_JAELUF010000127.1 GCF_016429195.1 Brevundimonas sp. ASV9
GCCCTGGTCTCGGTCGAGGCGCCTGACATCGCCCACGCCATCTATGAGGCCGGCCCGCGTCGCAGCCTGCGCGAACTGGGCGCCTGGCTGGCGGAACAGACGCGGTTGGGCCGGATGACCGTCGCCGATCCGGAAGAGGCGGCCGAGATGTTCGCCGGCCTTGTGCTCGGCCACGGCCATCTGCGCGCCATGCTGGACGTGCCGCAGCTGGAGGCCGACAAGCGCGCAGGCCGCGCCAGAGAGGCCGCCCGCATCTTCATGGCCGCCCATCCGCCCGCCACGGCCGCCAAGACTTCCTGAGCCCGGCGCGCTACAGTCGTTCCACCCTGTCGCCTGAGACCGCCTTCATGCTGATCCACCTGTCCTCCTGGCCCGAAATCGACGCGCGACTGAACGACGGCGGTCCGCTGTCCAGAACGGTGATCGTGCCCATCGGCTCCAACGAGCAGCACGGACCGACGGGGCTTCTGGGCACCGACTGGCTGTGCCCCGAGATCATCGCCCATGCGGCCGAAAAGACCGACGCCGACCTGATCGTGGCCCCGACCTTCAACATCGGCATGGCCCAGCATCACCTGGCCTTCGCCGGCACCATCAGCTTGCGCCCCTCGACCTTCATGGCCGCGATCACGGACTGGGTGTCGTCCCTGAGCCGTCACGGGTTCGAGCGGATCTACTTCCTGAACGGGCACGGCGGGAACGTCGCGACCATCGAGGCGACGATCTCGGAAATCTACGCCGAGTGGAGCTTCGTCGAGGACAGCCCGCCCTTCATCCTGAAGCTGAAGAACTGGTGGGACCTGCCCGGCGTCCATGGCCTGTGCAACCGCCTGTTTCCGACCGGCCATGGCATGCATGCCACCCCGTCCGAGATCGCGGTGACGCAGGCCGCCTATCCCGAGCGGATCAAGACCGCCGACTACAGCCCGCAGATCGCGCCGAACGGGCCGATCCGCGACGCCCTGGACTATCGCGCCCGCTTCCCCGACGGCCGGATCGGCTCGGACCCGGCCCAGGCCAGCCCCGAGAAGGGCCAACAGATCATCGACGCGGCGATCCCCGCCCTGTTGAGCGACATCGCGGCCTTCGCCGCAGAGACCCAACCTGGAGGTCCTCACTGACCCGCAAAACCCCCACAGCCGCCAGCGCAGCCGTCGTCGGCGCCGAGATCCTGGCCGCCTCGGCCGAGGTGATCGCGGCCCGGACCGGGCTGATGGCGCAGGGCCTGACCAGCGCCAAGGGGCAGGACTTCAAGGAGCTGTCGCTGATGAGTTCCGAGAAGACGGAGGCGATGTCCGCCTCCGCCGACGCCATGGCCGCCAGCGCCGGGGCCATCGGCCAGCGGCTGGGCCGCGTAGCACTGGACGAAAGCGCCCATGCCCTGCGAGCGGCGGCGGCCGTCACCCAGGCCCGCACCCCGGCCAAGGCGGCCGAAGCCCAGTTCAGCTATGCCATGGGCTGGTGGAGCCGGGCGGCGGCCCAGGCCATGACCCTGAACGGCGAACTGCTGAAGGCCCAAGCCGAGGCGCTGGCCCCGATCCACAAGACCGCGACCGCCAACGCCAAACGGCTGCGCAAGACGCGCTAGGCCGGCTCGACCAGCTTTAGCTTGGGCTTCTTGACCTTGGCGGGCTTGGCAGGGCGGTCGGCCTTTTTGGCGGCCTTTTCGGCCTTGCGCGCTTCCTTTTCGACCGCCTTCAGCGCCTTCTTGGCGGCCTTGGCCTCAGCCTTTGCGGCGTCAGGGGCGGCGTCGGCGGCGGCGGCCAGATCGGCCAGCTGATTGAGGAAGGTCTGGCGCTGCCCCTTGGGCAGCAGGGCCATGATCCGCTTGTCGGCGGCCTCGACCAGCGGCCGCGCGGCCTCCAGACGGGCGGCGCCCTCAGCCGACAGACGCACCGCCTTGGCGCGCGCGTCCAGAGTCGAGCGTTCCCGCTCCAGCAAGCCCTTGGTCGTCATGCGCGTGACCAGATCGGCCAGGGTCGAGCGGTCGATGCCGGTCATCCGCACCAGTTCAGTCTGGGTCAGACCGGCCTTGAGCGACACCGCCTCCAGCACCGCGAACTGGCGCTGGGTCAGGCCGTCGGCGCCGGTCTCCTCGGCATAGATGTCGAGCGCCAGCTGCAGGGCGCGGTGCATCAGGTGGCTAGGCGAGGTGGCCAGGGGCCCGACCTTCCTTGCCGCTTTTCCCGCCTTCACCATCGCGCCGCTCCCCTGAAGTTTCGTCCGAACACGTATCAGCTCTGCTTTACGATTTGACGGGGAAAGCGCGTCGGTTCCGTGACAGTTCCGCTTGGTCCCTAGAGCCCGGTATCGGGCGAGACGGGGGCCGGCTCGTCGTCCTTGATCAGGTGCTTCATGATGAAGAAGACCTGCCAGACGCCGAACACGGCCGAGGCGATCCACAGGCCGCCGCGGAAGGCGACCCAGGTATCATCGGACTGGGTGCGCCAGACGATCTCGTTGACGATGCAGACGGCGGCGAAATACAGGCCGTAACGCAGGGTCAGGCCCCGCCAGCCCGCGTCGGTGATGCGGATCGCCTCGCCCAGCAGATATTTGAACGGATAGCGGTTCAGCGGCAGCGATCCCAACAGCACGACCGCCAGCAGGCCGTTCTGGATCGACAGCTTGATCTTCAACAGGTTCGGATCGTGGAAGACGATGGTCAGCACGCCGAAGATCAAGGCGAAGCCGCCGGTCAGCAGCGGCAGGGGCGCCAGACGGCGCTCGACCACATAGCCGACGATCAGGGCGATCAGGGACGCGCCGACCAGGACCCAGGTCGCCTGAACCAGGGCTTCCTGCCCGTCCAGACCGCGCGCGAACCGGTTGACGGCATAGGCGGCCATGAAGGCCACGAGCGCGCCGAAATCGACGGCCTGGCGGATGTTGGAACTCTTGGGTGTTTGCACGACGCCTTCGCGCACCATCTTCGGCTCGCTGTTGTCGATTTGAACGGGCACCAGTTCGCGACCTGGCTTCTTATCTGTCATGTCAGTCTTCCAGTCCCACGAGCGAGCGGGAGAAGGCGCGGGCGTCGAACGGTTGCAGGTCCTCGACCCCTTCACCGACGCCGATCAGCATCAGGGGGGCGTCGGACGCCTGGGCCACCGGCACCAGCACGCCGCCGCGCGCCGTGCCGTCCAGCTTGGTCATGACCACGCCGGTCACGAAGGCGGTGCGGCCGAAGATCTGTTCCTGGGCCAGGGCGTTGCGGCCCACGGTGGCGTCCAGCACCAGCAGGGTGTCGTGGGGCGCCTCGGGATCGACCTTCTTCAGCACGCGGACGATCTTGAGCAGTTCGTCCATCAAAGCGGACTTGTTCTGAAGTCGGCCGGCGGTGTCGATCAGGACCACGTCATAGCCTTCGGCCCGCGCCTTGGTATAGGCGTCGAAGGCCAGGCCTGCGGCATCGGCGCCGTCGCGACGGCTTTCGAAGTCGGCGCCCGAGCGCTCGGCCCAGACCTTCAGCTGTTCGCGCGCGGCGGCGCGGAAGGTGTCGCCGGCGACGATCATCACCTTGGCGCCCTTGCCCGTCAGATCGGCGGCGATCTTGCCGAGCGTCGTGGTCTTGCCCGATCCGTTCACCCCTACGAACAGGACGACATAGGGTTTGGGACCGGACAGGGGGTCGAAGGTCGCCTGGCGCGGCGACAGTTCGCCGGCCACCGCCTCGGCCAGGGCCTCCTTGACCTCGCGCTCGGGCGCGTCCTTGCCGAACTTCAGGGCGCGAAAGCGTTCGACAATCCGGGCCGAGGCGGCGGGACCGAGATCGCTCTCCAGCAGATGCTCTTCCAGCTGCTCCAGCGAGGCCTCGGACAGAGGCTCCTTGACGAAGGTGGCGACGACCTGATCGGTCATCTGTCTGGAGGAGCGCGAGAGCCCAGCGGACAGGCGCTGGAACCAGCCCTTTTTCGGCGTGTCGTTCATGCAGTGGCTTTAGCGGGGGCGAAGGCCAACGTCATCCGCATTCGCGAAGGTCGTCCGCGACGTTTCAGACGGTCGGCGACAAAAACACCGTCTAATTCGTCTAATTGGTCTGAAATCGGGGCCCTCCTGTCGGCGTGAGTGCGACGGGCGGGGATTATAGATGCGGGCGAAACGGACGACGGCGGAAAGCTTCGAGAAATCGGCAGGACGTTGAAATCGTTACGAACTAATCAGCGTCATTGTGATGGCTGCGTCACCTTTTCCTTTCGTCATCCTCCGGCAAGCCGCTTGCGGCGCAGACCGGGGGACCCAGCGGCGCCGAAGGCGATGCTCCCCACTCACTCTGTTGAGCGCCTGCGTCCGCGACAGGTTTGCGCTCTCGCGCGCCGCTGGGCCCCCGGTCGCTTCGCGCCGGAGGATGACGAAATCAAAGAGCGAGCTTGCGCCAGGATGAGTCCTGAATATACGCTTCACATATGTTTCATATAGTTCGAGTGCGCCATGGGCATCGTCAATATCGAGGAAGAGCTGCACGAGCAGCTGCGTCGCGCCGCAAAGGCGTCCTATCGGTCGATCAACGCCCAGGCGGCGTTCTGGATCAGGATAGGCATGTTGTGTGAAACGCACCCCGGCGTGACGTTCCAGGAGCTGGTGGCGCGCGAGTTGAAGGCTGCGGGCGTCAATGCGTCAGTGCCCACGAACGCCGCCGCATGATCAAGACGCCGGCCGAGATCGCGCTGATGGCCGAGGCGGGACGATTGCTGGCTTCGGTCTTCACCCATCTGGACACGATGACGCTCGAGGGGTTGAGCACGCTGGAGATCGACCGACGGGTCGAGGCCTTCATCGTCGACGAGCTGAAGGCGCGGCCGGCCAGCAAGGGTCAGTACGGCTATGGCTTCGTGCTCAACAGCTCGATCAATCAGGTCGTCTGCCACGGCGTGCCCTCCGCAGACGACATCCTGAAAAGCGGCGACATCGTCAATCTGGACATCACACTGGAGAAGGACGGCTTCATCGCCGATTCCTCCAAGACCTACCTTATCGGATCGGTGGGACCGCAGGTGCGCCGGCTGGTCCGCACGACCTATGAGGCGATGTGGAAGGGCATCCAGGCCGTACGGCCGGGCGTGAAGCTGGGCGACATCGGTTTCGCCATCGAAAAACACGCCAGGAAGGCCGGTTATTCCGTGGTGCGCGACTACTGCGGGCACGGCATCGGGCGCGAGATGCATGAAGAGCCGCAGGTGCTGCATTTCGGCAAGGCCGGGACCGGCGTAACCCTGCGCGAAGGCATGACCTTCACCATCGAACCGATGCTGAATCAGGGCGTCCGCATGGTCCTGACCGAGGACGACGGCTGGACCGTGGTCACCTCCGACGGAAAACTGTCGGCCCAGTTCGAACATACAGTGGCGGTGACAAAAGACGGCGTGCGGGTCCTGACCCTGAGGCCGGACGAGACGCGGGGCGCATAGCCGCGCGAAGACGTTTCCGTCCCTTCATCATTCGCGCCTATATGAAGGCCGACGACCGGCGCGGGCCGGGTGATGCGGACGATCCGATGGCTGATGCTCTGTTCCATTCTCCCAAGACCCACGGCTTCGTGCGCGTGGCGGCGGCGACGCCGGTCAGCCACGTGGGCGACCCCCGGGCGAACGGACAAGAGCACGTCGCCCTGATCCGTCAGGCGGGCGATCAGGGCGTGGACCTGATGGTCTTTCCCGAGCTGTCGCTGTCGGCCTATGCGATCGACGATCTGCACATGCAGGCGGCGCTGCTGGACGAGGTCGAGCGGCAGATCGCCGTGGCAGCCGAGGCGACGGCCGAGGCGGACGTCGTGGCGGTGGTCGGGGCGCCGATCCGCAACGGCGACGCGCTGTATAATTGCGCGGTGGTGATCGGGGCGGGCGAGGTGCTGGGCGTCGTTCCCAAGACCTATCTGCCCAACTACCGGGAATACTATGAGAAACGCTGGTTCGCGCCGGCGACGGCGCGCGCCGAGGACGTGATCCAGCTGAACGGCGAGACGGTGGATTTCGCGCCGGGTCTGTTGTTCGAGGCGGTCAATCGGCCGGGCTTCGTCTTCTCGGTCGAGATTTGCGAGGACTATTGGGCGCCGCTGCCGCCCTCGACGCGGGCGGCGCTGGCGGGTGCGCGCATCCTGCTGAACCTGTCGGCGTCCAACATCGTCATCGGCAAGGCGGACGAGCGGGCGATGCTGAGCGCCAGCCATTCGGCGCGGACCCTGTCGGCCTATGTCTTCGCCGCCTCGGGCTGGGGCGAAAGCACCACTGACCTGGCCTGGGACGGGCAGGCGACGATCCATGAACTGGGGTCGAAGCTGGCCGAGGGCGAGCGGTTCGCCCTGGAGAGCCATCTGACGATCGCAGACGTGGACGTGGACCGGATCGGGCTGGACCGGTTGCGTAACGGCACCTTCGCCGAATGCGCGAGAAACGAAGGCGAGGCGGCGACCGTCGTGCCTTTCATGGCGCGCGAGGATCATGAGGCCAGCGAGCTGATCCGGCCGCTGGACCGGTTCCCCTTCGTGCCGGACGACGCCGGGCGGCTGGATCAGGAC
>NZ_JAELUF010001071.1 GCF_016429195.1 Brevundimonas sp. ASV9
GGCAATGGTGGTCCGGGCAACCCTGGCAACCCCGGCAACGGGGTTGGCAATGGCGGTCCGGGCAACCCCGGTAACCCCGGCAACGGGGGCGGCAGTGGCGGCTCCGGCAACGGTGGCGGCAATGGTGATCCGGGCAACCCTGGCAACCCCGGCAACGGGGGTGGCAATGGCGGCTCCGGCAACGGTGGTGGCAATGGCGGTCCGGGCAACCCCGGCAACCCTGGCAATCCCGGCAACGGGGGCGGCAGTGGCGGC
>NZ_JAELUF010001072.1 GCF_016429195.1 Brevundimonas sp. ASV9
CGTGGCAAGCTGCGATAAGAACCGGGGAGGCGCTAGCACCCTTTGATCCGGTTATTTCCGAATGGGGAAACCCACCTTTACAGTCTTCCAACTCTGTTTCTTCGGAAGCAGCGATTGGCGGATTGTTAAAAGGTATAATGAGCTGAATACATAGGCTTCATTAAGCGAACCCGGGGAACTGAAACATCTCAGTACCCGGAGGAAAGGACATCAACCGAGACTCCCGTAGTAGTGGCGAGCGAACCGGGACCAGGC
>NZ_JAELUF010001073.1 GCF_016429195.1 Brevundimonas sp. ASV9
CGCCTAACCCCATAAGCCTGCGACGGGCGGGTCGGAGCAGCGATCCCCAATCCCCGGTGCGGCCGAGTATCCCCCTCGACCCTGCGACGCGACCGCGGACGCCGGGGCGATTCCCCGACCGATCAGCCCCGGCGCCGCGATGGGATCTCACCATCGCTCCCGTTCCCTCCGCTCTCGCCGCCGCAAGGTCGCAGGCCAGGCGAGCCCTCCATGCGACGAGACGGATGTATTATGCGGCCGTTTGACCCCGTGGAT
>NZ_JAELUF010001074.1 GCF_016429195.1 Brevundimonas sp. ASV9
TCTCCGTCTCCGCGCTCGCCGTTGCGCTGCCGGCCGCCGCCCAGTCGGCGCCTGGATCCGCCCCGACGTCCGCGCGCGACGCCTGGTCCTTCGAACTGGGCGCGGGCACGGACAACCGCTCCAAGGACTGTCTCTTATACACATCTCCGAGCCCACGAGACCAGCAATCGTATCGCGTATGCCGTCTTCTGCTTGAAAAGGGGGGGGGGGGGGGGGGGGGGGGGGGGGGGGGGGGGGGGGGGGGGGGGGGGGGG
>NZ_JAELUF010001075.1 GCF_016429195.1 Brevundimonas sp. ASV9
GCCAACCGGCTGGTCTATGGCCGCTGGACCTCGCAACTGCCCAGCCGCTTCGTCGACGAACTGCCCATCGCCCACGTCGATCCTCAGTCCGACACCGGCTATTACGGCGCCTCGACCGGCATGAAGGCTGTCTCTTATACACATCTCCGAGCCCACGAGACCAGCAATCGTATCGCGTATGCCGTCTTCTGCTTGAAAAAGGGGGGGGGGGGGGGGGGGGGGGGGGGGGGGGGGGGGGGGGGGGGGGGGGGGGG
>NZ_JAELUF010000128.1 GCF_016429195.1 Brevundimonas sp. ASV9
GATGCGCAGATAATGGTCCTCGGCCTGCACCGCCCGGATCGTCGCGCCTTTCAGCTTGGTCGGCAGACGGTCCAGAAACCGCACCGGGCGGGCCGCTGTCTCGGGCGGCGCCGCATGGGTCTGGACCGGCACGGCCCGCCCCAGAAAGACGTTCAACGTCGTCACCGTCGCCGTAATGACCAACACAGGCACGACCAGTTCCGGCAGCACCGCCAGCGGATAGAGCCTCTGGGCGAAGAACAGGCCCGTCGCCGCCCACACCAGCACGCACAGCGGCCCGGTGATGATCACGACCATGACCGCAATGCTAAGCCACGGCCGCTCGTCGGAATCCAGAAACCGGCCGACCAGCACCCCGCACAGATGCCCCCACAGCCCGCCCAGCACCATGACCAGCACCCAATAGGCCAGCCGTACGGGCAGAGACGCGCCCGCGCTGCCGAAGGCGCCGGTCACCGCCAGAAAGACGCCCGCCAGAACGGCGACGATGAGACCGCGCGAGAAGGTGCGGCGGCGGTCGGCGGCAGGGGAGGTCATCGGGGCTTTCGCGGTCTAGAGATCGCGCCTTGAAACCACGATTTTCGGCCGGGCGAAAGCCGAGCGCGCAACGGCCGGTCGGCGTGAACGATCAGCCTTGGCGCTGGGTCATTCCCGCCACGGCGCGGAACCCGGCCGCCGCGAACCGGACCATATAGTCGCCGGCTGTCTCCAGATCGCCGGATCGCGCCCGCCCGTTCGACAGCCGGTCAAGACGTCCCGTCTCGCCCAGGGTCAGGGTCAGGGCGCCCGACAGATTGTGATAGCCCCAGTACAGATCGACCTCGCTGGCGCCCGGCAGCACCTTGGCGATCAGCTCGATCAGCCGGTGGATGGCCGGGTCGAAATAGCGCGCCATCGTCTCGCCGCCGAAACTGGGGTTGGCGTTGGTCTGGGCCACCAGGGCGGAATAATGTTTCCAGCCCGGCCCGCCCTTCAGCGACCATTCGAACGGCGGCCGCAGGAAGGCCTCCAGCAAGCCTTCCAGCGTCATGTCGTCGCCCGCCGTCTCGGCATAGCGATCGATGGCGGCGACGCGGTCGTCGTTCCAGACCTCGGCCCGGCGCAGGAAGACGGCGTCGAACAGCTCGCGCTTGGCCCCGAAATAGTAGTGGACCAAGGCCGTATCGACGCCCGCCTCGCGCGCCACCTCGCGGATGGTGACGCCGTAGAAACCGTGTTTGGAAAACAGGTCCTCGGCCGCATCCAGGATCAGATCGCGCGTCTCGCCCGCCGCCTTGGCCTCGGTCTTGGGCGGCCGGCCGCGCCGCGCCGGGGCAGCGCCAGCCGCCTTGCGACGCGCGGCGGCGACGGGGCGGGGAAGGGGGGCGGCGGCGTCCGGCTTGCTCATCCGACAAGGCTAGGCGCACGACCGCGGCGGTGCAACGGCGCCACGGTCGGCGATCCAAGTGACGCTGCGTCAGTCCAGTGTTTGACAGACGGCCGAAACCGGGTAGTTTCCGTGAAAATCATTGAACGCTGAATAAAAGCGTCCATCGGGCTGGAAACGACAAAGGGGTCTAGGATCATGAACCGTCATGTGAAGTGCGCGCTGCTGGCCGGCGCGGCGTGGGGCGTGCTTGCGGGGGCTTCGGTCGCCCAGGACGCGGAGGCGACCGCTCAGGCCGCGAACGCCCAGGATGCGGCCACCGTCGACGACATCGTCGTCACCGCCCGCCGCCGCGCAGAAAGCCTGCAGGACGTGCCGGTCGCCGTGACCGCCGTCAGCGGCGAACAGCTTGAGGCACGCGGCGCCCTGGACATCACCGAACTGGCGCGCTCGACGCCCAGCCTGACGCTGAACGCCGCGCGGGGCTCGAACTCGACCCTCATCTCCTTCATTCGCGGCGTGGGCCAGCAGGATCCGCTGTGGGGCTTCGATCCCGGCGTCGGCCTGTATATCGACGACGTCTATGTGGCCCGTCCGCAGGCCGCCGTTCTGGACATCTTCGACGTGGAGCGGGTCGAGGTGCTGCGCGGTCCGCAAGGCACGCTCTACGGCCGCAACACCATCGGCGGCGCCATCAAATATGTGACCAGCCGCATCAATGCGGACGAGCCCGAGGGACGCCTGCGCGCCTCCTACGGCAGCTATAACCAGCGCGACGTGATCGCCAGCGCCCAACTGCCCTTCAACGACGAGTTCAAGGTCTCGGCCGCCTTGGCCCGCTATCTGCGCGATGGCTACGGCAAGAACCTGAACACCGGCAACGAACACTACAACAAGGACGTGACCGCCTTCCGCGCCAGCGCGGAATGGAGCCCGACCGACAGCCTGTTCTTCCGTCTGGCCGGCGATCTGGTGAACGACGATTCCAACGCGCGCCACGGTCACCGCGAGTTCGCACCGTCGCCCGCCGATGTCTATGACACCAACGCCGGCGCCGGCGACAAGAACCGCGTCCAGACGCGCGGCGTGTCGCTGACCGGCGAGTGGGAGATGAGCGACATGTTCACCTTCAAGTCGATCACCGCCTATCGTGAAGGCCTGACGCGCGGCAACATCGACTTCGACAACCTGCCCCAGCCCATCCTCGACATCCCCGCCGCCTATGACGACGACCAGTTCAGCCAGGAATTCCAGGTTCTTGTCAGCGCGGGCCGCCTGAACGGCGTCGCCGGCGTCTTCTACATGGACGCCAACGCCTCGGGCGCGTTCGACACCGTCGTGGGTCTGGCCAATCTGACGACCCTGACCTCGGGTTCTGTGGCGACCAAGAGCTACGCCGCCTTCGCCGACTTCTCGTACGACTTCACCGACGCCCTGTCGGTCTCGGTCGGCGGACGCTTCACCAAGGACGAGAAGGAAGGCACCGTCTTCCGTCAGCAGTATCTGGGCATCCGCAGCCCCTATTTCGGCAACAACGCCGCCGTGCCGCTGGGCGCGCCGCGCACCAACTACACCCGCACGCGCGAGTTCGAGAAGTTCACGCCGCGCGTCTCGGTCAACTACAAGTTCGGCCCCGATCTGACGGCCTATGCCTCGTGGGGCGAGGGCTTCAAGTCGGGCGGCTTCGACATGCGCGGCGATGCGGTCCTGTATCCTGCCACCGTCAACGGCTATGCGCCCGAGACCGTCGAAACCTATGAGATCGGGCTGAAGGGTTCGTTGCTGGATCGTCGCCTGACCTTCGCCACCGCGATCTTCGACTCCAGCTACGAGAACCAGCAGATCACGACCCAGTATCCGGCCGGCGCGACCGTCGCCTCGGTGGTGGACAATGTCGGCTCGTCCTCGATCCGCGGTTGGGAGTTCGAAGGCCGCGTGCGCGCCACCGACGCCCTGACGTTCAACGCCTCGCTGAGCTACATCGACGCCAAGTTCGACCAGTTCCTGGCCTACATCCCGACGGCCTCGGGCAATACGTCCTGCCCGACCCTGCCGGGCTGCGTCGTCGACGTATCCTCGCAGCGCGACTTCCAGAACACGCCGGAATGGACCGGATCGATCTCGGCCAACTACAACTGGGTCATGGAGAACGGTTCGTCGATCGCCTTCATTCCGTCGGTCGCGTACCGCGGCGCCTATCAGCAGTTCGAAACGCCCGCGCCGCTGCTCGATCAGGACGCCTACTGGATGTATGACGCCAGCATCGTCTGGACCTCGTCCGACGACCGCCTGACTTTCGGCGTCCACGGCAAGAATCTGGGCGACGAACGCTATCGCGTCGGCGGCTATACCTTCCCCGGCGCCCTGACCGGCAACTCGATCATCGGCTTCTACGGCCCGCCGCGCACCGTCACGGCGACCCTGGGTCTGAAGTTCTGATCTCCATTCCTAACGCCTGACGACGAGGGGCGGCGGTCTCCGGGCCGCCGCCCCTTTTCGCTCCGCCAGGCCTATTTTGCACAGGGCGGACTTGCGGCTAGGCTCGCCTCAACAAACAACAAGACGCCGAGGGGAAACGCCGATGACGACGGAGACGCTGACGGTCCAGGAGGCGCGGCCCGAGCGGCCTGAGCGGCCTGAGCGGCCCGGCTATCGCTACTATGTGCTGGCGGTCCTGATCCTGATCTACATGCTGAACTTCCTGGATCGCCAGATCATCGGCATCCTGGCCGCGCCGCTGAAGGAAGAGTTCGGCATGTCCGACAGCCAGTTCGGCCTGTTGGGCGGCATCGCCTTCGCCTCGGTCTATTCGACATTGGCCATTCCCCTGGCCTGGCTGGCGGACCGGTTCAGCCGGGTCTGGATCATGACCGGCGCCCTGGCCGTCTGGTCGGGCTTTACCGCCCTGTGCGGCATGGCCGGCTCGTTCGGCCAACTGTTCCTGTGCCGGATGGGCGTGGGCATCGGCGAGGCGGGCGGCGTGGCTCCGGCCTATTCGCTGATCGCCGACTACTTCCCGCCGCATCAGCGCGCGCGGGCCATGGCGGCGTTCGCCTTCGGCATTCCGCTGGGCATGGCGGCGGGGACCCTGGTCGGCGGCCTGCTGGCGGCGACCTACGGCTGGCGCACCGCCTTCATCGTGGTCGGCCTGCTGGGCGTACTGGTCGCGCCCCTGCTACGTCTGACGGTGCGGGATCCCAGACGCGGCGGCACAGACGCCATCAAGACCGAGGCCCAGGTCGCGGCCCTGGCCTCGGCTTCTGTCGGCACGGACCGGGCCGGCAAGATCGCCGCCCAGATCATGCTGGGTCTCGGCGCTGGTCTGCTGATCCTCGGCGCCTTGAGCTGGCTGATGGGCATGTCGCTGGGCAATCCGCTGGTGCTCGCGTTCGGCGGCTTGCTGGCGGCGGTGATCGGCATATCGCTGATGATCGCGCGGCGCACCGCCTCGGTGGTGATCAGGAAGCCCAGTTTCTGGCTCCTGGGCCTGGGCGCCGCCTCGTCGTCGGTGTGCGGCTATGGCGTGGCCGGTTGGCTGCCCCTGTTCTTCATGCGCAGTTTCGACCTGACCCTGAAACAGACCAGCATCTACTATTCCGGCATCGCCCTGATCGGCGGCATCCTGGGCATCTGGCTGGGCGGTATGATCGCCGACAAGCTGTCCAAGAAGGGTAAGGGCGCCTATCCGCTGACGCCCGCCGTCGCCTTCCTGATCTCGGCGCCGTGCTTCATCCTGGCGATGAACTCGCCCTGGCTGATCGGCCTGGTGCTGCCCGGCGGCGGCAGCCACGTTCAGCAGCTGACCCTGGCCTTCCTGATCTTCCTGCTGCCGACCGGACTGAACCTGGCCTGGTTGGGCCCGATCACGGCGGCGGTCCAGCATCTGGTGCCGGCGGCCATGCGCTCGACGGCCTCGGCCCTGTTCCTGCTGCTGAACAATCTGCTCGGGATCGCGGTCGGCTTCTACTATTTCGGCTGGATGAGCGACCTGCTGGCGCCGCGCTTCGGCGAGGAGAGCCTGCGCTGGGCCATCTATACCGGCATGGGCTTCTATGTGCTGGCCGCGATCCTGCTGATTGGGGCGTCGCGCACCCTCAAGAAGGACTGGGTCGACTAAAGGGGGCCTGTGGACGGTTGCACCTGCGAAGGGGTGGGGCCTATAAGCCCCGCAACTCTCCCAGCAGCGGTTGCGACGGTCCCCCATGAACATCCACGAATATCAGGCCAAGCAGGTCCTCAAAGGCTTCGGCGCCCCGGTCGCCGAAGGCGTCGCGGTGACGTCGGTCGATCAGGTCGAGGCGGCCGCCAAATCGCTGCCCGGCCCGCTCTATGTCGTGAAGTCGCAAATCCACGCCGGCGGCCGCGGCAAGGGCAAGTTCAAGGAACTGCCGGCCGACGCCAAGGGCGGCGTGCGCCTGGCCTTCTCGGTTGAGGAAGCCGTCGCCCACGCCAAGGAAATGCTAGGCAACACCCTGGTCACCGCCCAGACGGGCGACGCCGGCAAGCAGGTCAACCGCCTCTACATCGAGGACGGCGCCGACATCGAGCGTGAACTGTACTGCTCGCTGCTGGTCGACCGCGCCTATGGCCGCATCGCCTTCGTCGTCTCGACCGAAGGCGGCATGGACATCGAAACCGTCGCCCACGACACGCCCGAGAAGATCCAGAACATCGTCATCGACCCGAGCGCGGGCGTGACCGACGCCGACGTCGCCGCCATCGTCGCCGCCTACGGCCTGACGGGCGCCGCGGCCGAAGACGCCAAGTCGCTGTTCCCCGCCCTGTACAAGGCCTTCGTCGAGAAGGACATGGACATGCTGGAGGTGAACCCCCTGATCGTCATGAAGGACGGCCACCTGCGCGTTCTGGACGCCAAGGTCAGCTTCGACGGCAACGCCCTGTTCCGCCACGACGACATCAAGGAACTGCGCGACGAAACCGAAGAAGACGCCAAGGAAATCGAAGCGTCCAAGTGGGACCTCGCCTACGTCTCGCTGGACGGCAACATCGGCTGCATGGTCA
>NZ_JAELUF010000012.1 GCF_016429195.1 Brevundimonas sp. ASV9
CGATGATGGCGGCGAACCCTGCGCGCTGGTTTTCGATATCGGTCAAATGACGCCTTCACGTTTGAGGAGAGCCGTTGCGGCCGCCTTCTCCGCCTCCTGACGCGAACGCCCTTGCGCGGTCAAGGGCTGCACGTCCTGTACGGACACTTCGACGGTGAATGTCGGCGCATGATCCGAACCCGTCCGATCGGCGACGCGGTAGGTCGGCAGCGGCCGCCCTAACCCTTGCGCCCACTCCTGAAGCGCCGATTTCGGATTGGTCACGGTGCGGGACGGCGGCGCCGCCAGTTCGTCGGACCAGGCCCGTTCGAACACGGCCTTGGCGGCATCCAGTCCGCCGTCCAGATAGACGGCCGCCAGTATGGCCTCGACCGCATCGGCAATGACGCCGGCCTTGCGGCGCCCGCCGGTCTTGGTCTCGCCGGGCGAGAGCCGCAGCGCAGGCCCAACGCCGAGCGCCTCACCGACGCGGGCGCAGGCGCCCTTGTCGACCAGAGCGTGTAGGCTGGACGACAGCTGGCCCTCGTCCGCCGTCGGAAACTGGGCCGACAGCCGCTCGGCGACCAGCAGGCCCAGCACCCGGTCGCCCAGGAATTCCAGCCGCTCGTTGTCGCGTGGACCGTGGATGCCGACCGGCGCGCCCTCGCCCACGCTAGCGTGGGTCAGGGCGCGCTCCAGCAGGGCCTTGTCCTTGAACCTGTGTCCCAGGCGCGTTTCCAGCGCCGCGACCGCTTCGGCTCTCAGATTGGCCATCAGTGGAGGACGTTGAAGAACCGGTCGAGCCGCACGTTCAACCAAGTCCAAGGCTTCACGAACGACGAACCGGGCTTCCACGAAAACAGGATGATCTGCGCCTTGCCGACCAGATTCTCGGCCGGGACCATGCCGACGCCGCTGGACTGTTCGACGCGGCTGTCGATCGAGTTGTCGCGGTTGTCGCCCATCATGAAGTAGTGACCGGCCGGGACTTCATAGACCGGGGTGTCGTCCAGATCGTTTCCGGGACCGAAGTCCTGGGTCATGAAGCTCTTGCCTTCCGGCAGGGTCTCGCGGACCTCGGTCACAGGACGCGGTCCGAAGATGTCGTTGATTTCCTGCTCGCTGACCACGACGTCCTGCACAGGCTTGTCGTTGATATACAGTTTGTTGGCGATCATCTGGATGCGGTCGCCGGGCAGGCCGATCACCCGCTTGATGAAGTCGGTCTTGTTGTCGCGCGGCAGTTTGAACACGACGATGTCGCCGCGCTTAGGCGCCGAACCCATGATCCGCCCGTCGAACAGCGGCGGGCTGAACGGGATCGAGTGCTTGGAAAAGCCATACGACCACTTGGAGACGACGATGTAGTCGCCTTCGTACAGATTCGGCTCCATGGAGGCCGAAGGGATGGTGAAGGGCTGGAACAGGAAGATGCGCAGCACCATCGCGATCAGGAGGGCGAAGACGATGGTCTTGAAGATTTCGCCGGTTTCACTGGCCGCCGAGGTCGCCTTGTCGCCGCCCTTGGGCGTCTTGGCATAGACCTTCTGGTTCGCCGTCGTGGGCTCCTGCACCGACTTGACCGGAGCGTCCGCCTCCGAGGCCGCAAATCGTTCTTCGGGGGTGGCGTCGCGACTGGCGTCGTCGGGCTTTTGGTCTTCGCTCATGCGATCAGGCATCCTCGCCGCGTCCGCGCGGTCATCGCGCACGCCTATAACCTGATTACGACTGCGGCAAGGCTTCGATCACCACGAAGGCGAGCGCATAGGGATGTTCGTCGCTCAGCGTCAGGTGGATTTTCGCCTCGTGTCCGGGCGGTGTCAGACGCGACAGATGCTCGGCCGCATGGCCGGTGAGCGCCATCGTCGGCTGGCCCGAACGCAGGTTCACCACCCCCATGTCGCGCCAATAGACATCGGCCCGCATGCCTGTGCCCAAGGCCTTGGCGCAGGCCTCCTTGGCGGCGAACCGTTTGGCGTAGCTCCAAGCCGGGTCCGGCTTCCGATCCGAGCGTGTGCGTTCCAGTTCGGTGAAGCATCGGGTCTTGAACCGTTCGCCGAACCGATCAAGAGACGCCTGGATACGTCGGATGTCAGACAAATCTGCGCCGACGCCGATGATCATTTGGCTGCATCCATCGCCGCTCGCATCCGGCGGATCGCCCCGTCCAGGCCGATGAAGATCGAGTCGCCGATCAGGAAATGGCCGATATTCAGCTCGCGAATTTCGGGAATCGCCAGCATGCGCGGGGCCGTATCGTAATCCAGACCGTGGCCTGCATGGACCTCAAGCCCCAGGATGTCGGCGTGGGCGGCGGCGGCGGCCAGGCGTTCAAACTCGACCACCCGCTCTGCCGGGTCGGTCAGATGGCAGTAGCGGCCGGTGTGGAACTCGACCACTTGGGCGCCGACGGCGGCGGCGGCCTCGACCTGCGCTTCGGAAGGTTCGATGAAGAGCGAAACCCGGATGCCGGCGTCCGCCAGCGCCTTGACCACAGGCGCGATCCGTCCTTCGAGACCGGCGACCGCCAAGCCGCCTTCGGTGGTGACCTCTTCGCGCCGCTCGGGCACCAGACAGGCGGCGTACGGCCGGTGACGCAGGGCGATGGCCAGCATTTCGTCCGTCACCGCCATTTCCAGATTCAGCGGCTTGCCGGTGCGGGCGCACAGGGCGCTCAACACATCGATGTCAGCGTCGGTGATGTGGCGGCGGTCTTCGCGCAGGTGGGCGGTGATTCCGTCGGCCCCAGCCGCCAGCGCCGCCTCGGCCGCGCGCGCCGGATCGGGATGCGTGCCTCCCCGCGCATTTCGCACCGTGGCGACGTGGTCGATGTTGACGCCCAGCCTGACCCGTTCGCGCATGGCTCTACTTCGACAATCTGCGGCTGCCGGGATCTTCCACCGGAAGCGCAGCCAACTCCGGAGGAAGGGCGTCGGCCGGATAGGCGGGCACGTCCAGCGACGCCAGGGCGATCAGCGGTACACCCACATCCGCCTTGCCGCCCGAGCGATCGACGATACAGGCGGCGGCGATCACCTCGCCCCCGGCGGCCTGGATGGCGGCGATGCATTCGCGCGACGACAGGCCGGTCGTGACGATGTCCTCGACCATCACCACCTTCTCACCCGGTTCGACCGAGAAGCCGCGACGCAGTTTGAACGCCCCTCCTTCGCGCTCGACATACATCGAACGGACCTCCAGATGTTTGGCCGTCTCATAACCCGGGATGATGCCGCCCACGGCCGGCGAGATGGCGACATCGACCGGGCCGACCGTGGCGGTGATCTTGTCCGCCAGCGCCTTGCACAGCCGCTCGCAGCGCGCCCCGTCCATGAAGACCAGATTCTTCTGAAGGAAGACCGGGCTGTGCAGACCCGACGACAGGACAAAATGGCCTTCGCGCAGGGCGCCGGCGTCGCGAAACTCGTTGAGGACGTCTTCAGTGTTCATGACAGGGTTCTAGACCCGGATCGCGCGCGGATGAACCCTGCGGCGACGCTTCATTCGATGTTTTCGTTCGGTCGCAGCCCGCGCGCGAGCAGTTCGGCCCAGACGCCCTCCGCCTCCTCGGCAAAACCGATCAGGTCCAAGTCGGAGGCCGCGATCATTCCGTGCTCGACCAAGGCGTCGAAACCGATCACCGAGGTCCAGTAGGCCTTGTCCACCAGAACGACCGGAACCGGCGGCGCCTTCTTTGTCTGTCGCAACGTCAGCATCTCGAACATCTCGTCGAAGGTGCCGAAGCCGCCGGGAAACACCACCAGCGCATTGGCGCGCATCGCCAGATGCATCTTCCGCATTGCGAAATAGTGGAAGCGGAACGTCAGCTCCGGGGTCGAATAGGCGTTCGGCTCCTGCTCATGCGGCAGGGTGATGTTGAAGCCGACGGACGGCGCGCCCGCGTCCACGGCCCCGCGGTTGGCCGCTTCCATGATGCCGGGGCCGCCGCCGGTGGCGATGACATTGTCGCGGGGTTCGCCGACGCGACCGTGCAGCGCTCCGCCGCGCTCGGACGCCAGTCGACCAAAGGCGCGGGCCTCGTCATACCAACGGTGCCCTTCACGGATGCGCGCGCTGCCGAAGACGACGAGGGTCGAGCGCACGCCCCACGCCCTCAACGCCTCCTCGGGCTTGGCGTATTCCATCAGGAACCGCACGCCGCGCATCGAATCGCCCAGCAGAAAGTCCTGATCCATCGCCGCCATGCGATAGGACGGTGAGGCCATCTGCGCCGCGTTCGGCTTTACCGGATCGCTCATTCGCCGCGCGCGCGCTCGACGGAATCGACCGACGGATTGGCCCTCAACGCCGCGATGATCATGGTTGCGTGCTTGGCGTCCTCGACCTCGACATCCACGTCCACGTCGAAGAAGTCCTGCTGTCGGTGCGCCATCGACAGGTTGATGATGTTGCCGCCAGCCTCGCCGATCAGGGTCGTGACCTGACCCAGCACGCCCGGCGCATTTCGGATCGTCGCGCGAATCCGGGCGGCGGCGACCGCGTCCGTTTCGGCCTGAGGCGTCCACTGCAGGTCATGCCACACCGAATCGTCATCGGCGAAGGCGGCCAGGGTCTGGCAATCAATGGTGTGGACGGTCAGGCCAGCTTCCGGCTCCAGAATGCCCACGATCCGGTCGCCCGGCACGGGCGTGCAGCATTGACCAAAATGCACCGAAACGCCGGGCGTCAGCCCGCCGCCGCGCACGAACAGCCGCGCCTTCTCGCCCTCGATGCGCTGCTTCTCGGGCCCCGCCTTCAGCCGTCCCTTCAGTGCGGGGAACAGAATTTCGGCCGCCGTCGTCGGCGACAACCGCCCGCGACCCAGGCCTTCGAACAGATCGTCGTCGCTCGCGACCGCCAGCAGTTCCAGAACCGGCTTCAGCGACACGTCGGTCAGTGTCTTGTCGACCCGGCCCAAGGTCTGGTCCAGCGCGACGCGGCCCAGCTTGATGAACTCTTCGCGCTCGGAGGTGCGGATATGGCGGCGAATGGCGGAGCGCGCGCGGCCCGTGACCGTCAGGCTGCGCCAGTCGGCAGGCACTTCCCGCTTGGAGCCTCGAATGATCTCGACCACGTCGCCGTTCTGGAGCGGCGTCCGCATGGGCTTCAACTCGCCATTGACCTTGACCCCGACGGCCGTGTCTCCGACCTCAGTGTGGACGGCATAGGCGAAATCCAAAGGCATTCCCCCGCGCGGCAGGGTCACCAGTTGCCCCTTCGGCGTGAAGACGAAGACCTGGTCCAGATACATTTCGAGCTTGGCGTGCTCGACCCAGTCCTCGCCGCCCTCGCCGTGCTCGATCACCTGAACCAAATGACGCAGGTTCTGAAGCGGGTCACGCCCGCCGCCCTGCTCCATCGCCTCACGGTCGAAGCCATAGGAATGGTTCTTGTAGCGCCAGTGGGCGGCGACCCCGTCCTCGGCGATCCGGTCCATGTCCTCGGTGCGGATCTGCATCTCGATCCGCAGCCCCCGGGGGCCGACGACGGTCGTGTGCAATGAGCGATAGTTGTTCGACTTGGGCGTCGAGATGAAATCCTTGAACCGCTCGGGCACCATCGGCCATTCGCGGTGGATCACGCCCAGCGCGCGATAGCAGTCGTCCTCCGCCTCGACGATGACGCGGAAGCCGTAAATGTCGGACAGGGACGAAAAGCCGACCGACTTGCGCTGAAGTTTGCGCCAGATCGAATAGGGCGTCTTCTGCCGGCCATAGACATTGGCCTTCAGGCCCGCCTCGGACAGGACGCGCTCGACTTCGCTCGCCACGCCGTCGATGGCGCGACCATGCTCCAGCTTCAACGCCTCCAGTCGCCGCTCGATGGCGGTCTTGGCCGTCGGGTTCAGATGGGTGAAGGCCAGCTCTTCCAGCTCGGACGCGATCGAGTGGATGCCGATCGACCGTCCCAGGGGCGCATAGACTTCCAGCGTCTCGCGGCTGATCCGCTCGCGCTTCTCCGGCTTCACGAACTGGAGCGTGCGCATATTGTGCAGACGGTCGGCCAGCTTGACCAGCAGCACGCGCACGTCCCGGCTGATGGCCAGAATGAACTTGCGCAGGTTCTCGGCCTGGCGCGTGTGTTCCGCCTGAAGCTCCAGCCGCGACAGCTTGGTCACGCCCTCGACCAGGACCGCAACCTCTTCGCCGAACATGCCGGCGATGTCGTCGCGTGTCGCCGATGTGTCCTCGACCACGTCATGCAACAGGGCGGTGACGATGGTGGCGGTGTCGAGTTTATAGTCGGTAAGGATCCCCGCGACCTGGATCGGGTGGGCGAAATAGGGATCGCCCGAGGCTCGCAACTGCGAACCGTGCATTTTCATCGCATAGACGTAGGCGCGGTTCAGAAGCGCTTCGTCGGCGGTCGGGTCATAGGCCTTAACGGCCTCGATCAGCTCGAACTGACGCAGGATCGGCGCGCGCTTGGCCTGCGGCGCCGGATCTACGAGCGCCGTCTGAGCATCGTTTTTGTTTGCAGCTTGGGGCGCCGGCGGAACCGTTTCGGTCCGCGCCGGCAGGATAGTGACGCCAGGGGCTCCCTCGGGCGTCAGTACCGCTCCTCCTGACCGCCGTCGCGGTCGCTTTGCAGGGCGCGGATCAGTTCCGCCTCGGCCATGTTCATGTGCTGCGGCGAGGCCAGCAGGGCGACCGTTTCGGCCTCATCCTCGGCTTCCGTCCGCTCATCGACGCGTTGCAGCGTGGTGATGATGGTTTCGCGCAGTTCGTCCGGCACGACGGTATCGTCGGCGATTTCGCGCAGGGCGACGACAGGGTTCTTGTCGTTGTCGCGGTCGATCGTCAGGGCGGCGCCGTTGGCGATGCTGCGGGCGCGGTGGCCGGCCATCAGCACCAGACCAAAGCGGTTCGGAACCTTCTCGATGCAGTCTTCGACGGTGACGCGGGCCATGGAATTCCTCGAACGCGGGGGAGAACCGCGTCAAATACAGATGAGGACGGGTTTTTGCAACGCCACAGGGGCGGAAGTTGGGCGTCAGTCGGTCCGACGCGCCAACGGGTAGGCGATGATCAGCACCAGATCGTCCTCGCCCATCTGCTGAATGCCGACATTGCCGCCATCGTAAAGATAGGCTGTATCGCCGGCCTTCATCCGGGTCGTCACGCCGTCCGTGGTGACATCTCCTTCCCCGCTGACGACATGATAGACCTCGTCGTGCGCGATGACGTGCAGCCCGATAGACGATCCTGGATGCATGATGCGCTTTCTGAACTCCATCGATCGGTTCGGTGCCATGCCCGAAATTCGATAGGCCGTGCTCATCCCCGTGCCGTTGTGCGGTGGCGGCTGGCGCACCATCGTTTCCGCCTCATGAATCACCAGACCCACGCCCATCGGCGGTGAAGCTGGTGCAGGATGCAATTCCTGAACTGACGTTGACAAAAGCACGGCGGCGAAGGCGAGGCTGAGCATGACATGTCTCCCGGTGTCAGCCGGATCAGCTCACGAACAGTTGCCTACTTCAATGGGTGCGCATCGCGACCGACCGACGCGGCTTGGCCTAGATTTTCGGCGCTCGCGCGCTTGGTAGGGTGCACCCAGCTCGGCGCGATCTCGGCGATAGGGCCCATGACGAACCGGCGCTCGGCCGCGCGGGGATGGGGCAGGATCAACCCCTGCAGGTCACCGCTCAATCGTCCGTAGGCGATCAGGTCCAGATCCAGCGTTCGCGGCGCATTGCGAACCGACCGCTCGCGGCCGAACGCGTCCTCGATCCGGCCGAGCGCCGCCATCAGGGCATGGGGATCGTGTTCTGTGTGGACGATGACCACGCCATTCAGAAAGGCGGGATCGTGCGGATCGGGCCAGGCTTGGGACGACCACCACGATGAGCGTGCGACGACATCAATCCCCTCGCTGCGAAAACGCGCGAGCGCCGCCTCCAGCGCTTCGGTGCAGGACGACCATGCCCCCTTGTCATTGCAGCCCAGGGCCACGATGACTGCGTCATTCAGGTCGAACCCGTCATCGATTCCGAGGGCGACCGCGCGATCCGATTTTTCATCTCTTTCGACGGCTTCGACCATGTTTCATCCCACCGACCGGCTGGCGATCTTCATCGACGGCTCGAACCTCTACTCCGCCGCCCGCGCCTTGCAGCACGACATGGACTTCCGGCGGATGCTGGACTGGTTCCGCGAGATGTCCATCCTGACCCGCGCATACTACTATACGGCCGTGGTCGAGGGCGAAGAATTCTCGCCGGTAAAGCCGCTGGTCGACTGGCTCGACTACAACGGCTTTTCGGTCGTCACCAAGCCGGTGAAGCGGTTCACGGACAATAGCGGCCACAGCCGGATCAAAGGCAATATGGACATCGAGATCGCGGTGGACATGCTGGAGCTGGCGCCGCACATCGATCATGCGGTGCTGTTCTCAGGCGACGGCGACTTCCGGCGGGTGGTTCAGGCGGTCCAGGCCAGGGGCGTACGGGTCACGGTCATCTCGACCCAGAAGACCCAGCCGCCGCATATTGCCGACGAACTGCGCCGTCAGGCCGACGCCTTCCTGGACCTGAACGATCTGATGGCCGACTTCGGCCGCCCGAAGGCCGCCCAATGACCCTGAAGCCCGAACCGCCCCGCGACTGCCCCCTATGTCCTCGCCTGGTCGCCTATCGTCAGGAGAATGCGCGCCAGAATCCAGACTGGTGGAACGGGCCGGCCGCCTCGTTCGGCGATCCGAACGCCCGTCTGCTGATCGCCGGTCTCGCGCCCGGCCGGACCGGCGCCAACCGGACGGGACGCCCCTTCACCGGCGATCACGCCGGCTGGCTGCTGTACGACACCCTCAAGAAGGCCGGCTTTGCGCAAGGCCATTACGATCCCAACGGCGACGATGACCTGACGCTGACGGACTGCATGATCACCAACGCGGTCCGGTGCGCCCCGCCCGGGAACAAGCCTCTGCCGATCGAGGAGACGACCTGCCGTCCCTTCCTGATCGACCGGCTCAAGCTGCTGCCGAATCTGAAGGTGATCGTGACCTTGGGCGACGTTTCGCGCCGCAATATCCTGAAAGCCTTCGGGCGGCCTGCGTCAGCGATGCCGGCGGGTCACGGGGCGCAGGGCCAAGCCGGCGGATACGTCATTCTGAACAGCTATCACTGCTCCCGATTGAACACGAACACCGGTCGCCTGACGCCGCAGATGTTCGAGGACATCTTCGCGCGCGCCCGAACCCTGATCGAGGGCTGAGCCTCAGCCCTTGTCGCGCATCAGACGGGCCTTGTCGCGCTGCCAGTCGCGTTCGGCCGAGGCCTCGCGCTTGTCGTGCAGCTTCTTGCCCTTGGCCAACGCGATCTCCAGCTTCGCCTTGCCCGCGTCGTTCAGATAGAGCTTCAGCGGAATGATGGTCTGGCCGTCGCGCTGGACCGCCCCCATCAGCTTGTCGATCTGCTTTCTGTGCAGCAGGAGCTTACGCGGTCGGCGCGGCTCGTGATTGAAGCGGTTCGCCTGTTTGTACGGCGGGATATCGGCGTTGATCAGCACGATCTCGCGTCCCTCCACCGCCGCATAGCTTTCGGCGATATTGGCCCGGCCGTCGCGCAGCGCCTTGATCTCGGTGCCCAGCAGTTGGATCCCGGCCTCGATATTGTCTTCTAGGAAATAGTCGAACCGCGCGCGGCGATTCTCGGCGATGACCTTGAATTTCGATTGCGGCTTGGGGGCCATCAGATGACGCCCGCCGCCGCCATGGCGCGGTCGATGAAAGGTTTGACCGCATCGGAGGTCGGCGACAGCGGCAGACGCGCCTCCTCATTGCACAAGCCAAGCTTGGCCAGGGCGTATTTTGTCGGCGCGGGCGAGTTGTCCAGGAACAGCGCCTTGCAAAGACTGATCAGTCGGTCCTGCCAGTCCCGTGCTGTGGCATAATCTCCGGCGGTCATCGCATTGTGCAAGGCGACCATGGCCTCGGGCGCGACATTGGACGCCACCGAGATCAGGCCGACGCCGCCATGGGCGTGGTAGCCGAGATAGCTGGGGTCATCGCCCGAGATCAGGTCGAACTGGCCATCGATGTTCGCTCGCATCCAGCTGACGCGGCTCATGTCGCCCGTGGCGTCTTTGATGCCGACGATGTTCGGGTGGGCCGCCAGCCGCGCCACTGTCTCATTGGACAGATCGGCCCCCGTCCGGCCCGGCACATTGTACAGCAGAATTGGAAGCTGCACGGCGTCGGCCACCGCTTCGAAATGGGCCGCCATGCCCGCCTGGGACGGGCGAATATAATACGGCGTCACGATCAAAGCCCCATCGGCGCCCACCGTCTTGGCGTGGCGGGTCAGGTCGATGGCTTCTTTGGTATAGGGCGATCCGGTGCCGGCGATGACGGCGAGGCGCCCGGCCGTCAGACGCACGCACAGCTCGATGACATGCTTGTGCTCATCCAGATCCATGCTGGCGCCCTCGCCCGTCGTGCCCATCGGGACGACGCCGTGAACCCCTGCGGCGATCTGACGCTCAAGCAGTTTGGCGAATGCGGCTTCGTCCACGTTTCCGTCACGAAGTGGTGTGATCAGGGCGGTGATCACGCCCTTGAACAAGGGGGCGTTCATGAGACTAAGCTGGCCTGCGTGGGGAGTGACGATGGACGGATGTTCATCGCCTTTGCAATGAGCGCGGGACGTTAGGTCGCCAGCGGCTCCGCCGCAACCGGGATTGAATGGGAACAGGACAGATCATGATCGCGACCAGTCTGGCGGCGGCCCTCGCCGTCCTTGCGCCGAACCCGCAGGACGTCCTGCCCACCCAGCCTGTGCCTTATGCCTCGGCGTCCTCGTCCGTGCCCGGCTATTCGGCGACCTATCAGGGCCGCGTGCTGAACGATCAGGACACGGCGCTGTTTCGTCAGGGGCTGGCGGCGGCTCGTGCGCGCGATGTGTTCGGCGCCCAGTCCGCCATGTCGCAGATCAGGGACGCCTCGGCTCGCAAACTGGTCGAATGGGCGCTGATCGACACCTCGGGAGAGCAACTGTCCTACTCGGACCTCTCGCGCGGTCAGGCGGATCTGGCGGGATGGCCGCGCGGCGAATCGCGACGCGCCGCCGCCGAAAAGGTGCTGGACCGCTCCGGCATGGGCGCGGACGCGGCCCTGGCCCTGATGTCTGACGGCAAGCCGACGACGGTCGAGGGGGCCATCGCCTACGCCTCCGCGCTGCAGCAACGCGGCCGCCAGGATGAGGCCCGCGCCCTCGTCCGCGACTGGTGGCGCACCCGCTCGTTCGACGACGCGCCGCAGTCGCGTATCCTCAGCCAATGGGGCTCCTGGTTGACCCCCGCCGATCACGAGGCGCGGCTGAATATGCTGCTGCTAGGTCCGCACGGACCGGCGACGCGCAGCATGATCAATCTGGTTTCGCCTGATCGCGCTGCCATCGCCAACACGGTGATGACCCTTCGCTCGGCCTACAGCCCCGACGCCGTCATCGCCAATCTGACGCCGGCCCAGGCGGCCGATCCGGCGGTCGTGCTGGAGCGCGTGCGCCTGCTGCGTTCGCAAAATCGCCAGTCCGAAGGCTTTGCGCTGCTGGCCAATCTTCCGCCGGCGCCAGGCCATACTACCGGCGACAACACCCTGTGGAGCGAGCGCCGCAACTACTTCCTCGACGCCCTGCAACAGGGCAACTGGCGCGCAGCCTATGACGCCATGAACGGCCACGGCTTCACCTCGGGCGACCGGATGGTGGACGCCGAATTCTTCGCCGGCTGGGTCGCCCTGACCAAGCTGAACCAGCCCGAGGTCGCCGCCCGCCATTTCGAGGCTCTGCGCACCGCCTCATCCACGCCGATCACTCAGGGCCGCGCCTACTATTGGCTGGGTCGCGCCGCCGAGGCGCGCGGCGAACGCGACGCCGCCCTCGCCTACTATCGCAACGGCGCCCAGCATTGGCAGACCTTCTACGGTCAGCTAGCGGCCGAGAAGGTGGGCTTGACCACCCTTCAGCTGCCGGGGGAACCTGTGCCTTCACAGGCGGACATCGCCCGCTTCGAAGGCAATGAGATCGTCCGCGCCACGCGGATTCTGGGCGAGACCGGCGAGATGAGCCTGCTGCGCGTTTTCGCCTATCAGCTGGACAATGACCTGCCGACCATCAACGACCTGGCCCTGCTGATGGACCTGTCGCGCGGCTATGGCGAAGGCTTCACCGCCATGATGGTGGGGCGCGCCGCCAGCCAGCGGGGCTTCGTCATGCCCGAGCGGATGTATCCCGTCCGCGTCCCGCCCCAGGTCGCCGGCGCCGCACCGCTGGAGTTCACCCAGGCGATCACGCGTCAGGAATCCAGTTTCGATCCCCGCGCCCGCTCCGGCGCCGACGCGCGCGGCATGATGCAGTTCCTGCCGTCCACCGCCTCCGGCGTCGCCCGCCGTCTGGGCATGAGCTATTCCGCCGAGCAGTTGTGGGATCCCGACTACAACATGACCCTGGGCAGCTATCACCTCGGCGAGCTGATGGCCGCGAACAACGGCTCCATGCTCCTGGCGACGGTTGGCTACAACGCTGGACCGGCCCGCCCCAGCCAGTGGATCGCCCGATGCGGCGACCCGCGCGGCGATGCGATCAAGACCATCGACTTCATCGAGTGCGCGCCCTTCACCGAGACGCGCAACTATATGATGCGGGTGATGGAAAACATGGCGGTCTACAAGGCGCGCCTGAACGGCGGCACGGCGCCGCTGACGCCCTCGGCCGACATCTCGCGCGGATCGGCGGCCGGCGCGCGGCCCTATATCGCCTACTGAGCCCGGCGGGCCGCCAGCAGCGGCCCGTTCGGCCCCTCGATCCACTCGCCGTCCAGCCCGAAGACCTGGCGCAGGACGGCGGGCGACAGCGCCTGGATCGGTGGGGCGTCGGCGACCACCCGTCCCCGATCCAGCACAACGATGCGATCCGCCACGGTTGCAGCCAAGGTCAGGTCGTGAAGACTGACCAGCACCCCTGCCGCGTCGCCAGCGCGCGCTCTCAGGCGCTCCAGCACCAAACGCTGCGCATCCGGGTCCAGCCCCGCGATCGGCTCGTCGGCCAACAGCAGCGGCGCATCGACGACAAGGGCTCGCGCCAGCAGAACCCGGGCACGCTCGCCGCCTGACATCTCTGCAACGCCGCGGTCCGCCAGATGACCAGCGCCGACTTCGTCCAGAGCGGCCCGCGCTTGCGCCAGCGCATCCGCGCCTGACAGGAAAGGCGCGCCGAGCGCCGCCACCTCTACCGCCGGCAGATTCCAGGCGATGCGCCGTTCCTGCGGCAGATAGGCGACGCGTTCCGCCCGCTGGCGATGGGACAGATCGACGATGTCCGCGTTGCCCAACCTGATTTGTCCGCCGGTCGTCTCCAGCAGGCCCACAGCCGCGCGGATGGCGCTGCTCTTGCCCGCCCCGTTTGGTCCGCACAGGGCCACGACCTCGCCCGCCGCGACCGACAGGCTCACCCCATCCAGCACGACTGCCTTGCCCAGCCGCGCCTGAACCGTCTCCAGCGAAAGCAAGCTCACAGCCGCCACTCCCGCGCCGCCCGCCAGGCGATCAGGGCGAACAGGGGCGCGCCGATCAGGGCGGTGAACACGCCCAGCTTCAGTTCCTGATCCGTCGGCGTCAGTCGCGCCAACAGGTCCGCCACGATCAGCATCAGCCCGCCCGCCAGCGCCGAGGGCGCCAAGATTCGCTTGGCATCGCCGCGCACCGCCGCGCGCACCAGATGAGGCGCGGCCAGGCCCACGAACCCGATGACGCCCGCCACCGCCACTGCCGCCCCTGTGGCCAAGGCCGCCGCGATCAGGGCGAAGACCCTCAACCGTCCCATATTCAGTCCAGACGCCGCCGCCCCCTCGTCGCCCAGGGTCAGCATCCGCAGACCTGTGCCCGACAAGGCGGCGAAGACGCCCGAGACGATGACGGCCGGCGTCACCCAGGCCACATCGACCCAGCTTCGGTTTTGCACCGATCCCAGCAGCCAGGACATGACCTCGGCCGAGGCGATGGGCGACGGCGACAGGTTGAAGATCAAGGCTGTCGCCGCGCCTGCGAAACTGGACACCGCCACCCCGAACAGGATCAGGGCCTCCGGGGCCCGCATGGCTCTGGACGCCGCGATTAACAGTCCGCCCGCCAACGCCGCGCCCGCCAATGCCGAAAGCTCGATCAGTCCCGGCACAGCCGCAGCGCCAAGAACGATCGCCAGCGCCGCGCCCAGGGCTGCCGTCGCCGACACGCCCAGTACGCCGGGATCGGCTAGCGGATTGCGCAACAGCCCCTGCATCACCGCGCCTGCCAACCCCAGGGCCGCGCCGACGACTAGGGCGCAGACCGCGCGCGGCGCTCGCACCTGCCACAGCACCTCGGCCGGACCGGATGTCGGATCGCTGAAGGCAGCCGCATACTGATCGACGCTGAACCTCGTCTCGCCGGCCAGCACCGCCAGAGCCAGCGCCACGACAATCAATCCGATCAGAACCAGGCACAGCCGAACCGTTCTGTTCACCGCCGCCCCTTGGCCATCATCTCAACCGCATCGGCGGCGAACCACGCGGGGCAGGTCAAAGTCGCGGCAGGCAGGCGCGCCGCCGTTCGACCCTCGGCCGCTCGCGCGACAACCGGATGCCGCCCCGGTCCGCGCAGGTCGGCGCGCAGCTGATCGAAGAAGCCGAGCACAAATCGCACCGGAGGATTCATCGCGATCCGCTCTACGCTGAGCGCGCCAAAACCGGGCGCGGCCGACAGATTCCTAAATCCGGCCGCCCGCATCATCGCATCCATCAGCGTGCCCGGACCCGCAGTGAAGCCCCCCGATGTCAGATAGACGGCCCCCGGCGCCTCCACCGCGCGCTTCACCGGCGCCGCTTTGGCCAACTTCCCGTCCATCTGTCGCTCTAACGCCTGTCCGCGCTCAGCCTGTCCCAGATCCCGCGCCACGGTTTGGATATTCCGGCGCACCCCATTGAGGTCCACCGCGTCCTCGATCGTGACCACCTTGACTCCGCGCTGCGCCAGCGCCGTCAGCAGACGCGGCTCGCCGCCCCAGTAGCGCACCACGACGTCAGGCTGAAAACCCACGGCGGCCTCGAGTGTCGGACGCAAACGCCTGTGAGCGACCGCCTGCTGACGCAGCCAGGCGTCAGGATCGTCGGCACGGGGCGACAGCGCGAGGTCCGCGTCCGGCGCCAAGGCCAGCACATATTGATCCGCGCATTGATCCAGCGCCATGATCCGCAAGGGCCGCGCCTCAGCCACACTGCTGCTGAACGCCAGAGCCGCCAAGGCGACGCAGACACGCCTCATCGTTCGATCAGACCGGCGAACAGGGCGTCCAAGGTCGTGCGAACCAGCGCCTGCCGATCGGACCACGGGAAATAGGGCTTGGTGATCATGAGAGACACGATGCCGTGCGCCGCAGCCCAGATCGCCTGGGCGATCGTGGCGGGATCGCCTTTCATGCGACCGACCTTCACGGCGTCGCCGACGGTCGCTTCCAATGTCGTGAACAGGCTGGAGCCCAGTTCTCGCGCCGCGTCCTGGGCTCCTTCTCGCGCCTCGACAGGTCGTGTCAGATAGATCAGGCGATAGGCGTTGGGATGGGCGAAACCGAAGTCGATATAGCCCTCGATCATCCGCCGCAGGCGCTGTTCGGGCGGCGCAGCCTCATCGGCGACGGCGGCGTTTGATGCGATCAACCGGGCGAAGGCGTCACGGCAGATTTCCTGCAGGATCGCGCCCTTGTCCGGGAAATGCATATAGAGCGCCGTCGACGACAACCCGACCTCGTCCGCGATCTTGCGAATCGTCGCGCCTTCATAGCCGTGCTCGACGAAGATGCGCTCGGCCGCCGCCAGGATTTCGCCCCGCCGCGAATGGCCTTCGCCCTTGGGCTTTCGGGTTGTGCGCGAGGCGTTCGAGGGTTCAGACAAGCCGCTGCTCCGGGTGAGGCGCCCTGAATAGCGACAATCCGCCCCGGACGCCAACCGACTTGCCGAACGCGGTTGTTTCAAATAGCCATTATGGGTTGTGGCGCTTTGGGGGCGGATGCGGTGAAGGATTGGGCGCATCCAGGGATCAGACCCCGCCGAAACGGCGCCTCGCGACGCATGCCGAGCGGTTTTCAGCTCACGACCTTGATCCTGCTTACCCTGACCTCCGTCGTGGCGCTGATTCGCTGGCCGGAAACCGCCTTCGACGTCGCCTTGGTGTTGTTCCAAGCCGCCTTCGTCGTGTGCGCGCTGTGGAAGGCCGTGATCGGGATTGCCAGCCTGCGACGCCCCGCGCCTGTTCCGCGTCCGATCGAATGGCCGCGCTACACCATTCTGGCGGCGCTTTATGATGAGGCGGCCGTGGCCTCGCAGTTGATCGCCAACCTGAGCCGGATCGACTATCCGGCGCACAGGTTGGAGGCCTTCATCGTGCTGGAATCGCATGATGAGGCCACCCTGGCCGCAGCCCAGGCGACGCCCAAACCGCCGTGGTTGAAAGTCCTGATCGCGCCGCCGGGCAGCCCCCAGACCAAGCCGCGCGCCTTGAACTACGCCTTGGCTCACGCGCGGGGCGATCTGGTCACCATCTATGACGCAGAGGATCGACCGCATCCGCAACAGCTCCGCCAGGCGGCGGCGCGCTTCGTAGCCCAGCCCCGGCTGGGTTGTCTTCAGGCGCCGCTTCGCATCCGCGGATTCGGCAAGCCCGGCTCCTGGTTTCTGGATCGGCAGTTCGCCTTTGAATATGCGGCCCTGTTCGAAGTGACCTTGCCGGGCATGGCGCGGCTGGGCCTGCCCTTCCCGCTGGGCGGCACCAGCAATCATATCCGCATTACGGCGCTGCGAGGCGCCGGCGGCTGGGACGCGCACAATGTCACCGAGGACGCCGACCTGGGCTTTCGCCTGTGGTCGCTCGGCTGGAAGCTCGGCGTCATCGACAGTGCGACGTGGGAGACGCCGCCGGGTGCGATGGACCGATGGCTGCCCCAGCGCACCCGTTGGCTGAAGGGTTATATGCAGACCTGGGGCGTGCATACGCGGCGTCCGAACGCCCTGGGACGGCGCGGCAGCTTGTCGCTGATCATGACCTTGGGCGCGGCGATCCTGTCGGCGGCCGCCCATGCCCCGACGCTGGCCTGGCTGGTTCTAGCCGTCGCCGTCTGGGCGCTTTTCGGCGTCTTGCCGCCCCTGCCCGGTGGCTCGCTGGGCGTGCTGGCGCTGGGAGTCATCGCCGCCTGGATGAGCTGTGCGGCCGGGGCGCGACGCGCCGGGCTCGATTACCGGCTGGGCGATGTGCTGGCTGCGCCGGCCTATTGGGCGTTGCTCAGTCTGGCCTTCGTCCATGCGGCCTGGCGGCTGGCGGTCGAACCGCACGTCTGGGACAAGACCCCGCACGATCGCGACGATCAGATGCCAGAATTGACCGTCGTGGCGCCGGACGCTGGACGCGAGGCGGCCTGAGCGCTTATCAGCCCGACGATGGCGCCCGTCCTTTCCAAAACTCCCGAAACCCTCGTGATCTCCGGCTGGTCCGACTATGCCCTGCTGGATAGCGGCGACGGCAAGAAGCTGGAACGCTACGGCCGCTACACCGTCGTCCGACCCGAGCCGCAGTGTTTCTGGTCGCCCCGCGATCCAAAAGCCTTCGAAAACGCGACAGCGACGTTCGATCCGCAGCAGGAAGAGGAAGACAGCGGTCGCTGGCGGTTCGACAAGCACGGCCCCATCGACGCCTTCCCCCTGAAATGGCGCGACGTGAAATTCACCGGCCGCTTCACCCCCTTTCGCCATCTCGCCTTCTTCCCTGAACAGGCGGCCAACTGGGAATGGCTGGACGGGCGGGTGCGGGACTTCACACGTTCGGCCGGCCGCGCGCCGAAGATCCTGAACCTGTTCGGCTATACCGGCGTCGCCAGCTTGGCCGCGGCCGCCGCAGGTGCAGAGGTCACCCACGTCGACGCCTCCAAAAAGTCGGTCGCCTACGCGCGCGAGAACGCCGAACAGTCGGGCCTGGCCCAGCACCCGATCCGGTGGATTGTCGAGGACGCCCGCAAATACGTCGCGCGCGAAGTTCGGCGCGGCTCGAAATACGATGGCGTCATTCTGGACCCGCCCAAATACGGACGCGGCCCAACGGGCGAAGTCTGGCGCCTGTTCGAGGACATGCCGGGTCTGCTCAAGGACTGCGCCGCCCTTTTGTCCGACGATGCCGACTTCCTGCTGCTGAACGCCTATGCGGCCCGCGTGTCTGGCCTGTCCCTGGCGCATCTGATGGTCGAGGCGACTCACAATCGCGGCGGCCGGATCGACTGGGGCGAACTGACGCTGTCCGAAGACGGCCCTGGCGCCCGCGCCATCGGCCTGTCCTTCTTCGCGCGGTGGAGCCAATGACCGAACGCGTCATCACCTCCCTGACCAACGACACGGTCAAGGGCGTCCGCGCCCTGCATATGCGCAAGGAACGCGACCTGACCGGGACCTTCCTGGCCGAAGGGCTGAAGTTCATCGGCGAGGCGCTGGACCAGGGCCGTGCGCCCCGCATGCTGCTGGTCGGCGAGGACGCGCGCCCTCATCCGTTGCTGGATCGCGCCAAGGCCGCGACGATCAAGGCCGGCGGCGACATCATCGTCGTCACCCACGCCATCCTCGAAAAGATCAGCCGCCGCGACAATCCGCAGACGGTCTTGGGCGTGTTCGAACAGGCCTATGCGCCTCTCGACAGCCTGAACCCCGCCTCGGCGCCCTGCTGGGTCGCGCTGGAGCAGGTGCGCGATCCCGGCAATCTGGGCACCATCATCCGCACGGCGGACGCGGCCGGTTGCGGCGGGGTCATCCTGATCGGCGATTGCGTCGATCCCTATTCGGTCGAGGCCGTGCGCGCGACCATGGGCTCGGTCTTCGCCGTCTCGATCACCAGGACGACGCCCGAAGCTTTTCTGACCTGGCGCAAGACCTGGCCCGGCAGCGTCGTCGGCACTCGACTGGACGCCAAGGTCAGTCACCGCTCGGCCGTCATGCAACGGCCGTCGCTGATCCTGATGGGCAATGAACAGGCGGGCCTGACCGACGGTCTGGCCGCCGCCTGCGACGTCAACGTCAAGATCCCGATGCGCGGCCGGGCCGACAGCCTGAACCTGGCCATCGCCACCGGCATCATGGTCTATGCCGCGACGGACGACACCTAGCGCTTCTCCTCCGGCGCCACCCGGCCCATGCCCCACAGGGCGGCGATGGTGACCAGGGCCGAAATTGCCAGATAGCCGCCGACGGCTCCCGGCCCGAACCGCTCGGCCAGCTTCAGCGCGACATAGGGCGCCAGCGACGCGCCCAGGATGCCCGCCAGATTGAAGGCCATCGACGCGCCGGTGTAGCGCACCGCTGTCGGGAACGGCCGCGCCATGGCGGCGCCGATGGGACCATAGGTGCAGCCCATCAGGGCGAACCCCAGCGCAAAGAAGATCAGAAGGCCGCTGAGGCCGCCCCCGAACAGCGGCGCGAACAGAAAGCCGAACAGGCCGATCCCCACCGAAGAGGCGATCAGCACCCTGACCTGCCCGTACCGATCCGCCAGCAAGGCTGTGACGGGGATGAAGGCGGCGAAGAACAGCACGCCGATCAACTGGATGGGCAGCACATCGGCCCGCGCCAGCCCCATGCCCGTCGTCGCCCAGCCCAGGGCGAAGACGGTCATCAAATAGAAGAGGGTGAAGGTCGTCACACCGCTGAACGTCCCCAGCACCAGCGCCGCCTTGTGATGGGCGAACAGGGTCACGGCGGGCGCCTTGACGCGCTCGTCGCGGTCGACCGCCTTCTGAAACTCGGGCGTCTCGGTGATTTTCAGTCGCACCCACAGGCCGACGAACACCAGCACGGCGCTGGCCAGGAACGGAATTCGCCAGCCCCAGGCCTCGAACGCGGTCTCGCTCATCGTCGATGTCAGGACGATGAAGGATGTGGTGGACAGGATGAAGCCGATGGGCGCGCCCAGTTGGGGAAACATGCCGAACCAGGCCTTCTTTCCGGGCGGCGCGTTCTCTGTCGCCAGCAACACCGCCCCGCCCCACTCGCCGCCCAGGCCCAGCCCCTGACCGAACCGGCACAGGGCCAGCAGCAGGGGCGCCAGCAGGCCGACCTGCTGGTGCGTCGGCAACAGGCCGATCGCCACGGTCGACAGGCCCATCGTCATCAGCGCCGCGACCAGCGTCGCCTTGCGCCCCACCTGGTCCCCAAAATGCCCAAAGGCCAAGGCGCCGATGGGCCGCGCGAAGAAGGCGATGGAGAAGGTCGCGAACGACGACAGAAGCGCCGTCCCCGGATCTTCGCCGGGGAAGAACAGCGTCGGGAACACCAAAACGGCCGCCGTGGCGTAGATATAGAAATCGAAGAACTCGATCGTCGTGCCGATCAGGCTGGCGAACAGCACGCGGCCGGTGGAGTTCTTCGGCAGGACGTCGGACATCTTCTTCTCCCGGTTGTCCCAGCGATGCCCGTTTCCCTCCCGCCGCGTCAAGGCGATCAGGTACCGCGCGGCTTGACCCGGTTCGTCGCTTGCGCCTCGGCGGGATTTTCCGGCCACGGGTGACGGGGATAACGGCCGCGCATCTCCGCGCGCACCGCCGCCCACGAGCCCGACCAAAAGCGCGGCAAGTCCTTGGTGACTTGCACCGGCCGTCGCGCCGGCGACAACAGCGCCAGGGTCAACGGCACGCCCCCGACAGTCGGATGAGTCGTCACGCCGAACAGCTCCTGCACGCGAATATCCACGCGCGGCCCGCCCTCGGCGGCGTAATCGATGGCCGCCGATCCCAGGGGCGTGACCAGACGCGCGGGCGCCAACTCGTCCAGACGGCGCTGTAGGTCCCAAGGGATAAGTCCGCGCAGGGCCTCAGCCAGATGGCCGTCGACTATCCCCTCCAGCGATTTCGCCCCATCCAGCAGGGGCCATAGCCAGTCCTCACGCGCCGCCAGCAAAGCCTGGTCGGACACATCAGGCCAGGCTGGATCGCGCGCTTGCAGGAAGGCCAGACGGGCGCGCAGTCCCGACGCCTGCTCGCCCCATTTCAGCGCGCCCAGCCCATCCGCCTCGATCTCGGCCCGAAGGGCGGCGGTCAAGGTCTTCGCATCCGGCGCGCCGACGATCTTTTCGTCCAGCACGATGGCCCCGATGCGTCGCGAGCGCCGGATCACCGACCGCCCCGACGGTTCGCGCGCCAGCCGATCCTCCGTCGAGATCAGGAGCGCCAGATCGCTGTCGATCCGGTCCGCCTCCAGCGCCGCCGCCAGTCGCACCCGGTCGCGCGTATCGCCGCCGCCAAGATCGGCGATCGTCAACCAAGGCTCACGCGCCAGATGGTCGGTCGCCTCCAGCACGGCCCCTCTCCCGCTGGCGAGAAGATATTCACCCGCCTTGCCCCGCGCCTTTGCGATCCGCTCGGGAAAGGCCTCGGCCAGCAGCAGTCCTGGATCGATCGTCCGTCCCGATCCGCCGCCCGCCGCGCGCGCCCAGCGCTCCGCCAGCTTGATCGAATCGCGCGCTCTCTGCGTGCGATCGCGCTCCAGCCCAATCAGGCGATCCGCCAGATCGATGCTCGATCCGCCCAGACCCGGCTCGCTCAACACCGCCGCGATCCGTGCGCCCGTCATCGCGTCGCCGGCGTCGGACGCCACGGCCACCAAATGGGCCAGCCGCGGCGACAGCGGGATCGTCGTCAGGCGCAGCCCGTGTTTCGACAGTCCGCCATCGGCATCCAGCGCACCCAACCGTGTCAGCACCTTGCGCGCCTCGGCCATGGCCCCAGCTGGCGGCGGGTCGAGCAGGGCCAGCCCCTCCGCCGAGCGTGCGCCCCACCGGGCCAGGTCCAGGGCCAGCCCGGTCAGGTCCGCCTCCTGGATTTCCGGCCGTTGATGCGGGACCAACCCGCGTGTCTGTTCCTCATCCCACAGGCGGTAGCAAACGCCCGGCCCGGCTCGCCCGGCCCGGCCACGCCTCTGTTCCGCGGAGGATCGGCTGACCTTGACCGTCGCCAGCCGGGTCAGGCCGCTGGAGGGTTCGAATCGTGGCACGCGCGACAGGCCGCCGTCGATCACGACCCGCACGCCTTCGATGGTCAGACTGGTTTCCGCGACCGAGGTCGCCAGCACCAGCTTGCGCCGCCCCACAGCCGCCGGTTCGATGGCTCGGTCCTGTTCGGCCCGATCCAGCCCGCCATACAGGGGCACGACATCGACGTTCGGCATCCGGAGCCGCTCGTTTACCAGCCGAGCGACCCGATGAATTTCGCCCTGTCCTGGCACGAAGACCAACACCGATCCGACCTCCTCGCCCAGCGCTGTCAGGCAGGCGCGCGCCACAGCCTCTTCGAACCGTTCAGACGGATTGCGGCCCAGATACCGGGTCTCGACCGGCCAGACCCTTCCCTCGGCCTCGATCACCGGCGCGCCGTCGAGCAGGCGCGAGACCCCGACCACATCCAGCGTCGCGGACATGACCAGCAGCCGCAGGTCCTCGCGCAGCAGCTTTTGCGTGTCTCTCGCCAACGCCAGCCCGAGGTCGGCGTCCAGGCTGCGTTCATGGAACTCGTCGAACAAGACTGCGCCCACGCCGTCCAGCCCCGGATCGTCCAGAATCATTCGCGTGAAGACGCCCTCGGTGATCACCTCGATGCGTGTGTTCGGGCCGATCCTGCTCTGCAGTCGGGTGCGATAGCCTACCGTCCCGCCCGGCTGCTCGTCCAGAGTCGTCGCCATCCGGTCTGCCGCCGCCCGTGCGGCCAGGCGTCGCGGTTCCAGCACCAGCACCTTGCCGTCCAGCCAGGGCTGATCCAGCAGGGCCAGCGGCACGACCGTCGTCTTGCCCGCCCCCGGCGGCGCCGCCAGCACGGCCGTATTGTCCGCGCTCAGCGCGGCTCTCAGCGGTTCCAGAACGGCGTGGATGGGCAGCATGCGTCGCCTCTAGCCTGCCGACAGGCGATCACGAAAGCGTCGTCGCGCCTTAACCACCCCGTCATGCGCGTTGCGCGCCGCCTCATCCGTCGCTAGCGTCCGCCCCAAGCAGCCGAGGGGCTGCATCAAAACGTGGGGGTATTTTATGTGGCGCGTTAAGTCGCTCGACGCGATCCTTGCCACGGCCGAGAAGAAGTCGCTTCACCGGTCGCTTGGTCCTATTCAACTAACGCTTCTGGGGATCGGGGCCATCATCGGCACCGGAATCTTCGTCCTGACCGCTTCGGCCGCCCAAAAGGCCGGACCGGGCATGATGATCAGCTTCGTCATCGCCGGCGCCGTCTGCGCGGTCGCAGCGCTCTGCTACTCCGAACTGGCGTCGATGGCCCCGGTTTCGGGCTCGGCCTACACCTACACCTACGCCGTCATGGGCGAACTGCTGGCCTGGACGGTCGGTTGGGCGCTGATTCTGGAATACGCCGTGGCCGCCTCGGCCGTGTCGGTCGGTTGGTCGGGGTATGTGCTGGGGCTGATAGAACAGGGGCTCGGATTCGATTTCCCCGACCTCCTATCCGCCGGGCCGACCTGGTCGATGAACGGCTTCATCCCCACGCCTGACTTCTCGGCCGGGATCGTCAACATCCCCGCCATCGTCGTGGCCCTGCTGGTGACGGCTCTGCTGATGGTCGGCACCACGGAATCGGCCCGGGTCAATGCAATCCTGGTCGCTATCAAGGTCGTCGCCCTGACGGTCTTCATCGTCATCACCCTGCCTGTCATTAAGTCGGCTAACCTGTCGCCGTTCGCTCCCAATGGCCTCTTCGGCCAATACTCGGGGATGGGCATCGTCGGCGCCGCGGCCTCGATCTTCTTCGCCTATGTCGGCTTCGACGCCGTTTCGACGGCGGCCGAAGAGACCAAGAACCCGCAGCGCAACGTGCCCATCGGCCTGATCGGCTCTTTGGCCATCTGTACGGTCTTCTATCTGCTGGTCGCGCTCGGCGCCGCCGGCGCCATCGGCGCTCAGCCAGTTCTGGGCGCCGCCGGTGAAGCTGTTCAGCCCGGCTCGCCTGCCTTCGTCGCCGCCTGCGCCCTGCCCGCCAACGCCGAAATGCTGGTCTGCTCCAACGAGGCCCTGGCCCACGTTCTGCGCGTCGTCGGTCATCCCCAGATCGGCAACGCCCTTGGCACCGCCGCCCTGCTGGCCCTGCCGTCGGTCATCCTGATGATGATCTTCGGTCAGACCCGCATCTTCTTCGTGATGGCGCGCGACGGTCTGCTGCCGGAAGGCCTGACCAAGATCCACCCCAAGTGGAAGACGCCCTATATCGTGACCGCCGCCACCGGCATCGCGGTCGCCATCGCCGGCGCCCTGTTCCCGGTAGGTCAGCTGGCCGACATCTCGAACTCGGGCACCCTGTTCGCCTTCTTCATGGTGTCGATCGCGGTGCTAGTGCTGCGGGTCAAGGATCCGAACCGCCGCCGTCCGTTCCGCACGCCGCTGATCTGGGTGTTTGCGCCCCTGTCGGCGTTTGGCTGCGCCTTCCTGTTCTGGAACCTGCCGCACGACGCCAAGATGGTGCTGCCGATCTGGGGTGGCATCGGCCTGGTGATCTACTTCCTGTATGGCTACCGCAAGAGCCACCTGGGTCGTGGTCTGGTCGAGGTTCACGAAACGGACCGCGACGTCCCGCCGCCGCCCGTGCCGCCAATCAGCTAAGACCAAACCGGGCCTGTCGCACCAATCGCGGCAGGCCCATCGATTGGCCTCAAATAGCCCGCAAGGGCGATAGGCCATGAATAAAGAAAGGCCCCGGATCGCTCCGGGGCCTTTTTGTTTTGGTGCGGATGAGAGGACTCGAACCTCCACGCCTCTCGGCGCTGGAACCTAAATCCAGTGCGTCTACCAGTTCCGCCACATCCGCATCGGGTAGGCGGTCGCGTCTAGAGGGTGACGCCGCTCAGGGCAAGGCCTCAGCGACGCCCAGCGATCAGTTCGTTGCGGATGGAGCGCCCCAAGGGATCGCGGGCGCGCCAGCTGTCGCCGACATCCGCCTCGACCATCCGGCTGCAGAAGCGTGGCAGGATCTGGCGCGGGCTGAAGCCGGACAGACAGATCTTGTCACCCTCGGCCGACCAGCGTGCCGCCACACGTCGCCCGTCCGAAAACTGCGAGGTGTAGCGTCCATCCGGCTCAAAATAGTGCCTGACCCACTGTCCGTTCGGATAATGGGACACGATCGTATTACCGAACGCCTTGGACATATCGGCTGAGGCGGGCGAGGCCGCCAGCACGCCTACAATCGCCAAACCGCAGATCACCGCACCCTGCTTCACACGCCTCTCCTGCGCCGTCCGTAATCGACTATCGACGATACATAAGACGGCGCAAGCGCTGCGGTTCCTCAGCCGTTGCCGCGGCGACCCGATTCGAACAGGAACCAGACGCGCTTTTCGCTCTCGTCGATCCAGTTCTCCAGCAAGCTGGCGGTTGCGACGTCGTTATGCTCGTCGCACAAGTCATGCACCTCGCGCATCCGGCCGATCAGTTCACCGTTATCGTCGCGAAGCTCGGCCAGCATATCCAGCGGATCGACGTAATCGGCGTCGTTATCGGCGATGCGTGATTCCTTGGCGATCTGACCGATGGAGCGCAGCGTGGTCCCGCCGATCTTGCGCGCCCGCTCGGCCATCGGATCGGTCATGGCCAGGATTTCCGCCGACTGCTCGTCCAGCATCAGATGATAGTCCCGGAAATGCGGGCCTGAGACGTGCCAATGGAAATTCTTGGTCTTGATGTAGAGGGCGAACGTATCGGCCAGCAGCCCGGTCAGAGCAGCGGAAATGCTCTGGGTCGCCTCCTCCGACAGGCTCGTCGGCGTCCTCAGGGGCGCCAGGCGCTTTTCTTTGGCGGTGACCATCATCGTTCTCCTCAGCAGCAATCTGCGGTCAAGCTAGGTAGCCGGGCATCCGAACGGAAGCCCTGGCGCACATGATAATGCTGAAGCTGTGAAGTGGTTCGGCGGCGCCGACCTTTGTCGGCGGATGGCTGGGGAACTAGGAGACGGCGTTCCGGCCAAAAAACCAAACAAAACAAGGCCCGTCCTCGTTGGCTGGGGACCGTGTGTATCGGTGATGTGTATCAGCCCGCAGGCTTTTCGACCAGTGCCTTCTCCAACACTCTGACGACCGTCGCCACGGACTGATGGTAGTTGTCCGCGCTCTCCTTATCGACCCGAGCATGGTTCGCGCGATTGCGAAGGCTGCGGAGGTTGAAGATGATCGAGCTTGTCGAAGGAGTGATCACTCGATGATCGGTCAATCTGACAACTTTGTCGGTAAAGTTCATTGATGGGTCGATGCCATTTGCGGCGGCGAGCTTGTCCACAGCCCTTTCGACAAGAATGAACTCCGAGATAATTTGAAGCTCAGGCCGAAGGTTGGCGAAGTTCGCCAGACGATACCGGCGTATCTGATCGCTAAGCTTCTCGTCAGTTTCTTTCAGGAAATCGTAGGTCGAGGCAGGCGGGCTTTGGGTCTCGCTCTCAGGGTCCGCAGGAGCGGGCGGCGAAACATTCTCCGCGACCGCCACGATCTGCGTTTCTTCAAGAACGTCTTCGGATCGCTCTCTGAACTTGGCCTTTCCGCCGAAGCCTTCCCATTCTTCGAGACTTTCCAGCAAACGCGTAATTTGCTTGCGGAAGCTCCAAACCAAGGCGGCGACGAGAGCGGGCCAGATCAGCGTTCCCGTCATCGATGACACGAAGCTCAGCCAATCCATGCCGGAATCGGCAGGTGGTGTCGGCGCCTGCACGACCAACTGAAGCCCCTCTGATTTCACGCGCGTCCCCCCGACAACCTCAGCGCACATAGGTGCTAAATATGGCGTGAGACAATCAGAAACTTTCCGCCAGAAACTGGCGCGCCAACGCGCGCTCGAAGACGAAGCTCGCGCCCTTGGGGCCAGCCGTTATCAAAGCTCCCGCCCCCTTCCGTGGCGGTCTGAGCCCTCCTCGACAAACAGCGAAGCGGACCTGCCTCCCGGTCGCCAGCTTCTCAAGCTGACCGTCTCGACCCTGAGTGCGGCCATTGAGGAATTCACAAGCCGCGTCGGATCAGGCGGCGCAGGTCGTCACCTCGACGCCTTCGCGATCCTGTCAAACATCGGCGCAGATGAAGCCGCCTATCTCACGGCCCGTGTCGTCCTGGATTGCACCGCCAGGGCCATGCGCGCGACCGCGACCGCCAGTGCAGTCGCCAACGCTATCGTCGATCATATCGAACTGTCTGAACTCCGGCAGGTTCGCCGCGATGCCTTCGACGGATTGGTCCGGGCGAACCAGAAATCACGGTCCCACTCCGCAAAAAAACGGCGGGCCATCCGCAAGACTATGGCGGAGCACGGGGCGCAAACTGACTACAATCTTAAGACCCGCCTGAAGACGGGCTTCCACCTCATCAATCTGCTGTGCGACTCGACCGGTCTGTTTGTGATCGACGAGGATAAACGTCACGGCAAATGGGTCCGAACGACTGAGGCTGCACGACGCTGGCTCGAAGATCAGCACGCCCGCTGCGAACTGCTGGAACCGATCCACCTTCCGATGATCATCCCACCACGGCCTTGGTCCTCGCCATTTAAGGGCGGGTATCTGACCAAGTCGCCGGGGCAGCGTCTGGTGAAACAGTCATACCGCCCGTATCACGACGACCTCGCAGCCCACGATATGCCCGCCGTCTATGACGCGGTGAACGCGATTCAGAACACGGCGTGGCGGATCAATCAGCCCGTCTTCGCCGTGATGAAAGAGATTTGGGACAACGGCGGACAACTCGGCGGCATGCCTGCCCGTGACCCTCGACCGATCCCGGATGTGCCGGGTGATTTCCACCACAACGAAGAGTCGAAGAAACGCTGGAAGCGCGAAGCCGCTGGCCTCCACGATCTGAACAACAAAGACCTCACGAAGCGGTTGGCCGTGAGCCAGCGAATCTGGGTCGCGGAAAAGTTCATCGACGAAGACTCGATCTTCTTTCCTCACTCCCTGGATTTCCGTGGCCGCGTCTATCCGATCCCGGTCGGTGGCCCCCATCCGCAGGGCGACGACATAGCCAAGGCCCTTCTGGAATTCGCAGACGGCTACGCTATAGGCGACGCCGGAGCCGGTGCATTGGCGGTCCACATCGCCGGTCTGTTCGGTGTCGATAAGGTCTCGACCGAAGAGCGGATCGATTGGGTCTTCGCCAACGAAGCGGCGATCATCGACAGCGCGAACGATCCTCTCGACGGTCAACGCTTTTGGGCCACGGCGGACAGTCCGTTTATGGCTCTTGCGGCTTGTATTGAATGGGCGGGCTATGTCCGCGACGGCGCCAATCATATCACCCGGATTCCGATCAGCCTGGACGGTTCGAACTCCGGCCTTCAGCACTTCTCCGCCATGCTTCGCGATGAAGTCGGCGGACGCTCGGTCAATCTTCTGCCGGGCTCGAAGCCCGAGGATGTCTATGCCGACGTAGCCCGCACGGTTCAGGCCTTGGTCGATCAGAGCGACGATCCCAAGGCGCAGGTGTGGAAGGGCGGCAAGGTGACCCGGCGCATCTGCAAACGCCCATGCATGACCTTCACCTATTCGGCCACCCGCTTTGGCATGACCGACATGATTTATCAGACCTTGTGGGAACTGGACGACGAGGGGTCGAAGTATCTGGACGGCGACAACTACCAAGCCGCTCTGTGGCTCTCCTACATCCTCTACGACGCGATCTCGAAGGTCGTCTGCTCCGCATCGCAGGCCATGAAGTGGCTACAGGAAGCGAGCCAGATCATGTCGAGGGCTGGCGTTCCGATCCGATGGACGACGCCGGTCGGCCTGCCGGTCTTGCAGCACTCGCCCAAGACACGGGCGAGCAAGATCGACATATACCATCGCGGCACCCGGATGCAGGTGAACGTGCGCGACGTTAGGCTGGGCATCGATTCCAAACGTCAGTCGAACTCCATCGCACCGAACTTCATCCATTCCATGGATGGCAGTCACCTCATGGCCGTGGCCAATCAGTGCGCCGCAATCGGCATCATCGATCTGGCCGTCGTTCACGACAGCTTCGCCGTCCATGCCCCGTTCATTCATGAGCTAAGCACGATCCTGCGCAACACGTTCGCCGATCAATATACCCCGGATCGGCTGGCGATCCTGCGTGAGGAACTGGCTGCTCAACTGCCTGCCGACAAGGCGGCGTTGCTCCCGCCCCTGCCCCCACTCGGCTCCCTCGACATCAGCCACGTGCGCCAGTCCGACTATCTCTTCGCCTAAACCTTTGCATCAGCGCAATTTCCCCTCCCTATTGAACAACGTCCCGGAGTTTCATGTTTGACCCCAAAGACCTCGCCTTCCCGATCAAGGCTGCATCCACGGTTAGCGATCTGAAGACACCCGTCTTCCAACTCGTGTCGAGGATTCAGGACTGCGAACCGACGACACAGGTCAGAGCAATCGCCCTGGCATTGGCCGTGATCGCGGATGCTGTCGGCGTCTCGGCGCACGACCTGATCCAATCATCCTATCGACTGATGTCGGAGGCTGAGACCTACGGGAGCAATCCCGTCCTCGCGATCCGCGAGTATGCGAAGAACGAACTTGTCGGGCGCCCATGAGGGCCTAGCCCTCACATCGGCCTTCCTGACGTTCATGGCTCGCCCTGATCGGGTGCTGTTCGCTTGTCCGGAGGAGCGCGTCTTCAACGTGCTGGACTGGCTCGACGACTACTTGATCGACAACCACGTGTTCGAGGCATGGCTTTGCGACGACTTCGCCGCCTGGGGCCACCTCGCCTTCATTTCCGTGCCGGTTGGCTCGGACGCTTCGATGATCCGCATCGCGTTCGACGACTGGCTTTTAGGCCCGCTGACGTGGGCCGATCTCACACAAGCCCCCGAAGCATATGTCCAGAACCCCAACGGCCCACTCGCGCCGGAAGCATGACTTTCCGACAAACGAGAACGAACTCCTCCTGATGATCGAAGACCTTTGTCCGGAACCCGTGATGAAGCCGGGCATGACCGAAGCCGACATCATGTTTCAGGCAGGACGCCGATCGGTCTGGCGAGATGTGCGGGCGGCTTACGCAGCATCATTCGCCCGTCCCGGCGACAACTAGGAGGGCGCCCCCATCTGCCTATTGAGCAAACCAAAAGTCGCGACGCCGGTCGCGGCCACGTCATCTGACAAACCCCTGCCCGTCCTGATCAACTCTGGGCTGGATGGCCGATCCCAACTGTCCCTCGCCCGTCGCGGCATGAGCGGTCTGACGATCCGTCGCCATCCCAAAGGATCGGTGACGACCAAACCGGTTGGTCCCGCTGTGCCGGTCCCATCAAACCCGGTCCCGTCCAGCACCAATGGCGGCGGCGGGTCCGATTCCGGCTCCGGCTACTCCGACAAGAACCTCGCCGCGCTTGATGCGCTCGCCGCCATGGGCGGCCCGACTGGCACCCTGGCCAAGAAACTCAAACTGAAAGTGTGATCTGACGCATGAAATCCGCAGCAGCGCGATTCAGCGCGCTGTCTGCCGTTCGAATGACGGCTCTCAACAACGCGCGAGAAGCCTCACGCCTAACCATTCCCGGCCTGATCCCGAGCGAGGGCCAGAACGAACACTTCATCGCAGAGCAGCCGTATCAGAGCGTCGGCGCCGATGGCGTTCGCAGCCTGTCTGCCCGCCTTCTGATGATCCTGTTCCCGACCGCGCTCCCGTTCTTCAGGTGCGAGATCGACGCCTCCGCCGCCGAAGCCCTTGGTGGCGACAAAGCGGAAGTCGATACGAAGCTGGCGCAGTATGTTCAGAGCAGCACGTCTCTGTTCGAAGAAACCGGCGCCCGGAAAGTGATGGCGGAGGTTCTTCGCCACCTGATCATCGCTGGCAACGTCCTCCTCTACATCCCGCTAGACGGCACTCCGCGCCTGTTCCGCATCGACCAATACGTGGTCAAGCGGGACCACCTTGGCGCCTTCCGCGAGATCATCGTCAAAGAGAAAATCTACCCCTCGACCCTGTCGGCTGATGTCCGGTCGTTCCTTGGAATCGATCTCGACCTCAACAAGATCGAAGAGGCTGTCGAAGTCTTCACCGTGGTCGAACGCCAAGACGGCAAGGTCGTCCATTGGCAGGAGATCAAGGGCAAGCGCGTCCCTGGTTCGGATGGCCAAAGCCCCGTCGATGCAACCGGATGGCTGCCGCTCCGCTGGCTGGCGATTCCGGGCTCCGACTACGGACGCAGCCACGTCACCGAATACCTCGGCGACATCATGTCTCTCGAAGATGCGAACTCGTCGGTCATCAAGATGGCGGCTGCCGCTTCGCGCATTCTGTATCTGGTCGATCCGAACTCCGGCATCGATATCCAGGAAGTCGTTCGCGCCTCGACGGGTGATGTCTTCGACGGCTCCTCCGATGCCATCACGAGTGTCAGCCTGAATAAGACGGGTGATTTCTCCGTCGTTTCGACCATCGCTGAAAGCATCGAACGCCGCGTCAATCGCGCCTTCCTCGTGCGGGATTTCCGCCAGGGCGAGCGCGTGACGGCTGAGGAAATCCGCAGCCAGAGCGAAGAACTAGAATCGACGCTGGGTGGGACTTACTCAACCCTGGCCGACGAACTGCAACTGCCCGTCGCGAACAGATACCTCTACATCGCCAACCGCAAACAGATCATCCCGGCACTACCAGAGGGGATCAAGCGCAAGGTTGTCACTGGCTTGGCCGCTTTGGGTCAGGCCGCTGAAGTGAACCGGCTGAGAACCTTCGTCGGCGACGCCGCCGCCCTGGGTATCCCTGTCACCGAATACCTGAATGTCCCGACGTTCCTGCGAACGCTTGCCCTCCAGCATGGCGTGAGCGGGATCGACCAGCTTCTCAAGTCGGAGGAGCAGCGGGCCGGAGAACAACAACAAGCCATGATGGCCCAGGTCGCACAGCAAGCGGCTCCGGGCATCGCCACCGCCGCAGTCCAAGCGGCGACCACCCCTGAATAAGGATTGAATGCAAGTAGCTGAAACTGGCCAAGAGGCCCAATCGATCGATCTGACTACCCTTCCCGCCGACGCCTTCCCGGCTGGCACTGATCCGGCTTCTTACGTCGCGGGTCTGAACGGCAAGCAAGCCGACGACACCTCGACCGAAACAGGCGCCGCCAAGGAGCGTCCGACCAATGTCCCTGAGAAATTCTGGGACGCTGAGAAGGGCGAGATGAACCTCGACGCCTTCCTGACTTCCTATTCCGAACTGGAAAAGAAGCTGATCGCGCCGAAGGAAGAGAAGGCCGATACCCTCAAGATCGATAAGGCTGATGGCCAAGCCGACCAGACCGCCGAACCGGCGCCGGTCGCTTCCGCTATCGAGACGTTCAAGTCAGCCTACGAAGCCAACGCCGGTCAAGTGACTGAGGCGGCCTTCGAAGCCATCGTGAACGCGGGCATCCCGCTTGATGTAGTCCAAACCTACGTGGCCGGACTTGAGGCTTTGAGCCAACAGACCTTCGCGTCTGCCTATGAAGTGGCAGGCGGCAAGGATGCGTTCGAGACAGCTATCGAGTGGGCGAAGACCAACCTGACTGACGCTGAAGCTGACGCCTACGACAAGATGGTCGATCAGAAAGCGACCATGCGTCAGGGCATCGAATGGCTCATGACAAAATATAAGGCGGGCAACCCTTCCGAGGGTTCGTTCGTCCAGGCCGAATCCGCTACTGCCTCTGGCGACATCTTCCGTTCGCGTGACGAGATGATGGAAGCGATCCGAGCCCCCAACTATTCCGATCCGGCTGTCCAAAAGGACATCTTGGAAAAGATTGCGCGATCCAAAGCAGCGGGAACGCTGTGATGAATCCGTAAGACCACCCTCGCCTGTCCATTGAGGCTCGCCTGGGGTGGCCGCGCCGCCGCCAGCGAACAAGGCAGGCTGATCGCCATGGGCGAGCGGTCGGTGAAAACCCGACCCAACCTTTCTCCCAATCAAATGGACCTTCCGTAACGGGTGGCTCGGCTTGCCGGACAACCTCACCGCCAACGGACTCCGAGCGAGACGGGAGGCTTCAAACCCTTCAACTCAACCAAGGAGGCCAATGGCCAATTCTACCCCCGTATTCCCCGGCAAAAAGTCCGGTGGCAGCGACAACCGCGAACTCTACCTCGACCTCTACGGTGGCGAGGTTCTGAACCAATATCAAACCTCGACCATCATGCGTCCCCTTCAGTCGATGTTCTCGCTGGCTGGCGGCAAGTCGCTGCGCCTGCCGTTCATCGGTCAGGCTGACGCGAGCTACCACGTCCCCGGCACCGAACTGACCGGTGGCCAAGTCGCTGGCGACGAGATCATCCTGACGCCGGATGACCAACTGATCTCCGACCTGTTCCTGTCGGACATCGACGAAATCCTGGCTCAGTTCGACGCCCGTTCGAACTACGCCGCAGAGCAGGGCCGCGCCTTGGCTCGCAAGTTCGACGCCGCATCGCTCCGCATGCTGCTGAAGGCCTGCCGCGACGCCGGTAAGTTGGGCCAAGGTGGCGGATCGGTCACCGAAGCTGCCGCTGACACCGACCCGGACAAGCTGTTCGAAACCTTCAAGGCCGCTATCGCAGTCATGGACGGTAAGGACGTGGACGTGGAGACGCAGGAAATCTACGGCGTCGTCACCAAGACCAACTGGTATGCCCTGCAAGGCTGCGAGAAGCTGCGTAGCCGCGACTACAATCCGGCTGCCAACATCGCGACCAAGCCCGGCACCCTGAACATTGACGGCGTCATCGTCCACAAGTCGAGCCTCGGCCCGCTGGGCGTCAACGACACCACGCACCCGCAGGCGATCTACCGCGTCAACGGCGCCAACACCGTTGGTATGGTGTGGACGAAGAAGGCCATCGCGACCGCTGAGGTCAAGGCCGTCTGGACCGACGTTGACGAGCAAAAGTCGAAGCGCGGCGCACTTCTGATGGCTGGCTACATGTCTGGAACTCGCGTCTTCCGCGCGACCGACGCAGTCGAAATCAAGAAGGCCTAAGCCCTAACCGGCTTTCTCACAGGAGGCCCCGATCAGCACCCGCTGGTCGGGGTCTTTTTTTCATCCCTCACTCCATGGAGGTGCGCCGATGCAGGCTGCGCTCACGGAGCTTGAGGCCGTCAACGACATCCTGCTGACCACTGGCTACGCCCCGATGAACTCGTTCGAGGAGGCGGCCTTTGATCAGACGATTGCGCGCTCCGAACTGGCCAAGGCCGTTCGCGATGTCTGCGCCCACGGTTTCAGCTTCAACACCGACGAGGACTACGTCCTGTCCCCGGACGCCAATGACGGCGTCATCCTCATTCCGGAAGGCGCGCTCAGCGTGGACCCTTCCGACCGGCGCCAAAACCTAGTTCAGCGCAAGCACCCCTCGCGCGGCTTTTGCCTTTGGGACAAGGCCAACCTGACCTGGATCATAGCCGAACCGGTCAAGGTCAATGTGACGTGGTCGTATTCCTACGACGAGCTTCCTCAGATCGCGCGCAACTTCGCCATGCAGTCGGCGGGCAACCGCTTCCAGACCCGCATGCTGGGCGACGCAACGCTGAACCGCTTCACGTCTGAAGATGTGCAACGCGCCTGGACGATCCTGCTGCGCGACGACGCCCGCATCGCAGATCGCAACATCTTCGAGCACTCGCCGGAACTGGCCGCGAAGACAAACCGCCGCCGTCGTGGATGGAGGGCTGGAATGTGAGCAACTACGCGCACCCGATCCCTTCGCTGCACGGCGGAATATCCCAGCAGTCCGCGCTAGTCCGTTCTCCCGAACAACTCGAAAGCCAGATCAACGCATGGTCGTCTTTGGCTGATGGTCTGACCAAGCGGGCGCCGACCGAACACGTCACCCGGCTCTTCGAAACCGCACCGGCAAACGCTCACATCCACAAGATCAGCCGCGATGGCCAGGAGCGGTATCTCGTCGTCACGGCGAACAACACCTTCCGCATCTTCGACCTTGCGACCGGCGAGGAACAGCCGTTCGAGGAGATCGGAAACAGCCTGTCCTACCTCTCAGGAGTGACCGACTATCGGAGCGAGATCAGCCTTGCGACCATGGCCGATTACACCTTCGTCGTGAACCGAAACTCCGTGTGCGAACTCGGCGCCATCGGCGATGATCTGAACGATCAAGCCAACTATTTCATCCACCTGAACAAGACGATTGGCCTGGACGAAAACGGAATGCCGTTCGCGCCCGGCACCGCCTATCAATACCCGCCAAACCCCACCACGTCAGGCGTTCTGTCAGGCACCTATCAAAGCCTAGCGGCTTTGGAAAAAGCGGTTCCGACCCCGGTTGAAGGCTCGGTTTACAAAATCCAGGGCGACGAGACCTCAGACTTCAACTCCTACTACGTTCGCCGCAGCGGTGGCGTCTGGGACGAGAAATGCGTGAAGCCCGGTCTGATCAACGCGATCAAGGCGGAGACTATGCCTCATGCCTTGGTGCGCGGGGCCGATGGCGTCTTCCGCTTTGCTCCGTTCTCTTGGGCTCCTCGCACGTGCGGCGATACCGAGACGAACGCCAACCCTGGCTTCATCGGTCGGACGATCCGCAAGGTTGTCCGGTATCAGAACCGCCTGAGCTTCATCTACGACGAGAACGTGGTTCTGTCGGGCGCCTCCGATTTCGGAAACTTCTGGCGCACGTCGCAACAGGATTACCTCGACAGCGACGTGGTCGATCTGGGCGTCGCCTCAACCGGCGTCTGCACCCTCAAAGACGCGGTCGAAGGCAACGACGGGATGATCCTGACCAGTGATCAGAACCAGTTCAGCCTGTCTCAGGGCGAACTTGGTTTGACGGCCATGTCGTTCGCGATCCGCCCTACCACAAACTATGTCGTCAACACGCGCGCTGGCCTGACCGCCTTGGGATCGGAGGTGTATTTCGCCGTCGAGAACAACGGCTGGGCCAACATTCGCGAATACACCCGCCTCTCGGGCGTCGATGCGAATACGGCTGCGGACATCACTGCACACGTCCCCCGCTACATCCCGGCTGGCGTTCATGCATTGATCGCCGCTGACGAGATCAATGCCCTGTTCGTCCTAACCGAGGGCGCCAAGAACAAGGCCTTCGTCTATCAGTTCTACTGGTCCAGCCCCGACGAGAAGGCCCAAGCCGCATGGCACGAATGGGACTTCGGCGTTGGGTCGGAGGTCGTGTCGGGCGCATACCTGGGCGGCTATCTCAACCTCTGCATCAAGCGCGGTGGGTCGCTCTTCTTGGAGCGCGTGGACCTACGTTCGGGCGCACATCCTGAATCGTCAGAGCATCAGGTCTTCATCGACCGTCGCCACGAAACGACCGGAACCTACGTCACCGCCATAAACCGGACTGAGCTTCAACTCGCCTATGCTCCGGTTCAGTCGCGCTTCCGGATCGTGCGCGGCGATGCCTTCGGCGGCCAGCGTCACACCCTTGTCGATCCGACCACCTATCAGTGGATCAGCCCGACCAAGGTCAGCGTTCCTGGCGCCGTCCTCTCCGGCCCTCTCCTCTACGGCGAGGCCTATGAGATGTCGTTCCAGTTCTCGACGCAGTTCATGCAGAACGCCAAAGGCGAGGCGGTTCAAACCGGTCACCTGATCCTGCGAAGCTGGACGGTGTCGTTCTCCGACACGGCCTACTTCAAGACGTTGGTCAGCCCCTACGGCGGCGATCCGATCATCGGAGAAGTCGTTCCGTCCAAGCTGTCTCAGTTCACTGGACGGACGCTCGGCGCGAACAGTTTCCACCTGAATACCCCCAGCCTCCATACCGGGAGCTTCCGATTCATGGTCGGCGGCAAGAACACCTTGGCCACGGTCAAGATCGCCAACGACACCCATGCTGCATCGACGTTTGTCGCCGCCGCTTGGGAAGGTTTCTACAACGGCCAATCAAGAGTCTGACCGCCTTCGGGCGGTCAGCATCCCCCAACACATGATCACTTTCCACGACCTGGGCGAGGCTTCGGGCGAACAGTCTTTGGACTGGCTCGAAGCCATCGCCATCAACATGCGCCCCGGCGATCTGGATGAAATCCGGGCGACCAATCCCCTCCCCGGCATCGGGCCACCGGACCCCCTCACCATACTGGTGATGTCGGTCCAGTTATCGACATTCGCCTGGGTGATCTGCGACGACGGCGAGCCGATCTGTGTCTTCGGATGCGGTGGCGATGACCCGGCTGAGGGATGCATCTGGATGCTCGGCACCCCCGGTATGCAGCGTCGCCCCGCCGCCTTCGCCATCGCGCGAGCAACCCCCCGCTACGTCAGCTTTCTGCATGAGCGATGGGGCCGTCTGGCCAACCATGTCGATGCACGAAACCACGTCAGCATCCGCTGGCTCCTGAGCAACGGGTTCAAGATCGAAGATGTCGATCTGACCCATGGTCGCGAAAAGCGGCCCTTCTATCTTTTCTCCAGCACTAGGGAGGGACCATCGCATCTGTGACCCCGTAACCGCCATGGTGACGCTCGCCGTAGTCGGCACCGCCACCTCGACTATCTCTGAAATCCAAGCTGCAAAGCAGCAGACCAAAGCCATCAACAGTCAGCTTGCCGTGCAGCAGGGCGAAATCCGCACAGCCGAGATCGCGGAGATCAACGACCGTCAGCGCGAGGCCCGGCGTGAACAGGCCCGGATCAAAGTCGCCGCAGGCCAAGCCGGACTAAATATCGGTGGGTCAGTCCAGGCCCTCCTGAATGACTCCGCAATGCAGAACAGCTTGGCGCGCGAGCGCATCCGCACGAATGCCGACATCCAACAGAACGCTGCCCTGGCCGACGCCAACGGCATGCATGCCCGTAACTCTCGTCCGTCGCTCCTGGGAGCCGGGCTGAAGATCGCGATGTCGGGGGCCAATGCCTACTACGGCGGCAAGTCGCTCCAAATCCAGAAGACCGCAGCATCGAAAGGACCGCGCTAATGGCTGATCGGGATCTTTCGAACATCAATCAACGTCGCAACACCCAAGACCGGATCACGACCAATCGTGACGCCGTCTTGCCGACCCGTCGCGAGACGCGGGTGGACAGCATCCGGCCCGCCGCCGACATGCGCGCCGCGCAGCGTGGCAAAGAACAGGCGGACGAAATCCGCCGTCTCTTCGGCATGGCCGGTGATGCGACCGAAGCCTACTTCCGCCACGACATCGCACAGACCGCTGTGCAGGCTGAAGACGATTACGCCACCGGTATTGCCGACGCCGCAGCCGGGCGTGAGATCGATCCGGAGCAGGCCAAGCAATACGCCTACCGTCGTGGTTTCACCTCGATCACCGCCGCCGCCGCGCAGACCACCTTCGAACGCGAGACCGCGCAGGAAGCGGACGCCATGATCAACCGTGGCGCCACGATGGACGAGATCGAAGCCTACTATGGCGAGCGCAATGCTGAGTTCGTGGCCTCGACCCTCGACACCTATGACACGGACGAAGTTCGGGTTCAGGTGGCTGACCGCCTGTCGCGTTGGTCAAACGCCGAAGACAACCGGATCGGCACTGCCGTCAAAGAGAAGACTGACCGCGAGTTCCTTGAGACTACGACCGGCGAGATACAGGCCCGCCTGGGACGCGGTGAAGCCGTCGATCTGGGCGCCGAAGTCGCCAACCTGGAAGCCGCTGGCCTGAACGGCGTCGTCGTTCAGGACGCCATCGTGAAGAGCATCGGCGCCTATGCCGTGCGGACCCGTGACAAAGAAGCTCTCTTTGCTTTGGATGACGCGCGCCCCGCTGAAGATGTCGCCGCAGAAGTTGAAGAAGCGCGCACGGCTGAACTGAACAGCCCGGCCATCGAAGGTGCGCCGCTGCCCCCCGTCGCTCCGGCAAATCCCGCGCCGGTCAGTGCGCCTGTCGAAACCTACAAATCGCCCGTGTCGGGTGGCCGTCGCACATCTGGCTTTGGCCCCCGCCGCGCCCCCATTCCAGGCGCCAGCACCAACCACATGGCCGTCGATATTGCCGTGCCTGTCGGAACGGAAGTTGGCGCCACCGCATCGGGCGTCGTCGAGTTTGCTGGCACTCGCGGCAACGCGGGCAAGATGATGATCATCCGTCACGCGGATGGCTCCAGCACCGAGTTCATGCACCTGTCGGGCTTCAAGGCCGAACAAGGCGCAACGGTCAGCCAAGGGCAGATCGTCGCCCTAAGCGGGAACACGGGCAATAGCTCAGGCGCACATCTCCATTGGGCCGTGAAGGATGCACGGGGTAACCCGATCAATCCTGATCAGCACGTCGGCAAGCAGATCGCAGGCACGCCCACGCTGGCCGATTCAGGCGCCGCCGATGGATCGGCGACTGACAGCAGCGTCAAAAACGAGGCGCGTCGCCCTCGCCGTCCAGGCCGTTCGATCCTGACCTCTGAACAGCAAATGTATGTGACCGGCCTGATTGAGCAGATCGAGTCAGACACGGAGCGAGACATCGAGAAAGCTCGCCAGGACAAGCGCGATACGCTCGCCACCGAACTGTATGAAGCCAGCCTATCCGGCAAAAACGTCGATGACCGGATCACCGCCGCCATGCGCGACGGGACGCTGAACGCGTCAGAGGCGATGTCTTATAGGAACGCCTTCACGAGCCTTCGCAACGACCAACTGGAAGGCGAGGCTGATGACGATGTCGTTCTGAAATATGCGGAACGGTTCGCGACCGAGCGTCCGAACTGGTCGTCTATCTCCTCCCAGGCTGACCGCGATTATCAAGCTGGCCGCTTCGGATCAGGGCGGGCCGCGACCCGCGCTTACCTCGACATCAAGCAACGCGCCGCCAGCGGAAGCCGTGGCGATAACGCGATCCCGCCCGAAGAGCGTCGCACCGCCATCATCGCTCGCGGCTACGTCGCTTCGTCATTGGGGGGCATGTTCCCAGCAGGCGTCGCGCCAAGCGATCCTCAACGTCGTCTGATGGCTGACGCCCAGATCGAGTGGGAGCGTCGAGTGGCGTCTGGACAATCCCCGATGACCGCAGCGGACAACGTCTTCAACGAATACTCGCCGCGCATTCGATCCGCTGGCCGTTCCACAACCGGGCCAGGAACGAACGGCGCAGGCAACACCCGCGCGCCGGGAGAAACCCAAACCGCCACCGCGCCTCGCCGCGTCCGCTACGACGCCACGGGCAAAGTGATAGGAGATTGATGAATACGATTCACGTTGGTCCCGATGGGACTGAGTTCGAGTTTCCTGAAGGAACTCCGCAGCACGTCATTTCGGCTGCAATCGCTCGCCACTACGGCAACCAACCCGAAGCGCAACGCGACCGCCTCAACGCGACGACCGCCCTCACAGCCCCTCGCCACCGCAGCGCAGGCGAACGCTTTGCAGACGTGTGGTCCCAGACCGTCAACACATCTTGGATCGCTGAAGGCTGGCGGGCAGGCTTCAATGATGCCGCCGAATATCAGGCCGCTGGCCGAGCCCGCAAAGAGGGCGAACCGATCCCTAACCCGGCAGGCTTCGCGCTCAACCCGTCGCGTCTGATCGCGCGATTGGTATCGAGCGGATACATGGGCTTCGACGCCGTCACCGGTCGCGACACGCTGGCTAATGTCACCAACGAAATGGTTCAAGACGAACGCGCACGTCGAGCGGAGTTCGCTAGAGAATCCTCCGAAGACCCGTTCTGGGAAGCGGAGGGCGGCGTAGGCGGAAAGGCCCTTCATGGCGCCGCAGCCCTGACTGCAACCTTGGTCGGCGCAGCAACCGATCCGACATCCTACATCACTGGTGGGTCGTCCATCTGGGGCAAGATTGCCGTGCAGGCGGCTGTCGCGGGCGGCGTAGATGTGCTGGCCCAGGCCGACGCACTAGGACTTACCCAAGACGAATACCGTATCGAGCAGACGGTTCTTTCTGCTGGCGCGGGTGCTGCTTTTACCGGCGCCTTCGAAGGCGCCGCCAAACTGATCCGCAAACCGGGGGCAACGCCTCCATCCAATGACACCATTGCTCAGGCGATGCGTGAAGACCTGGACGCGGCTGACGCTGTGACGCGCCCCCTCCTGACTACCGACGACATCAAGACCACGCCTCTGCCGGATGGAATGCCTCTCAAAGATGTCACGCCGCCAAAGGACGCCAGCGTCCCGGCGCGAGTGGAGGGCGACGCACGGATCGACGGGCCCGAAGTCAAATCGGCTGAAGATGTGAAGGCAGAAGCCGGAGCCAAGGCCGACGCCCCGGAGGCCGATCCTTGGAACGGCGTCGATTGGGACAAGGTCGGAACGACCAACCGGGGGAAAGCCGCGATGGCGCACCTCGACCGTCTGAAGACGTTCATCAAGAAGGATCAGATCGAAACCTTCGTCCGGTGGCTCGGCAAGGAATCCGTCGATCTCGGCGACGACGCCAGCCACTGGAATCGCGATGTCTTCGACTTCGACGCTCTGAACAACGATCCCGACAAATTCGAAGAGGTGACCAACGTCATGGCGGACATTTTCCGCCCGCTCTACGACGCAGCCGGTCGTGAGAAGAAGACGTGGGATGACACGATCAAGCGTCAGACGCTGTTCGGGATTACCCTGTCCGACGCCATCAAGGCGCACTCGGACCTTACCGGCGAAGGCGGCGCAGCGGCGAAAATCCATGCGCTTGAAACCGTCGCGATCCAGCAGACCGACGAACTCCTCGGAGCCATCAGCAAGCTGGAGACCGAGATCAAAGCTGGCAAGAAGGACACCGCCACCATTGAGGCTGTGGCCGCCCAGCTTCAGGCCGCGTCACTTCTCGACAGCATGGCAGGCGGGGCCAAGTCGGAGATCGGTCGCGCCCTCAACATCATGAAGGCGCAGAAGAAGCGCGCTCGCATGGTCAATGACATCCAAGAGTCGTGGCGCGCGATGCAAGATTCGCTCGGCACGGCTGACCTGTCAGACGAAGCACTCGCCGCTGCGCTCAAGCGCATGCGCGAGGCGTATGGCGAAGGCGGAGCGGCGAAGGTTCGCGAAGAACTGCGCACGATCCGGAAGCTTGGACTACGCGATTATCTCTCGACCTACATCGTGACTGGCTATCTTTCGAACCCGGCGACCGCCGTCCGCAACGCCATCGGTTCGGTATTGCATGCCACCATGACCGTCGCCGAACGCTACGTCGCGGCTGGCGTCACTTCGCCGATCCGACGCGGCGTCCTGGGTAAGAGGACATCCGCTGAAGCGGTGACGTTCCGGGAAGCCAACGCCTACGTCCACGGGGTCCATCAGAACTTCATGGATGCGTCGCGCATGGCTTGGCAGGCTTTCAAAGATGCCAAGCCAATCACCGACGCAGCGACATCCATCGGCGATACCGCGCAGATCGTGCCGTTCGCTTTCAATGCCGCCCGACGTGCGAACTGGCGAAAGCAAGGCGTCTTGGCCATCCCGGACATGGCGGGCACCGCGCTGTTCGGCACCCTGCGCACTTTGGGCGTTCGCCCGTCTCTGGCGATGGACGAGTTCACCAAGGTCATGGGACGCGGCATGCAGCTTAATGCGCTGGCCGTCCGCGAAGCCGCCTACCGTTCGGCCCGCCTCACCGGCAAGGACAAGGACCGCGTGTTTGCCCGGACGCTGGACGCGGTGAAGAACCGTCCGACCGCCGAAGCCTTGGGCCGCGCGCAGCAGGCCTTCGACGAGATCGGCGAGGAATGGAACTTCGCTAAGAACTACATGGGCGATGACCGCCTGGAATCCGCAGCCGACACATTGGCGGCGGTAAACCTGCAAGAGATGGCCAACGACTATGCCCGTCTTCTCGCTTTCCAGAAGACCGGCCCGACCGTCGAGGCGTTCGAACGCGCCCTGAACCGGATGCGCTTCATCAAGGCTCTCTACGTTCCGTTCTTCCGAACGCCGATCAACCTCGTGCGCGCCGGTATGGTGGATCGTAATCCGGCTTTGGCGTGGATGACGAAGGAGAACCAAGCCGGGTTCAAAGACTATTTCCGCGTGATGTCGGAGCAAGAAGCTGCGCTGACCCGTGGCGGCGCCGAAGGCGATATGGTCATGGCCCGAATGGTGACCGGTATCGGTGTGATGTCGATGGCTTCGATCCTGTTCTGCAACGGTGATCTGGTCGGCAAACGATCAAAGGCCGAAGAACAAGACGGGGTGAAATCATACAGCATCAGGCTTGGCGGTCGCTGGTACGGCTACAATCAGTTGTCCCCCTTGGCCGAAATGCTCGGCATGGTCTCTGACATGCATCAGGCATGGCGGGACAAAGATGCGAGCGATGACGCCCTTACCGCCATGGCCGGTGGCGTCCTGTCGGCGATCACGAACAACATCGTCAACAAGGCTGCGCTGCAAGGCGTCGGCGACTTCTTCGACATGCTGGACCCGGCGTTCGCCAAGACAGACGATAGCCGTGGTCAGGCCGCAGCCAAAGCCGGATTCAAGAAGCTCGGCGACTCGCTGGTCCCTGCCATCGTGCGCAACGTCGCGTGGGAGCAAGACCCTGTCATGCGTCAGGCCAACGGCGTCCTAGAAGCCTTCATGGTCAATCTGCCCGGCTTGTCCGAGTCGGTTGCGGAGCGTCGTGACTGGCTCGGTGACGTGATCGTTCGCCCGGATAATCCGCTGGGTCTGTTGCAGCCGATGCGGGTCAGCCAAGTCACGGACGACATTGTCCGGCGAGAAGTCTCCGTCTTGGCGGAGAACGATCCTGATCTGTTGCTTGCTGCAAACCCGCCTGCCCGGTTCAATGGCCAGAAGATCACGCCGCGCGAAGCCGCTCGGCTGCTTGAGATTCAGGGTCAGGAATATCGAAGCCCAGCCGATGGCCTCAACATGCACGAGGCCCTGACAGAGTTGGTCCGTTCCGACGAGTTCGCCGGGATGGCCGACCCTCAGCGCGCTTTCGAAATCAAGCGCGTCGTGTCCAGCTATCGCAAACAGGCGACGGCGGCGATCAAGCGTGGCGACTATCCCGAGCTTGCTGAAATGGTGAACCGCACAGGTTCCGCCCAGGCGGTAGAGTTCGGAGCCGAACGCGGCCTTGAGATGTTCCAAGTCGAGAGCCGCGCCCGAGCCTACGGCGTGACGCTGGAAGGCCTCACCGCCCTGATGGGCGACTAAAAACCCTACACCCCTGCGGCTGATAGGCCCGGCGTCAGCCGGACCTATTGGCGTCTGCGAAAGGAGCCTCTGAGCTACAACACCCGCGTTCAGTATCTGGTCGAAGAAGGCCAGCGCGAGTTCGATCTCGCCGTCAATTACCTCGACCGGAACGACATCCACGTCAGCGTCAACGGTCTGCGGATCGGTCAGCACCTTCTGACTTGGATCAACGATTCCCGCATTCGGCTCCCAAGCCAACCGGCGCAAAACAGCGTCGTCGAGATCAGGCGAGTTACGCCGATCGACCAAGCCGCCGTCCAGTTCCACAACGGGTCGAACCTGACTCAGGAGGAACTGAACAAGGCGGTCGCCCAGCTTCTCTTCCACGAACAGGAAACCAAAGACACCGTCGCCGGGGCCATCGATCAAGCGCGCATCCGCCTTGGTGATCAGCTTGGCGTCGTCACCACACCCGAAGCCATCATCGATGAACTCGTCCGGATCAGCGATCTCGGCGAAGACCTACTGAACCGCTTTCGTGACGCGGTCGCTGGCGTCGATCTGAACGCGGCTGAGATCATCCAGCACGCGCTCCGACTGACGAACTTCGAGAACAACATTGGCGTGGTCAACTCGACCATTGCTGGCGTCGGCACCCGCACCGCCAGCCTCGAAAATCAGGTCAATAACATCCAGGGCGTCGTGGACGGCCTCCTCGGCGTGGGCGACGGCCAGGGCATCGCGACCGTCATCGCAGAAGAACGGACGCAGCGGATCGACGGCGACAACGCCATCGTTCAGACCGTCGATCTGATCGGCGCGAAGAACGGCTCGAATACCGGCTTCATCGTCAATCAAAACACACTGCGGCTGAGCCCGACCGAAACCATCGGCCAGCGATTCAACGCGATCAATGCGGCGGCGGGTGACAGCCTCTCCCGGATAATCGCTGAAGAGACGGCCAGGACCAACGCCGTCACCGCCGAAGCCAACCGCATCAACGCACTGATCACGCGCGTCGGCGCCGCTGAATCCAGCATCACTTCAGAGGCGACGGCACGGACCACTGCTGACGCGACCTTCGCTCAGACCCTTAGTCTGCTCGGATCAAAGACGGCGAACGGGACGGCTTTCGTTCTGGATCAGGCCAAGACGATGGTCAGCCCGACCGAGACCTTGGGGCAGAAATTTACAGCGATCCTGTCGCAGGCGGCTTCCGGCGCCCAGGCCCAGGTCGCTGCGGAAACTACGGCCCGCACCACGGCCATAGCCGCAGAGGCCTCGGCGCGTCAGGCATTGGCGACACAGGTGGCGGCCAACCTCTCCGCCGCCATCAACAGCGAACAGTCCGCCCGTTCGACCGCGATCTCTGCGGAGACACTGGCGCGCCAGCAACTGGCGACCCAAGTCGGACAGAACACAGCGGCTATCCAGAACGAGGCGTCGGCCCGGTCCACCGCCGATCAGACCTTCGCCCAACAGTTCTCTCTCTTGGGCGCGACGACGGCCAACGGCTCCGCCTGGAACATGAACATGAACACCGTCCAGATCGGCGGCGGCATGAGCATGGCCACCCGTCTGTCTGGAATCGACACGGCCCTTGGCAACAACTCAGCGGCCATCGCCAACGAGATCACCGCCCGGACGAACGCAGTCAGTTCGGTCGCGCAGAGCCTTCAGACCGTGAACTCCACGGTCGGCAATCTATCGGCATCGGTCACGACCCTGTCGGCTGCGACCAACGGCGTCTTGTCCCGCTGGGGCGTCGCCGTGAACAACAACGGCCATATCATCGGGATCAGCCTGAACAACTCCGGCCCGGCTGCTGGCTCGCTGAATATGGTCGCCGACGAATTCGCCTTCGTTTCCCCGAATGGCGGGACGCCCGTGAAGATCGTCTCGATGAACGGGAACAAGGTCCGCTTCAACACCAACGTCGAGATGGGCGGTGACCTCCTCGTCGAAGGCACGATCCACAACAGCAAACTGACCCAGAACACCGTCACGAACGTCGAGGCGGCTTACAATGCAGGCGCCGTCACTCTGACCAACACCACGCCGTGTCGCATCCACGGCGTCTGGATCAACGTCGAGAAGCCAAGTAGCCCAATCGACGTGGACTTCAACGCCTATGGGACATTCACCCACAACGCGAGCGGATCGTTCGTCGCCATCGTTCAGCTTGTCCGGTCGCGCGGAACGGACGGCGGCACAGTCATCCAGACCGTCCAACTGAACGGCTCCGGCATGGCGAACGACACATGGCAGGGCGCGCTTCCCATGAAGTATCTCGACCGTCCGAACGAAGCCGGAAACTGGCACTACTACGTCCAAATCTACTTCACCTCGAACATGTCCACCCAGACCGTGACCGCCCGCTACGGCAAGGTGACTGAGATGAAGAACAACACCTCGGCCCTTGGCGGCGGCACCGGCTCTGGTGCTGGCGTCGGAACTGGCGGAGGTGGCGGTGGCGGCGGCGGCGGCTACACCGATCCGGGTTACGACCCAGGCGGTGGCGGTGGCTACACCGATCAGCCGACGATCACCTGACGCGATCATACCCCTAAATATACTGACATCAGAACAAGGAGCCGCATGGAGCCCAACCACTACGCCGTCGAGGCGGCGCACGAATAATGTCCGGGCTGTCACCAGCCCTAGCCCAACAACTTCAGACGACCATCACGGCGTGGAACGCCAACCAAGCACAGTTTGCGGACTGGCTTGGCGGGGTCGTCGGAGGTGGGCCGAACCATGATGGTCGCTACCCGCTGACCAATGCACTCGGGGTCGAGACCCTTGTGTCTTGCCCCGCAGCCATCGTCGATGAAGTCGCCGGTCCTGCCGCGCAGGTTGAGATCGCAAAGCTGGCAGCCAACGAGTCCGCAGGCGCATCGGCATCCAGCGCAACTGCCGCCGACGCTTCGAAAGTGCTGGCGGATGCGGCGAAGAATGCCGCCGTCACCGCCCGCAATCAGGCCCAGACGGCGCAGTCGAACGCAGCCAATCACGAAGCCAATGCGCGTTATTGGGCGGAGCTTGCACAGGGCCACGGTGCAGATGTGCAAGTCGCCGTCGAAACGATAACGGAACTGTCCCAGCAAACGGCGGCGAACGCCGTAGCCGCAGAGGCCTCAGCCGTTTCCGCCGCTGATTCAGCCGAACTGGCCGCCCACTTTGAACCGGCAAACTTCGATCTGAAGTCTGACCCCATCGCAGCCAACCGGATCAGCGGCACTCTGTCTCTGGCGAACTTGCCGATCATGCCAGGACCGGCGCACTTCGCTTCGACCGGCGGGTTTGCTGAACTGACAGCCGCTCAGCAGTCAGCCATGAAGAGCGGCGACTTCGTCACCATCACGGACGGACGACGCTTCGTCTATCGGGGCGGAGGCTCGAAGACTGTCGAGACGAGCTACATCAAGATTGCCGACGACACGCCTGCTTGGACTGAGATCGTGGACAAACCCACGACGTTTCTACCCTCGACGCACAGCCACAATCATACGGACATCAACGGTTTCACCTGGGCCAATCTCGGCTCCAAGCCGACGACCTTCGCACCGTCCACCCACGGCCACGCTTGGGGCGAGATCACCGGCATCCCGGCGACATTCGCGCCATCGGCTCACACCCATGGCATGACCGACATCACGGGCCTGCCAGATGCGCTGGACCTCAAAGCCCCAAAGGCAAACGCCGCCTTCAGCACACCGATAAGCGTGAACGGCGCGGTCGGCGCGCACAGCTTTTCAGCCAACCACAGCCTATTCTACCCTGATGGCAACCACACCGTCATCAAGACTGGACCGGGCGGGCAGGAACGCTACTGGCGGTTCGACGCGGACGGCACCCTCTACGGTCTGAACGGCAACATCTATTCGAACTACAACATGCAGGCGATGGGGAGCCTCATCGTCGGAGCATCGACCGCAGCGAACCGCGTGAATGTCGAGAAGGGCTGGGTCGAACTCCGCAACGATGGCTACGGCCCCTACGTCGATTTCTCGACAGATGCGACGACCGACTTTCACGCCCGCATATCGATCCCGAAATCTGACGGACGCCTTTGGCTATCCCATGGTCAGGGTGGAAGTGTCATCGTCGGGCCGACCATCGAGGCCAACTCTAACAATGGCTCTCAAGCTGGGTCCGTCATCACTCACGCTGGCACCGAACAGGTCATGGCGAAGCAACTGACCTTCCCTTCGTTCATGAACCCGCAGGACAACGGCGCGAATGCCTTGCTCGAAGTTCGAGGCGCGGGCGGCGGCTACGGCGCGTGGATGAAGTTCCACCGTCCCGGCGCATGGGGAACATACTTCGGCATGTTCGAGAACGGTCGCTGGGGCTGGGGTGGTTGGTCCGATGGTGCAGTGATCAACGAGTTCTGGACAACCAAGAACTTCGATCCCCTCACCCGCATGGAGAGATACAACGACGGCTGGATTCAGACTCGCGACGCCAACGACCGCTTCTATTTCGCCAGCAATGGCCGCTCCTACTCCAAGTCGAAGGGTGGTCACGAATGGCGCAATGGCTCCGACGTGTGGACCGGCATCATCGACAACGATGGTAATCTGACGGTCAGAGCCGACACCTCAATGGGGAACAAGCTCCAGCTTCGCGGGACAAACCCAACGGTCGTCCTGCGCGACACCGACAATCGCTCGGCGATGATCCACGTCAACGCTAATCGCTTCTACGTCCTGCGCGGGTCCGGAACTGACTCAGATGGTTGGGCGAGCACGGGTGGCGGTTGGCCGCTTGAGATCGATTTGGAGAACAACAACGCCACATTCGGCGCCAATATCTACACCGGCATCGATCAGTGGTTCCGTGTCCGTGGCTCGACCGGCATCTACTGGGAGAACTGGGGAGGCGGCTGGTTCATGAACGATAGTTCGTGGCTCCGCGCCTACAACGACAAGAACATCGTCACGGGCGGTCAGGTTCAGATGGGTTCGTTCACCGTCACTTCCGACCGTCGCCTGAAGACCGACATCACTCCGATCCCGCTGGCTCAGGCGTCCGACATCATCGACCGGACCAACGTCTATGAGTTCACCAAGGGCGGTCGCCGCATGTTCGGCATGATCGCCCAGGAAGCTCGCGAGGTCGCTCCGATCCTCGTCAGCGAAGGGGCCGATACGCACGAGGATGGCGACGCGATCCTGTCGCTGGATCAGACCGGCTACATCCCGCTTCTGATTGCTGAGGTTCAGGCCCTTCGTCAGCGTGTCGCCCAGCTTGAAGGGACGATCCATTGACCATCCCTACCAACGGCACATTCACATCTGAACAGGTGCGGGCGGAGTGGGGTTTCGCGACCCCCTTCACATCTTCCCAGGTCTCGTCGGCGGCAGGGCTGAACACGCCCTGGACTTCCGATCAGCTACGCGGAAAGTCGTCCGGCCCAACCGTTACGATCCAGATCACCCAAAGCAGCAGCGAAGCGGTCGGATCGGGGCGTCGGCGCGACTACTTCACCGCCACGATCAACTGGACCGGCGCCACGACACCATCGAGTTACTCGTGGGGCTGGGGCGGCTACAGCGCGGCGGTCGTGTCGCCGACCTCCCGGACATGTCGGTTCAATGGCCAGAGTTACAACACACTGAGCTTCAATGGCACCGACCAGTCAGAGCCATTCTGTAACGTCGTGATCGCAGGACAAACCTACACCATCGTCGGACCTCGAATGTCACTCACCACAGACGGCGACCTCTAACCCCCTCCCCTCAACCAAAGGAAATATGTCCCAACCGAACCAACCCGAAAACAACGAAGGCCTCGTCTTCATACTCGGCGAGATCAAAGGCCAGCTCACGTCCCTGACGACGGTCATTGGCTCTATTCAAGATCACCAGCAAGCCATGGAAACTCGTCTCCGCACTCTGGAGAATGCCTGGGCGAAACTGCTCGGAGCTTCCGCAGCCGCAGGCGCCCTGGCAGGCTTCATTATTGACGTGGTGCTGAAATGAGCCGCGCCACTGACTCCCTGCTTGATCAGCTTCATTCGCTTCAGGCCGAAGTTCTGATCGACCAACTGGAACGAGCCATAGCGATCTCCGCCGCTGATCCAGATGATCCGGAGAAAGCCGTCTCTCCTGCCCTCCTGTCGGCAGTGACGCGCTTCCTCGTCTCGAACAACATCACGGCCCCGGCCTCGTCGCCCCGCGTCGAGAACATCGCGGCCAAACTCGCAGACATCGGCGTCGATCTGGACGACGAAGTCTTGGGCGGATCGCACCGCCACTAACCCCCCACTGCATGTGCGAGCCCCGGTCTGACCGGGCCTCGCCATGCCTCCCCATGATTGGAAAAATCCTACGCGGACCTTCTGCGGTCCAACTTCAGACTCTTCATCCGTCACGTCTGGACGCACGTCCTACAGCTACCTGCGCCGACCAAGGTTCAGGACGACATCGCCCGCTTCTTGGAAGACGGGCCCAGCCTGCGGGCAATCCAAGGTTATCGAGGTGTCGGCAAGTCATTCCTGACTTGCGCCTACGTCGTCTGGTGTCTTTGGAACGACCCTCAGCACCGCATCCTGATCGTCTCGGCCACGGCGACTGCGGCTGAGAAAAACGCCAACCTGATCCGTCAGATCATCTACCACGACAGTGGTGCCGGTCTCTGGGATCACCTTCACACGCGTGAAGGCCAGCGCGGGTCCATCAAAGCTTTTGATGTCGGACCCGCACTGACCGACCGTCAGCCGTCCGTCTCGTGCGTCGGCATCGGTGGTCAGCTTCCGAACAACCGCGCCACGCTCTTGATCGCAGATGACGTGGAAATCCCCGGTAACTCCGGCACCGAAACGATGCGGGAGAAGCTGCGCGAGTCCTGCTCCGAATTCACCAAAATCCTGAAGCCTGAACCCAAGAACCAAATCATCTATTTGGGAACGCCCCAGTCCCAGGATTCCATCTACGCCGACCTTCCTCATAAGGGCTACAGGGTCCGTGTCTGGACGGCTCGCTACCCTCTGAAGGGCAAGCTGGCCAACTACGGCGACACGCTCGCCCCAATGCTGGTGGCGGACATCGAAGCCGATCCCAGCTTGTGCAAGCCGGATGCTTCCCAACTAGGCGGCACGCCGACCGATCCTCAACGCTTCGACGACCGCGCGCTTCGCGTCTCGGAACTCGATGCGACCTCGGGATCGTGGACGCTCCACTACATGCTGGACACCCAGCTTAGCGACGCTGAGCGATACCCGCTGAAGACGCGCGATCTGATCGTCATGGACATCGATCCACGACAGGCGCCGGTCGCGATGTCCTATGGATCGAGTGACGAACAGCTACTCGACTTCGTCAGTCCGGGCTTCACGGGCGACCGCTTTTATGGACCGATCCAGAAGAGCATCAGCGGGCATTGGGTCGATTACACCGGCTCCGTCATGCACGTGGACCCGTCTGGCTCCGGTTCCGACGAAACCGCCTACGTCGTGACCAAATATCTCGAAGGCCGCATTTACGTCCGTGCCTGGGGCGGGTTCAGAGACGGCACGAGCGAAGCGACGTTGGACGCCCTGGCTGAACTGGCTAAGACCGAAGAGGTCCGCGAGGTCGTGATCGAAGACAATTTCGGCGACGGCCTCTATCGCCAGATGCTTCAGCCGTTCCTGCATCGGCGGTTCTCGACCCGTTGGCGATGCGGCCTATCGGGTTTCAAGGTCACGAAGCAGAAGGAACTGCGGATCATCGGCGCGTTGGAGCCGACGATGAAGCAGCACCGTCTGGTGATGTCGAAGGACGTGATCCAAAGCCAACTCGGCCAGGGCGACTACAACGGCCTGTATCAGATGTGCCGAATGACCAGCGCGCGCGGCGCCGTCAAACACGACGACCGCATCGACGTGCTGGCTCAGGCCGTCGATTACTGGAAGGCGTTCATGAACGCCGACATCTTGAAGTCTGAAGCCAACGCCCAGGCCAAGGCGGCGCGCGAGTTCGAGAAGAAGTTCTTCGCCAACACGCCGCTCGCGCGGATGTTCGACAACCGTCCGAAGCGGGGTCAGGGACGACGGCTCCGATAGCCCGGACAAAATATAAAATATTTTACGTTTCGGGCGCGGCTCTCGCACAGCCGAAAACCTTTTGACAATTTTCCTTGACAAATCAATAGGTTATGGCATATTCGTTCTACAAGTCGCCCGAAACATGGAAGGAAAATCCTTGAACGCAGCCATCTTCGATCTGGAAAATGTTGTCTTCGTCGCCGCACGCCTTGCCAACGACAACCCGGCGCCGAGCGTCGAAATCTGGAACGGAGACTGCATCGACCTGATGCTGGAAATGGACGCGGATTCGGTGGACCTGATCGTTACGTCACCCCCCTATCCCGATCATGACATGGCCTACGGAGACGCCTATGGCGGCCTCAAGCAGTTCCAGGATTTCTCCCTTGAGTGGATCGATCACGCAGCGCGTGTCCTGAAACCGGGCGGCGCCCTTTGGATC
>NZ_JAELUF010001076.1 GCF_016429195.1 Brevundimonas sp. ASV9
GGCCTGAAAGTGCAGTTGTCGGACAAGGGCGGCAAGGGCGAACTGACGATCGGCTACGGCTCGCTGGAGCAGCTTGACGACCTGTGCCGCCGTTTGATGCGCGGCTGACCGGCGGACTGTGCTAGGGCTGTCTCTTATACACATCTGACGCTGCCGACGAATACATCACAGTGTAGATCTCGGTGGTCGCCGGATCATTAAAAAGGGGGGGGGGGGGGGGGGGGGGGGGGGGGGGGGGGGGGGGGGGGGGGGGG
>NZ_JAELUF010001077.1 GCF_016429195.1 Brevundimonas sp. ASV9
AAGCTGCGCGACGCGGCGGTCGAGATCGGCGAAAGCCCCCTGTACATCGACGCCACCGGCGGCCTGTCCATCTCCAAGCTCGCGGCCCGCGCGCGCCGCCTGAAGCGTATGGAACATGGGCTGGACCCTGTCTCTTATACACATCTCCGAGCCCACGAGACCAGCAATCGTATCGCGTATGCCGTCTTCTGCTTGAAAATGGGGGGGGGGGGGGGGGGGGGGGGGGGGGGGGGGGGGGGGGGGGGGGGGGGGGG
>NZ_JAELUF010001078.1 GCF_016429195.1 Brevundimonas sp. ASV9
CCCCCCCCCCCCCCCCCCCCCCCCCCCCCCCCCCCCCCCCCCCCCCCCCCCCCCTTTTCAAGCAGAAGACGGCATACGCGATACGATTGCTGGTCTCGTGGGCTCGGAGATGTGTATAAGAGACAGCCCCAGGGCACCGGTGGTCGTCGGCTATCAGACGATCCGCGCCGCCGTACCGCAGTGCGGAACCGCCTGGGGCAATCTGAGCCGGACCGGCGACAATCAGTCGGCATCGAACTTTGGATGCGCCGTG
>NZ_JAELUF010000129.1 GCF_016429195.1 Brevundimonas sp. ASV9
GTCCACCTCGCCGAAGTGGCGCGGCAGATACAGGCAGATCATCGCCCCCTCGCCCGCCTCGGAATAGATCCGCACCTGCCCGCCCGACTGGCGCACGAAGCCATAGATCATCGACAGGCCCAGGCCCGTCCCCTCGCCCAGCGGCTTGGTGGTGAAGAAGGGCTCGAACGCGCGCGCCGCCACCTCGGGCGCCATGCCCGTGCCGGTGTCGCTGACGCAGATGGAGACATATTGTCCCGGCTCAAGATCCTGGGCCTTGGCCGTGCGCGCGTCGATCCAGCGATTGCCGGTCTCGATGGTCAGACGACCCCCGCTCGGCATGGCGTCGCGCGCATTGATGCACAGGTTCAGCACCGCGTTTTCCAGCTGGTGCGCGTCGATCAGCACGGGCCACAGGCCGGCGCCGGCGACCACCTCGACCTCGATGCCCGGCCCGGTCGTGCGCCGCACCAGATCCTCCATCCCGCGGATCAGGCGGTTGGGATCGGTCGGCTTGGGATCCAGGGTCTGGCGCCGCGAGAAGGCCAGCAGCCGGTGCGTCAGGGCCGCCGCCCGTTTCGCCGCCCCCTGCGCCGCCACCGTGAACCGCTCCACCTCGGCATGACGCCCCTGCGCGATCCGGTTGGTGATCAGTTCCAGGCTGCCGCTGATGCCGGCCAACAGGTTGTTGAAGTCGTGGGCGATGCCGCCGGTCAGCTGTCCGACCGCCTCCATCTTCTGGCTCTGGCGCAGCGCCTCCTCTGCCTGCATCAGGGCGCTGGTGCGCTCGGCGACCTGTTCTTCCAAGGTCTCGTTGAACCGCGCCAATTCGGCCGACTGGCGGCGCAGGTCCTCGATGTCGGTGTTGGACCCGACCCAGCGCAGGATCCGCCCCTCTTCGTCGTGCACCGGCTCGGCCCGAACCATGAAGGTGCGATAGACGCCGTCGTGGCGGCGGATGCGGAACTCGTTCTCATAGACCTGGCCGCTGGCCAGGGCCTGGACCCATCGCTCGGACGCCCAGTCCAGGTCGTCCGGATGAACGATCTTGCCCCACCCGGTCGTGCCGTCCAACGCGCCCTCTGCAAGGCCGGAGTAGGCATAGACCTGGGGGTTGAACCAATACAGCGACCCGTCCGCCCAACTGGCCCATATCTGGATCGGCGTGGCCTGGGCGAAGACCCGGAACTGGGCCTCGCTGTCGCGCAGGGCCGCCTCGCTTCGGGCGCGCTCGGTCGCCGTGCGAACCCGTTCGGCCACCTCGCGCATCAAGCGCAGGTCGCTGTCGGTATAGTGACGCGCCGTCGCATGGTTGACGAACACCATCGCCACGACCCGCCCCTGTTCCATCAGCGGCATGTTGACGAACGACCCGGCGCTGATGGCCTTCAGGGCCTCGGCCGTATCAGCCGTGCGCGGATCGAGGGCGACGTCGTCGATCGCCACCGTCTCGCCGCGCTTGATGTCCTCGATATAGGACCCGTAGTCGCGGAATGACAGGACGCCGGCGATGCTGCTCACCCCCGGCTGGTTGAAGTCGCGGGCGATGGTGATGGTTTCGGCGACCGTGTCCACCGTGCCGTATCCGGCCCGGCTCACGCCCATGGTGCGGGCCAGAACCTGGGCGGAGGCCTGGGCGATGTCGCCGGCGTCGGTCAGGTCGCGGATCGCGTCGTTCAGCTCCAGCAGCGCGTTCTGACGTGTCTCGCTCTGTTTGCGCTCGGTGATGTTGTTGAACAGGATAGCGACCTGCCACGCGCCCGGCTGGCCGATCCGCAGCGCCTGAACGTCATACCAGCGACCAAAGATGTCGGCCGGGTTCTCGAAACGGACCGGCTCGCCCGTCCGCGCCACCCCGCCGTAAAGATCGAACCAGTGCTGCTCCAGCCCCGGCGCGATCTCGCTGACCCATTTGCCGTAAGGGTCGACCAGGCCGGTCATCTCCTCGAAGGCCTTGTTGCCCTCGACGATCCTGTAATCGACGGGCCGATCGGCCGCGTCGAACTTCATCTCGATGACGCAGAAGCCTGTCGCCATCGCCGCGAACAGGGCGCCGTATCGCGCTTCGCTCAGCGCCAGCGCCTGGTCCGCCCGGTGGCGATCCGACACATCCATCCCCTGGATGAATACGCCCCAGACCCGACCGTCCGCCTTCAGCGGCTGGAAGACGAAATCGACGTAACGGTCCACGACCTCGCCGCCCGGCTCGGCCTGAACGGCGTACAGGGCGCTGTCGGCCCGGTGCGCCTCGCCGCTGCGGTAAACCTGGTCCAGCAGATCCAGATAGCCTTGCGCCACCGCATCGGTCAGCACCTCGCCCACCGTGCGCCCGATCACCTCGCGGTGGCCGATCACCTTCTGGTAGTTGGGATTGGTCAGCTCGAACCGATGGTCCGGCCCCGTGACCAGCGCCATGAACCCCGGCGCATGGGCGAACATCTGGGCCAGCTGGCTGCGATTGATGCCGATCGACAAGGCGTGGTCAGAGCCGGTGTTGGACAACGAATTCCCCCAAGGACTTTTGTCCGTTGATCACAGAACCCAAAGCGCGCCGCACGGTTGCAGCGCAATGTGTCCGACGCCGGACATAGCGCTCTATCGCCGCGTTTCTGTGGACAAGACAAGACGCTGATCCGCAATCGCGAATTTGATCCGTCCACCGATGTTCACAGGCTTGTCCACCGCCGCCGGGCCAATCGTGCACATCGGGGCGAGTTCGGGCGCTTGCCTCATAGCCGGTTTGGTCCGAACGTCAACAGGCCAAGGGACACGGGGCAGCGGAAATCCAGGGAGACCTGGACCTCCAGCGAACCGGCCCGGCTCTCCGACCCGGCGCTTCGGGCGATCTTCGGATCGTAACGTGCGACAGGCGGGATCCAGGCTCCAGCCCTCGACGGTCTTCGGATCGACGACAGACAGGAGAACCGGATCGGGATCGACGGACGATGCGGACTAAAATGCCGCGGAACGCCGAAGACCAGGAGCGCGACAGGATACAGCCGACCGCCCTTTCGGGTTCGCCCGAAACGACGCTGACGCCGAGGTCCAGACCCGAACGGCCAAGTCCAACCCGGACTTGGCGAGGGGACGAAGAGCACGGGTCCGCCCGCACGCTTCGTCCCCTCGCTCAATTGTGGCGCCGACGACATGAAGTCGCACTAGACAGCCGCTGCGCCAGATGCACCCCTGAGGTGCAGTCGGAGACACCCATGCGCGCGATCCTGTTCGGCCTCGGCCTGACCCTGACGATTAACGCGCCCGCGTGGGCGCAAGCGCCGGTCGTGCGCCATCAAAGTGCGACATCGCCGGATCAGGCCGTGTTTCGGATACCCTCGACCGACATCCAATGTGACGGCCAGGCGGTTCAGCCGACCTATTCCGACGACCTTCGCTTGGAAACCACCGGCCCATCTCGACGGGATCGGACGGCCGTTTCCCTGCTCTTCAGCGTCGATGACACGGGTCGCACCTTCGACATTCGCTCGCCTCAGACTACGACGCCCGGTCCTATCCGTGTCATCATTCCGACCGATATCGCCTCGCAGCAAGAACAGGCCGCCCTCGCCGCCTGGCGCTTCGAGGGCCCTCGTCGTGACTGCATCCTAACGATCCGCTACGCCTTCCAGCCCCTCGTGGAGGCGACGACCAGCGATCTGCTGCGATATTTCGCAGTCACGAGGACCCGCGGCCCCATCCGCGACGCCGTGGCTGCTCGTCTCGCCGGGCCAAACGCCAACTGCGGAGGAGAGCGCAGAGGCGGTCGCGCCCCTCGCGTCGTCAGCTATCCGGACTACAAGATCGGACAGCGTCCACCGCCAGGCGGCCAATCCTGGACGGTCGTTCGCTGGGACGTCGAAGCCGATGGACGCGCCGTCGATGTCGAGACCTTGGGTTCAGCGGGCGATACGGCCTTTGACGCCGAAACGCGACGGGCCGTATCGGAAACCGTGGTCGAGAGCGGAGGGCCCCTGAAAGGATGCGTGTTCAACTTCTATCGCAACGGCGAAAACTTACCTGCCCCGGTAATGCGGCAGATCAGCGACGATCCACTGCAGAATTGCCCCCCGAAGTCGGCGCGCGCTTCCAAGCTCGCGCGGCGTCCGAAACCTACCCTCAAGCTTTCAGGGATCGCGGAATCGAGGGTTGGGCGCGTGTGCGCTTCGATCTCACCAGCTGGGGTGAGGTGGGCAACGTAACGCTCATTGACGCCCAGCCTGCTGCCGCATTCGGCGACGGCGGCGTTCGCCTCGTTCGTACTGGTCGGGCCGACTCCGGGTTCGACGCGGGCATTCGCTGTGTCGCTCCCATCCGCTACGTCCTTTCCCAAAGTCCCGGCTCCTAGGCCTCCTCGACATCAGACAACGCGGCCGACTGACGCCCCGCCTTCCCAAGGCCCCTATCGCCCCGTAAGTCAGGGGCATGAGCTTGTTGGGGAATCGCCTGCTGACCCGTCGCCGTGCGCTGATCGCGGGCGGGGCGGCTGTGGCGGCGGGGGCGATCGGGCTTAGGGCCTGCGGGCGGGCCGAGGCGCCGGTCGACGAACAGGGTCGCGTGCGGCTGCGTTTCGCCACCGACTGGCGCGCCCAGGCCGAACAGGGCGGCTTCTATCAGGCCCTCGCCAGCGGGGCCTATGAGAAGCGGGGGCTGAACGTCCAGATCGTCCAGGGCGGCCCCGGCGTGAACGTGCCGCAACTGCTGGCCTCGGGCGCGGTCGAACTGGGCATGGGTTCCAACAGCTTCATCCCCCTGAACCTGGTCGCGTCCGGCGCGCCGGTGAAGGCGGTCGCCGCCTTCTTCCAGAAGGATCCGCAGGTCCTGATGGCCCATCCGGACGAGGCGTTGGAGACCATCGCCGATCTGGCTGGCCGGCCCTTCCTGTTTTCCGAGGCCGGGATCAGCACCTTCTGGGTCTGGCTGAAGGCCAAATACGGCTTTACCGACGAGCAGCTGCGCCCCTTCGCCTATGACCCCGCCGCCTTCATCGCCAATGCGCGGGCGGTGCAGCAGGGCTATCTGACCAGCGATCCCTACGCCATCGAACAGGCGGCCGATTTCGATCCGCGCGTCTTCCTGCTGGCCGACGAGGGCTATCCCTCCTATGCCGCCATGGTCCTGGCGCCAAACGCCTTCGCCCGCGACAATGCGGCGGCGCTGCGCAGCTTCATCGCCGCCTCGGCGGAAGGGTGGCGCGACTATATTCGGGGCGACGCCTCGGCCGCCGACGCCCTGATCCGCAAGGACAACCCGGACATGACCCAGGCTGTGCTGGATCAGGCCCGCGAACGCCTGCGCGACTACGCCATCGTCGATGGCGGCGACGCGGCGCTTTACGGCCTGGGCGCCCTGACCGAGGAACGCTGGCAGGCCTTCTTCGACGTGACCTCGAAAGCGGGGGTTTACGAGGCCGGTCTGAACTGGCGCGACGCCTTCACCGACAACTATCTGCCCGGTCGCGGCTGACACGCGGTCGTTGTCGAATCCTGGCTTCACATTAGCGCGGGATTAAGGGTCCGAACGCTAGTGTGTGCGCTGGAATTCCTCTCCGGAGAGCCGCCGTGCGCCGCGCCCTCGCAGTTTCGATCGTCCTGACCGCCGTCAATCTGGCGGCCGGCGCCGCCGTGGCGCAACAGGCGCCCACCAACGCGTCGGGCCTGCGCTACCTGTCCTGGCCTGGCAAGCCGGCGGTCGCCGCGCGCGCAACCCCGACGCCCGCCGTCATCCAGGCCGAGGCGCCCGCCCCGACCGTGACCGCCGCCAATCGCACCCTGCCCGGCGCCATCCCCTTGGCCCGCCTGTCGCCCGCCCCTTCGGGCATCCCCGCGACCGCCACGCCGCGCAGCAACGGCCTGACGCCCGCCAGCGCCTGGATGCCCCAGCGCGCGCCGATGCAGGCCCAGCCCGCGCAGACCCCGCCCGTAGAGGCCGCCCCCGTAGAACCCCCCTCGGCGCGGGCGACGGCGACGCGCGTCGCGCCCTCGCCCTATGTTCCGGAACCGCAGCCTTCCGCGCCTCAGCCTCAGCCTGAATCTCAGATGCGGGCCGAGCCGGCGCCCGCTCCGCAGCAGGCCGCGCAGGCCGAACCGCAGCCCGCGCCCCAGCCGGCGCAGGCGGCCGTCGCCGACCCGATGGCCCCGCGCCGCGACGCCCCCATCTATCTGTCTCTTATACACATCTCCGAGCCCACGAGACCAGCAATCGTATCGCGTATGCCGTCTTCTGCTTGAAAAGGGGGGGGGGGGGGGGGGGGGGGGGGGGGGGGGGGGGGGGGGGGGGGGGGGGGG
>NZ_JAELUF010001079.1 GCF_016429195.1 Brevundimonas sp. ASV9
GGGGGGGGGGGGGGGGGGGGGGGGGGGGGGGGGGGGGGGGGGGGGGGGGGGGGGGGGGGGGGGGGGGGGGGGGGGGGGGGGGGGGGGGGGGGGGGGGGGGGGGGGGGGGGGGGGGGGGGGGGGGGGGCGGGGGGGGGGGGGGGGGGGGGGGGGGGGGGGGGGGGGGGGGGGGGGGGGGGGGGGGGGGGGGGGGGGGGGGGGGGGGGGGGGGGGGGGGGGGGGGGGGGGGGGGGGGGGGGGGGGGGGGGGGGGG
>NZ_JAELUF010000130.1 GCF_016429195.1 Brevundimonas sp. ASV9
CAGGGGCTGGCCCGTGCGGCGATCAAGCACGAAGATTTCGCCGCGCTTGGACGGCAGGATCACCGCAGGCGTCACGCCCCCTGCGGTCGGCATGTCGACCAGCGTCACCTGCGAACCCAGGTCATAGTCCCAGACGTCGCGGCGAACGGTCTGATAGCGCCAGCGCGGCTTGCCGGTCGTGACGTCCAGCGCGACCAGGGCGCTGGAATACTGGTTCTCTTGAGGCCGGCGCAGCGACGAATAATAGTCAGCGGCCGAGTTGCCCATCGGCAGATAGACCAGGCCCAGGGCTTCGTCGCCCGTCGCCGTCGTCCACATGTTCGGCGTGCCCGGCGTATAGGTCTGACCGGCCGGCGGAGCGGTGGTGATGTCGGGACGCATCATGTCCCAGGCGAAGCGAAGCTGACCCGTGACGACGTCATAGCCCTGGATCACGCCCGATGCGTTCCAGCGTTTCTGGCCGTCCAGAACCTGATGGCCCGTGACGATGACGCCACGCACGACGACGGGTGGCGAGGTGATCGACACCATGCCGGGATAGGGATTGCCCATCCCTTCCTTGATGCTGACGGCGCCGTTGGTTCCGAAGGCGGGGCAAGGCACGCCGGTGCGCGCATCGACCGCGATGATGCGGCCGTCCAGCGTGCCTTCGATGATGCGCGTCGCGCAGGGCTGGGCCTGGTCGACGTTCGGCGCGGCGTAGTAGGTCACGCCCCGGCAGGCGGCGGTGTAGGGGATCTGCTCGTCCGCCACCTTGGGATCATAGGCCCACTTCTGCCGACCGGTGTTGGCGTCCAGGGCGAACATCTTGTTGCGACCCGAGCAGAGATAGACGGTGTCGGCGATCTTCAGCGGCGTGGTCTCGGCGCCGAAGCGTTCGCCGGGCAGATCGCCGGTGCGGAAGGTCCACGCCCGCTCCAGCTGCCCGACGTTGGTCTTGTTGATCTGATTCAGCGGCGAATAACGCTGAGCGGCGTCCGATCCGCCATAGGCGGGCCAGTCCAGGCCGGCCTTGATCAGGGCGGGATCGCCGAATGGTCCCCGCGCGCCGGGCACCGGGCTATCGACGCCGGGCGCGTTGATCTGTCCGACCACCAGGCCGAACACGACCGTCAGGGCCGCCAGCCCGAGCGCGCCGAGGCCCGCCGTCTTGCCGCCGCCGCGCGACCGCAATACCGGCAGCGTCGCCAGCACCAGGAACATCAGCACCAGCGGCCCGACCAGGCGCGGGATCATGGCCCAACCGTTCAGGCCCTTCTCCCACAGCGCCCAGATCACCGTGGCGACGAAGACCGCGCCATAGAGCCAGGCCCCACGCACGTCGCGATAGACAAGCAGAAGGCCCGACACGATCAGCGCCAGGCCCGCGATCAGATAATACCAGGAGCCGCCCAGCATCGCGAGCTGCACGCCGCCGACCGTCAGCACCAGACCGATCACGGCCAGCAGGATCCCGAGCAGCAACGTCAGCCATCCCCCAAGGCCGGTCGGGGTTGTCCATCGGGGCATGGGCGCACTCTCTGTGGTCTGCTGAAATCAGTCTTTCGAACGCCTCGAGACTGCGCCGGTTCCTATTGTCGCACCCCTGGAACAAAATCCTGTTGCGGCGCAAACGGCCACCATCGGCAACTTTTGACGACGAAACGCGTCCGATTGGATGATTTATTCTTTTTGTTTCGCTGAGAACGCCTTGCGGCAATAATATTTGCCTCTAATGCGTCGTTTGCGGCATATGCGAGATATGCATAAGACCCTGAAGCAAGGCGGGACATTCGTCGTCGAACCCCGCCGCCTGTCCAAGGCCTCGGCCGAACTGCGTGCACGCGGTTTCGGGGAGATCACGATTCCGCCCTCCACCGAGACGGCCGAGAAACAGGCGTCGCGCTGCACCGACTGCGGCGTGCCCTTCTGCCAGAACGCCTGCCCGCTTCAGAACAACATCCCCGACTGGCTGCGCCTGTCGGCCGAGAACGAGCCGCGCGAGGCCTGGCGCGTCGCGTCCCTGACCTCGACCATGCCCGAAATCTGCGGCCGCATCTGCCCGCAGGACCGACTGTGCGAGGGGTCGTGCACATTGAACCAGTCCGGCTGGGACGCCGTGACCATCGGCTCGGTCGAGGCCTGGCTGGGCGACCAGGCCTTCTCCAACGGCTGGGTCGAGCCGATCCGCCCGGCGGCCGAACGCGGCGAAACGGTCGGCATCGTCGGCGCCGGCCCGGCCGGTCTGGCCGCCGCCGACCGGCTGCGCTGCGAGGGCTATCAGGTCACGATTTATGACCGCCACGACCGCGCCGGCGGGCTGCTGATCTATGGCATCCCTGGCTTCAAGCTGGAAAAGCACGTCGTGCAGCGCCGCGTGGATCGCCTGATCGACGGCGGCGTCCAGTTCGTTCTGGGCTGCGAGGTCGGCAAGGACGTGACCCTGACCGAGCTGCGCGCCCGCCACGACGTCGTCCTGCTGGCCATGGGCGTCTATCAACCCCGCATCCTGTCCGCGCCAGGTCGCGGGCCGGACTCGACCGTCGCCGCCCTGTCCTATCTGACGCATCAGAACCGGCGCGACCTGGGAGACGCCGAACAGGACGGCTGGCACGAGGCGCGCGGCAAGCGGGTTGTCGTGATCGGCGGCGGCGACACCGCCATGGACTGCGTCCGCACCGCCGTCCGGCAGGGCGCAGCCAGCGTCACCTGCCTGTATCGTCGCGACCGCGAGAACATGCCCGGCTCGGCCCGCGAAGTCGTCAACGCAGAGGAAGAGGGCGTCGTCTTCAAATGGCTGGCCGCACCCAAGGCCCTGCTGTCGCAAGGCGACAAAGTTACGGGCGTTCGCGCCGCGCGCATGGAACTGACCGAGGCCGCTCCCGGCCAGCGTCGCGACATCGTGCCGGTTCCCGGCGCCGACTTCGACGTGCCGGCCGACATCGTCATAGAGGCCCTGGGCTTCTTGCCCGAGCCGTTCGCGGCGCATGAGGCCAATTTGCGCCTACGCGACGACGGCACCATCAAGGTGGGTTCGGTCAGCTTCGCCACCAGCCTGCCCGGCGTCTTCGCCGCCGGCGACGCGGTGCGCGGCGCCTCGCTCGTCGTCTGGGCCGTCCGCGAAGGCCAGGACGCCGCCGCCGAGATCGATCGCTACTTCAAGACCCGCACCGAGGAGGTCGCGGCATGACCTGGTTAGACAAGTACAACGACACCCGCGACCGGCTGGAAGCCGGCAACGCCTACGACCGCAGCTCGGAGCGCGACGCCTGCGGTGTCGGCCTGGTCTGTTCCATCGACGGCACGCCCCGCCGCGACGTGGTCGAATATGCGATCCGCAGCCTGAAGGCCGTGGCCCACCGCGGCGCGGTCGATCCCGACGGCCTGTCGGGCGACGGCGCCGGCATCATGGCCGAACTGCCCCAAGGCTTCTTCGCCGAACAGGTGGCTTCGATCGGTCAGTCCCTGCGTCCCGGCCCGATCTGCGTCGGCCAGGTCTTCCTGCCGCGCACCGATCTGGGCGCCCAGGACCGCGCCCGCGCCATCGTCGAGACCGAGGCCCTGCGCGCCGGCTTCTGGATCTATGGCTGGCGTCAGACGCCCATCGACCTGTCGGTCGTGGGAACCAAGGCCGGCGCGACCCGGCCCGAGATCGAACAGATCATGCTGGCCCCGCCGCTGGACGACGCCGGACAGCCGCTGGATGGCGAGGCGCTGGAGCGCGAACTGTATCTGTGCCGCCGCCGCATCGAAAAGACGGTCAAGACCGAGAACCTGGCCGGCGTTTATATCTGCACCCTGTCCGCGCGCTCCATCGCCTACAAGGGCATGGTGCGGGCCGAGTTGCTGGGCGACCTGTATCCCGACCTGGAGGACCCGCGCTTCGTCTCGGCCTACGCGGTCTTCCACCAGCGCTATTCGACCAACACCTTCCCCGAATGGAAGCTGGCCCAGCCCTTCCGGATGATGGCCCACAACGGCGAGATCAACACGCTGAAGGGCAATCTGAACTGGATGAAGTCGCACGAGATCCGAATGGCGGCCGGCGCCTTCGGCGACCGCGACGGCGAGGTCAAGCCGGTGGTTCAGCCGGGCGGATCGGACTCCGCCGCCCTGGACAATGTCATGGAGGTGCTGGTCCATGCCGGTCGCCCCGCGCCGATGGCCAAGGCCCTGCTGATCCCCGAGGCCTGGGCCAAGGACGACGTGGTCATGCCCGCCGAACACCGGGCCTTCTACGCCTATTGCAACGCGGTGATGGAGCCGTGGGACGGCCCGGCCGCCATCTGCGCCGCCGACGGCCGCTGGATCGTGGCGGGCAAGGACCGGAACGGCCTGCGTCCCCTGCGCGCCGTCGAGACGGTCGATGGTCTGCTGATGGCGGGCTCCGAAGCCGGCCTGGTGCCGATCCCCGAAAGCCGGGTGAAGCGCCGCCTGCACATCGGCCCCGGCAAGCTGATCGCCGTCGATCTGAAGCATGGCCGCGTCTATGACGAGCATGAGGCCATCGACGCCCTGTCGGCCGCCCACCCCTATACCGAGTGGCTGGACAATATGGTCGATCTGGAGCCGATCATCGGCCCCGGACCCGAGCCGCGCTCGGCCTCCGGCGAGGCCCTGACCCGCCGCCAGATCGCCGCCGGCTACAGCCGCGAGGACCTCGACCTGCTGCTGGACGCTCTGGTCCGCGACGGCAAGGAGGCGGTCGGCTCCATGGGCGACGACGCCCCGCCCGCGGTGCTGTCGGCACTGCCCCGCCCGCTGTCGCATTACTTCCGCCAGAACTTCAGTCAGGTCACAAACCCGCCGATCGACCCGCTGCGCGAAGCGGGCGCCATGAGCCTGAAGACCCGGTTCAAGAACCTGGGCAACATCCTGGCCGAGGAAGAGGCCCAGACCGACGTCTTCGTGCTGGACAGCCCGGTCCTGACCAACGGCATGTACGAACGGATGATCCACACGGTCGGCGCCGGATCGACCGTGGTCATCGACTGCAGCTACACCCTGCCGACCGACGACGCCCGCCCTGGCGCCGGCCTGCGCGCCGCCCTGGACCGCATCATGGACGAGGCCGAGGCCGCCGCCCGCGACGGCGCCGCCCTGATCGTGCTGACCGACCAGGCCGGCTCGGCGGATCGCCTGGCCGCGCCGATGATCCTGGCCACGGCCGGGGTCCACGGCCGCCTGACCAAGGCGGGCCTGCGCTCCTATTGCTCGATCGTGGTCCGCACCGCCGAAACGCTGGACCCGCACGGGTTCGCGGTCCTGGTCGGGGTCGGCGCCACCACCGTCAACGCCTGGCTGGCCCAGGACCTGTTCCAGGAGCGTCTGGACCGGGGCCTGTATCCTGGACTGACGCTGCGCGACGCCTGCCTGAACTACAAGGCCGGCATCGAGGCGGGCCTGCTGAAGACCCTGGCCCGCAAGGGGATCAGCGTCATCTCCGCCTATCGCGGCGGCTGCGAGTTCGAGGTGTTGGGCCTGTCGCGCGCCCTGACCGCCGAGTTCTTCCCCGGCGCCCCGTCGCGCATCTCCGGCATCGGCCTGGCCGGTCTGGAGCAGGCGGCGATGAAGCGTCACCGCATCGCCTGGGGCGAGGCTGTCCCTTCCCCGGCCATCGGCGGCTTCTTCAAGATCCGTTCGGGCGGCGAGGCCCACGCCCACGAGGCCAAGACCATCCACCTGCTGCAGGACGCCTGCAACCGCGGCGACTATCGCCGCTTCAAGCAGTTCTCCGAGGTCGTCCGCGCCCAGGCCGACCTGTCCCTGCGCGACCTCCTGGACTTCCGCGAAGGCCCGCCCATTCCGCTGGACCAGGTCGAGAGCGTGTCGGACATCCGCCGCCGCTTCCTGACCCAGGCCATGTCGCTGGGCGCGCTCGGCCCCGAGGCGCATGAGACGCTGAACATCGCCATGAACCGCATCGGCGCCCGCTCGGTCTCGGGCGAGGGCGGAGAGGATCCCGAACGCTATCATCCGCGTCCGAACGGCGACGACGCCAACTCGGCGGTGAAACAGGTTGCCTCGGGCCGGTTCGGCGTCACGGCCGAATATCTGAACCAGTGCCGCGAGATCGAGATCAAGGTCGCGCAAGGCGCCAAGCCCGGCGAGGGCGGGCAGTTGCCCGGCTTCAAGGTCACCGAGTTCATCGCCCGGATGCGCCACGCCGTGCCCGGCACGACCCTGATC
>NZ_JAELUF010001080.1 GCF_016429195.1 Brevundimonas sp. ASV9
CGCCTATCTGGGAACCGGGACGGCCAACAGCGCCGCCCTGATCGACAGCCTGATCGGCTCGACCGGCCTGCGGGGCGCGGCGACCCTGACGACGGCGGACGCCTCGACCAGCGGCGAGGCCCTGGCCCTGTCTCTTATACACATCTCCGAGCCCACGAGACCAGCAATCGTATCGCGTATGCCGTCTTCTGCTTGAAAAAGGGGGGGGGGGGGGGGGGGGGGGGGGGGGGGGGGGGGGGGGGGGGGGGGGGGG
>NZ_JAELUF010001081.1 GCF_016429195.1 Brevundimonas sp. ASV9
AGATACTGAAGCTGACGCAGTGTGGGGAGCATGGAAGCGGAATAGGCCTGTCCTATGCTGACGCCAAGGATAATCGATTGGCTTTATCCGTTTGACCCGTGTCGTATGACCCCATCATCTACAGGGCCTGTCTCTTATACACATCTCCGAGCCCACGAGACCAGCAATCGTATCGCGTATGCCGTCTTCTGCTTGAAAAAGGGGGGGGGGGGGGGGGGGGGGGGGGGGGGGGGGGGGGGGGGGGGGGGGGGGG
>NZ_JAELUF010000131.1 GCF_016429195.1 Brevundimonas sp. ASV9
CATTCGGCTGTCGGGGCCGCAGGTGAAGCTCTGGAACCGCTGGGCGCGCTGTCGGCGCTACGGATGCCCCGGCCGAATGGTCTTTCTATTCACGCCACCGGGCGAGATGCAGGGCGTCTTCTGGCCCATGCACGATCCGCCCGAGGCGCGGGTGAAGGCGACCATAGGCGACGATCCGGGGCTGTGACGCCGTGCTGAACTTCTATCGCGACGACACGACTAAAATCGACGGAAGGAGCAAACCAATAGCGACGTGCGTTGCGTCCGTAGGAGGACCACTGCCATGAGCGACGACAAATCAAAGACCGGCAACGCAGACCGCGTTCGGATCAATCTCTCTGAAGATTATGAAGTCCGTGACTGGGCTAAAAAGTTCGGGGTGACTGAGGATGCACTCAGGCGTGCTGCCGACCGAGTGGGCCCTATGGCCGAAGATATAAGGCGCGAGCTGGGCGGGCAGTGACGCTCGCAGAGATCGACGCGCTGATCGATGTTGCGATTGACGCCGGCGCTCTGTTTGTCACGGGTGCCGACTGGCACATTGTAGCGACCGCGCCCGGTGTGATCATCCGCGACAATGGCGGACTGAACTACCGCGGCTTGAACGTCTGGATTACGGGCGAAACCCGCGTGGCGGATCGGGATGAGGCCGTTCGACTGCTGCGCGTTTGAAGCGACAGACGGCCTTACCTAGGAGAGTAGACCGCCCGTCGCACGGAGTGACGCATTTGCCGGGCCGTCACCCTTTAGGCCGGCTCCGACACCACAATCAAAGACGTGCTTGGGCGGTTCCCGATATACAGTTACGAGCGTACATCCGCACAATAAGGCGGCCGGCCTCGCGGCCATTTTCAAATGCGGCTGGTTCGGTCGTGACTGTTATCCATCGGAACTTCACGTGCCCGTGATGGGTTTCCCAAGTTTATAGGGAGATCCTTCCATGAAATATCTTGCCATCGCCAGCGTCGCTTCGTTTGCCCTTCTCGCAGCCTGTAACCAGGGTGGCGACAGCGCCGCCCAGAACACCAGCGAAGCGGTTAACGCCACCCAGGACGCCACGTCCGGCGTCGTCGGCCAGACCTCTGCCATGACCATGGGCGCCAATACCGTCGATGGTTTCGTCACCGGTCTGGGCACCGGCAACATGTATGAGCTGGAAGCCGCCAAGATCGCCGCCGCCAAGTCCAAGAATGCCGACGTGAAGGCGCTTGCCGCTATGATCACCAAGGACCACACAGATGCAGGTCAGAAGCTGCAGACGGCAGCCGCCGCTGCGGAACCCGATGTTGCAATCCCGACCGCATTCGACGAGCGTCGAAAAGGCATGATCGACAACCTGAACGCTGCGACTTCTGACGACTTCGACAAAGTCTACCTGACCCAACAGGTCGCCGCCCATAACGAAACCCTGACGCTGCTGAATGGTTTTTCCGACAACACTGAAGCGCCCGGCCTAGCCAGCCTGGCTCGCGAGCTGATTGCACCAGTCACCATGCACCGCGACCGCGCCCAAGCCTTGCTCGATGCGATGAATTAAGCGCAAAATCGGATGAGACGACCGCCGTCGCACGCGAGGCGGCGGTCGCCAGACGAGTGTCGCGGTCCGGGTTGATCGTCTCAGGACGGCCGGTCACATTCCTCTGTCGCTGATCAGTAGTCCCGTCGAGGAACGCTTGAATGACTGACTTACTGGCCCGCTTGAGCTCAGAGTCCGATATCCACAATGTGGAAGCAGCGGAGGTCGGGTTCAGCATTATAGCAAAGCCTGAGCGGATTGCTGATTTCTCGTTGATGGTCCGGGCAGCTCTCGACTGTCCTGACGCACCGTTTGTCGTTTTCGCGACCCCGATCGAAAGTGCTCAAGACGGGCATTACGAACGCGCCCACGTCCTCCCGCTTTGACAGCTGCCGCTAGCTAATTAGGCGATACGACGGGCACTTTACAGCTTGGGAAAGTAAAGTGTCCCGCCGCATGGGGTGGCGCATCTGGCCGGGCCACCACCCCCGCAGGCCGGCTCCGCAGAACCAATCCAATAGAAGAGCGCCGGTTCCTGTGAGCGGAAGACGACAAAGCGATCCTACGTTTGACCGCTACGCTATACATCTGATCGTGTTCAGGCATACGTTTGGCGAACGCTGGCCGGATAGGAGGATAATATGGACGATGGACCGCCGCCCCTAGCAAATCCTGCTGTTAACGACAGGGGCCTGAAGGAGCCGGCTTTAGCTTATGATTATTTCAAGAGCATGGTGTCGGTCAGCGTCGCGACATTGGGCGGCATTCTGACCCTAGGCGAAACCGTCTTCGGCGCACGGCTTTCGTCCGGCCAGGTTATCATGGCTGCTCTCCCGCTCGCTTTGTCTGGGATGCTTGCTCTACAAGGGCAAACCGACATTGCGCAGGTGCTTCAAGGTTTGAAGCCCCCTCTGAACAGCTCGAAAGCTGGCCTGAAGCTCGTACCGGCGCTTTATGGCTTGGGCGTTGGCGTTTTCTTAGCGTTCCTGGCGCTTTCCTATTTCGCGCCGGACGTTGCGGCGAAGCTGAAATAGAATACCCAGCGTTCTGAGCGATGACGTTGCTGGCCTCCGATGGCTGAGCGACGCAAAGCCGCCGACCTCGAAAGGACGGCGGCCAGGTCGCGCAACACATGAAACCGGTATCGCATCCGATCTCAGAGCGCAAATCACCGAACGGCGGTTCTGGTTCCGCTCAAATCTCTCGGTTGTACGGGCGGGGGTGGTGGCCCGGCGCCCTTCGTGAAGGGTGGGGATTCACCGAGCCACCGTGTTCCTACGGAGGGGAACGCGTTCCCTGTAGGGCGAAAAGGAGAGGCTGACCCGTTAGTTGGAGTTCATGCGCCTAGAGGCCGCAGATAGAAAAGGCCACCATCCCGAAGGACGGCGGCCTAGTGCTGTTTCCAGCTAGGTCATCTGGGAACGACCCGACTCCACAATCGCGTAACACCGTGTCAGGTTCCGATCCGGGAGGATTGAAGCCATGGCGACACGGAAGACCCTCATCAAATCCCGCGCGGGCGTCCGCCTACAGCGGATCGAGCATCTGGCCCGACAGCAGGTCGTGCAATCGTCATGGCGGCTATCGACCATGCGCCAAAACCAGCCGCGCACCTTCGCTGACGAGACCGAGGCCGAAGATGCCTTCGACATGGAAATAATTGCCTCGCTGACGGATCCAGTCATCATCGACATGCAGCGGCGCGGCTTGATCGACTAATGGGACAGCCTTACCGCCAGTGCTCCGATGCGTTGTCGATCAGCGAGTATAGACAATGACGGCCTTCCTCCCCCTCATCTTGGCGGTCCAAATTGCCTCAATCCCTCCACCGCCTCCGCAAGATCCCGGTCCCGAACGCCGAGCCGCAGCTGCCGCGCTTTTCGACGCCGACCCTTACACGTCCGAAAACAGCTGGGGCATCCGCATCGCCGCCAGCCGTCTGGCCAACGACATTCTGACTGACCGGAACGCCAATCTTTACGACCGAGACAGTCGCCTCGCTGACCGATTGGGAGCCAGGGCAAAGACAGGTCAGGATGAGATTATCTCCGCCGCGATCAGATGCGTGGCCGAGCCTATCGCCTGGCGCCTCTATGTGCCGGACCTAGTTGCGCTCAAAGCCTTCTCCACAAGTGCGGAGGGCAAGCCCTTCTGGTCCTACTTCGTAGCTTCTCAGCCTTGGCACGACTGTTTTCGACAGCCGGTACGAGATTACTTGGCACCGTATGTGGATGAAGATCTCCAGATTGTGATAGCGGAGACCCCGCTTCGGTGAACCCAATCAAGAAAGGCCGCCACCCTGAAGGATGACGGCCCGAAACGCGTTACGGTGTGTAGGTGCTTCTGAAGATCAGAAGGCTTGGATGTTGACGGTCAGCTGGCCTTCATAGGCGCCGGCGAGCAGCGACTTGGACGGAACGGGGATGTTCACGTTCAGGGCCATGGCCGACTTCCAGGCGCCGTGGCTGGCGCTGGTGGAATTGGCGTTGGCGGCCAGGTTGATGTAGTTGCCGTTGGTCGCGGCGGCCGTGGAGCCGACGGCGCCGGCGGTGTAGGTGCCGGTGACCGAGTAAGGCAGGCTGGCCTGGAAGACGTTAGAGTCGTAACCGGCGCCCGAGTTGTTCACCAGGCCACGGATGTCGTTCTTGGACACGGTGACGGTGTTCGAGGTGTTGCAGCCAGCCAGGTTGGTGTCGATGGTGACGTTGGCCGGAGCGGTCATGTCAAAGGCGTTGGCCGGGCCGGTGTCGTCCGAGGCGTAGATGCCGATGGTGCCGAAGTCGATCGTGGTCGAGGCGTTGCCGGTGTAGTAGGCGCAGTCCGTCGACACAGCGCCCTTCAGGGTGAAGGTCGCGCCGTCGTTGTTCGACGCCGTGCCGTTGTTCGCAGCCGAGCTGCCGGTCGCGGTGAAGACAGAGATGCCGCTGTCTTGGCCGCCAAGACCATTGGTCTTCACGAAGCCGATGAAGTTCATGTCGGTCGTGCCGTTCGACGACGTGTAGGCGCCGTAGTTGCCCTTCGAGAAACCGCCAACGGCGGAGCCTTGATTGATCGTGTCGGCCATGGCCGGAGCGGCGACGAGAGCCAGCGCAGCGGCGCCGGCCATCAGGGAAGCGAGTTTCATAGTGGTCTCTCCAAGCGAATGGTTCGCTGTTGTTTCAATAAGCGGTCGCTTGGTTTCCCAGCTTCCCCCAGCATTTCTCGGAAAAGGCTGGGCCTCTCCGACACCCTGAGCTCTCCAAAAGCCGTGCCGTCCCAAAAGGACACGAATCAACGACTTGGCTAACGCGGGTTAACCATTCCGCTCTATGAGCCGCACGACGTTCGTGCAACGTGGGTCTTGGCGATTGAAGCTTGGCAAGTGCCGAATTGGCACAGCGATCGACGGGATGGCTTACCCTAAGTCGATTTGCAAAGCTCTTGGCGCGACCAGGCCTTAAAACGACAAAAGGCCGCCCCGGTTTTCCGGAGCGGCCTCGATAGCGGAGCCGAAGCTCGACGCTGACAGGTGGGATAATCCCTCCTTTTGCCTAGCCCGGCCGCGGCGGCGTGGTAGGCGGACGGCGACACTCATCCAGCGCCGCCGTTTTCACCCCATCCCGCGCGATCCGCTGAACCCGGCCGGCGACCCAGCCGGGTCGGCGGCCGAACCAAATCTTGATATGATCAAGGATCGTATCGTTGAAGAAATCGAATACGCGTCCGGCGCGAAGCTCATTCGGGCGGTTTGATCGCATCCTGCCGATGGGCGGCATTAACGGCCTGTTCGGTATCAGCTGAACGGGTCGTTGAACCTGAACGTCGTGGCATCGGCGGCGGTCACGCCAGGAACTTCAAGACAATGGATGGATGTCGATCGACAGGTCGAGTACAAGTCGCGGGCTCTCGCACCCGACCTATCACTCACGATCGTTTGGAGTTGCTGATGTACACCCAGGTTTCGGACATGCCTTTCCGCATGACGACCCGAGAAGTCGCCGACGCGCTAAGAACCACCCCCGCCACCTTTGGCAGGCGCCGGCGTGAAGGCCGGTACAATATCGCGCCGGTCGAGCGTGGCATTGAGCTGCTGTGGGACCGACGCGATGTCCTCAGGCTAATGGGGCGTACTGAAGATTCCGAAGCTGAGGCACCGCCGTCGGACGGTCAGCCATTGTATCGCCCTTGCGAACCACAATGGGGCGTTACTGATCCCGAGGCTTTTGCAGCAGCGCGCGCTCGTCAGAAAGGTGCGCTCAAGCCTAGGCGACGCACTTAGGTTCTGCTTCAGGCTTCCCGGGCCAGGCCGACGGGTCAAGTTCTCGCGGTTCCGGCAATACGCGCCGCAGCGCCTCCGAGCGCTCCAGCCTCTTAGGATCCGGGTCGCCCATCAAAATGGCCGTGACGCAGCGGGCGGGCTTCATGCAGCCTCGCCGATCGCAGCGCCCAACGCTTCAGCCTGACGCGCCACTTCCTCGACCTTCTTCAGCAGGGCGGGGCGGGCTGCGACGAAGGGGTTTGCGGCGAGCGTCGTGCGGACGACTTCAGCGGCGGACACCGCCCGGTCGGCGGCGACGTATTGTGTGAGGGCCTGAGCCGCCTTCGCGCCCTTCGCAGC
>NZ_JAELUF010001082.1 GCF_016429195.1 Brevundimonas sp. ASV9
GTCCGACAGCGACAGCAGGAAGGCCGCATGCCGCTCGGCCTCCACCCGTCCGGTGGTCTCATTCAGAATGCATATGACTCCCGCCGGGACCCCGGTCTCGTCAAGAACGGGCGAGTAGTCCAGATCCTGTCTCTTATACACATCTCCGAGCCCACGAGACCAGCAATCGTATCGCGTATGCCGTCTTCTGCTTGAAAAGGGGGGGGGGGGGGGGGGGGGGGGGGGGGGGGGGGGGGGGGGGGGGGGGGGGGG
>NZ_JAELUF010000132.1 GCF_016429195.1 Brevundimonas sp. ASV9
CAACCGCTCTTTTCAGAGATCTTTCGGAGAGAAGAGCGAACCCTTCAGACCGCAAGAAACCACCGGAGGAAAGCGAGGCTTACCTCTGAAAACCCGTCGGCGATTCGATTGGAGCGCGGAACCTAGTGAAACCAACCGATGAAAGCAAGAAGTTTTTCGCTTCTTTCTTCCGTGGGACCGTGAGGACCTAAACCCCCGCGGCCCCGCCGGCCGGCCCGTTTCCGAGCGAGGCGGCTCTATACGGAGAGGCGGATTTGTCAGCAAGCGGATTCTGACAGGAGAAGGGAAGTTTCTCGCAGACTCTTGATCGTCGATCAGGGATCGTAGTCCTTGAGCCTTTTTGAAGCTCGTAGATACAGGCGTTTCGCCTTCTCAGGCCCCGCCGAGACGCGACATCAGTTCTGGGTCCTGCTCGCAGGCCGCGACCTCATCATCGTAGGCGCGCTGGGCGTCCGCCTGCTCCGAGAAGGTCGCCGCCTCGGACAGCCGCAGGCTTGAGACCGCATAGACATCGCCCTTCTGCTCGAGCGTTACGCCGCTGCGGGCGTGGAGGATGCGGGCGTCCATCGTCATTGGGCTGGTCTCCTGTTCAGATGCAGAACGCACCAATCGGCCGGATGGCTCTCCTCAATCGCCAGAAAAGCCGTCGACTAGGCGCAAGCGCAGCTCTTCGTCATTAAGGCCGTGCACGACGATCATCTTAGAGCGCGACTGTGCGCCGTGTCCGACGCTGACCGCCGACTTGGGGACGCCAAGGCTTTTGGCCAGCAGCCGGATCAGGGCGTCGTTGGCCTCTCCCTCGATCGGGCGGGCCCGGACGCGCACCTTGAGGACCGGTCGTCCCTCGGCGTCGCTCATCCAGCCGTCGATGCGGTTGACCGCAGCGCCGGGCTGCAGCCTTACAGGCAAATTCGCCATACGCTCTTCTGCGGGCAAGAAAAAGGGCGCGGCTCCAATCGGCGCCGCGCCCTCTTCAGATCGATTCGACCTGGGCCTAGCCCAGGGCGGCCATTAGTTCCGGCACGACCGTCTTGTAGTCGCCGACCAGACCATAGTCCGCGACCTGGAAGATCGGGGCGTCCGCATCCTTGTTGATGGCGACGATGGTCTTGGAGTCCTTCATCCCGGCCAGGTGCTGAATGGCGCCCGAGATGCCGATGGCGATGTAGAGCGCCGGGGCGACCACCTTGCCGGTCTGACCGACCTGATAGTCGTTGGGCGCATAGCCGGCGTCGACCGCTGCGCGCGAGGCGCCGATGGCGGCGCCCAGCTTGTCGGCGAGCGGCTCCATCACGGCGTGGAACTCGTCCGCCGAGCCCAAGGCGCGACCGCCCGAGACGATGATCTTGGCGGCGCCCAGTTCGGGCCGGTCCGACTTAACCATCTCCTCGGACACGAAGGCCGTCTTGGGCGCATCGGCGCCGGCGACGCTCTCGACCGGCGCCGAACCGCCCTCAGCTGCGGCGGCGAAGGCGGTCGGTCGCACCGTGATCACCTTCTTGGCGGCCGACGACTGGATCGTCTCCAGCGCATTGCCGGCATAGATGGGGCGCACGAAGGTATCGGCCGACACCACCTCGATGATGTCCGAGATCGGCGCGACATCCAGCTTGGCGGCCAGACGCGGGGCGAAGTTCTTCCCGTCCGTGGTCGCCGGCGTCAGGATGGCGTCGTAACCCCCGGCCAGCGGCAGGACGGTCGCCTCGACCGCCTCGGCCAGCATCTTGCCCAGACCGGCGCTCTCGGCCAGCAACACCTTGCGGACGCCGGCGATCTTGGCGGCGCTATCGGCGGCGGCCTGCGCCCCCTGCCCGAGGACCAGGACGTCCACATCGGACGACAGGCTCAGCGCGGCTGTCACGGTCTTGTGGGTGGTGTCGCGAACGGTCGAACCGTCGTGATCGGCGATGACGAGGACAGCCATATTACAGCGCTCCCGCAGACTTGAGCTTGGAAACCAGTTCGGCCGCATCGGCCACCTTGACGCCGGCCGACCGCTTGGGCGGCTCGGTGACCTTGATGACCTTCAGGCGGTCGGCGACATCGACGCCGTAGTCGGTGACCGCCTTCATGGCGATCTCCTTCTTCTTGGCCTTCATGATGTTCGGCAGAGAGGCGTAGCGCGGCGTGTTCAGCCGCAGGTCCACCGTCACCACCGCCGGCAATTCGGCGGCGATCGTCTGCAGGCCGCCATCGACCTCGCGCGTGACCGTGGCTTTTCCGCCGTCGATCGCCAGTTTTCCGGCGAAGGTCGCCTGGGGCCAGTCCAGCAGGGCGGCCAGCATCTGGCCGACCGCGTTGTTGTCGCCGTCGATCGATTGTTTGCCCATCAGGACCAGGTCGGGCTTTTCTTCCTCGACCACCGCCTTCAGCAGCTTGGCGACCGCCAGCGGCTCGAGATCGGTGTCCGACTGGATCAGCAGCCCCCGATCCGCGCCCATGGCCAGCGCCGTGCGGATGGTTTCCTGCGCCTGGGTGACGCCGATGGAGACCACGACGATTTCCGTCGCGGTGCCGGCGGCATGATGTTCCTTGCCTTCCTTCAGACGAACCGCCTCTTCGACGGCGATCTCGTCGAAGGGGTTCATGCTCATCTTGACGTTGGCCAGATCGACGCCCGACTGATCCGCCTTGACGCGGGCCTTGACGTTATAGTCGATCACCCGTTTGACGGGGACGAGTACCTTCATGGGTCTATCCGTGAAATCGCCTGAATGTGTGGGCAGGACATGGAGCGGTCGCGAAGGCCTGTCAACGTAACGTGGGGTCAAGCTGCGGCTTCGATCCCTATCTAACGGACCACGAGATGAAGCGTTTCCTGACCTTTCCCCGCCTGGCGATGATCTTCTTCGGCCTGTTCGGCGTCACCGTCGTCGGGATTTTCGCCTTGCAGGACTATTGGGTCGCGCCCGGCAAACGCTGCGAGGCGGCGGGCAAATGGTACGATATGGAAAGCCGCATCTGCGCCCAGCCTATCTCCATCGCCCAGATCACCGGCCGCCCTAATGGCGTGTCGCGCGCCGAGGCTTCGGCCGAGAAGAACCGCGAGCTGGTTCGCATCGAACAGGACCTCGCCGCCCAGAGCCGCGCCCGCGCCGCAGAGGCCGAGCGTCAGAAAGCCGCACTGGCGGCGGCGCGTCCCGCCGCCTGATCGGTTTCGCCTAGCGGGTCGCGCCGGGCTTCCATTTGATGTCGCTGGCCCCGTTGGCGTTGGCGCGTCGCGCGGCGACGAACAGATGGTCGGACAGGCGGTTCAGATATTTGACCGCCTCGACATTTACGGCCTCGCCGCTTTCGATCAGGCGCACCGCCTCGCGTTCGGCCCGTCGGCAAACGGTGCGCGCGACGTGCAAATGCGCCGACAAGGGCGCGCCGCCCGGCAGGATGAAGCTGTCGAGCGCCTTCAGGCTCTCGTTCATCCAGTCGATTTCCTGCTCCAGCCGCGCCACCTGGCTTTCGACGATGCGCAGGGCCTCCCATGCCGGCGGCGGGTCCAGCGGCGTGGCCAGATCAGCGCCCAGGTCGAACAGCTCATTCTGGATCCGGCCCAGCATGGCGTCGATCCGGTCGTTCTGGCCGCTGTTCAGCCGGGCGACCCCGATCACCGCGTTCAGCTCATCGACCGCGCCATAGGCCTCGACCCGGGCGTCGCTCTTGGACACCGGCGCGCCGGACGCCAGCCGCGTGCGACCGTCATCGCCCGTGCGGGTGTAGATCTTGTTCAGCGTCACCATGATCAGGCTCCCTGCGTCGCCTTCCACATCATGCCGACGACCAGCAGGATGACGGCAACCGCCTGAAGCCCGACGCGCAGCCGCATCAGCTTGTTGGAATGACTGCGCGCATACTCCCCGCCCCGGAACAGCGAATAGAGGCCGAAGCCCAGCGTGACCGTCACGGCCAGGATCGCGAGGATGATCAGAATGTCGAAAATCTGCATGCCATCGTTCTAGACCCGGATCGCCCTCACGCGCCAGCGCAGCGCTCAAAGCCGTTGCCCGGCGCGCAGGCAGAACGGCAGGAACTCGCCGACCGCAGATATTTTATTTCACGAGCTAAGCCATTTGGTGACGATTGTTGGCGTACCGTCAGCGCCATGACTGATCGCGCTGTCCGCAACCTGGAGCACCTCAAGAGCTCGGCCTCCACAGCTCGCGTGCTGAATCTGCTGCGCGTGTGGGAGGAGAACGGCGACAGCGCGCCCGACGGCGCCGTGCGCAATCCCGACTGGGCGGCGCGTCCGATCTTCCGTACGGCGGCGCTGAACCGCGCCCTGATCATCAAGCATCGTCTGCGACGCAACGAGACCGATCTGTTCACCGGCCGGCGTCAGGTCGCGACCAAGGTGGTCATCCCCATCGACGATGCGGACCTTAAGACCGGCGGCCGATACGTCTTCGTCAATCAGATCGGCTTTGAGCGGATGATGATGGAGGCGTTCGGCGTTGCGCCCAACCACCCCGATATCGAAACCCTGCGCCTGATCGACAAACTGCCGTCGCTGGATCCCTTCCTGCTGCGTGAACAGCTGCGTCGCGGCGGCCTGGACCCCTCGCCCTGCTACTTCTCGATCAGCGACAGTGATCTTCAGCGCATGCTGGCCTTCGTCCGCAGCGAGATCGAGCCGCTGGTGACGCTCAGCCTGGGCGCGGACACAATCGCGGTGAATTCGGATTCCGCCGGGCGGATGGCGTCCAAGATTCTGTCGAACACGCCCGGCGATCAGCTGGACGCCTTGCGACTGACGCTGCGCCTGGCGCCCGAACAGTATCAGGAGGGCGTCTTCTGCTGGAAGGGCTTCCTCTATTACAAGTGGACGCTCGCCGCCTTGCTGGGCGAGGTCGCCGGCGTCGCCGAGGCGGTGCGCACGATCAAGCCCGTCGGCAAGGTCGATCGCGCCGCCAAGGAATATCTGGCGCGCAGCCGCGATGTCCTGCGCGGTCGCATCATCAAGACCTGCGACGAGGTCAGCAGAACCTTGCGGGTCTATGACGACGCCTATGCCAAACTGACCCAGGAAGGCCGTCCCATCGCCTTCCGCGACTTCCTGCTCGACGCCCCGTCCATGTTCGCCAAGCTGGGCGACCAGCTGGGCGCCGTCCAGCACATTGTCAGCTACTGGCGCTTCCGCTTCGGCCCGTCGGCCTCTCCGGTGAACGTCGAGGAGCTGATGGACATCTTCATGGACTTCGAAACCGGCCTGCTCGGCCGCGGCGAACTCCCCGACGACATCGGGATGATCGCGGCATAGCCCGATCCTAGTGCGCCGCGTCCCAGTTCGACGCTGCGCGAGCATCCACCACCAGCGGAACTGTCAGGGCCACGGCCGGGTCTGCAGCGTTCTCCATCACACGTTTGATGACGGCGATCGCGCGGTCGGCCTCGGCTTCCGGCGCCTCGAACACCAGTTCGTCGTGGACCTGAAGCAGCATGCGCGTGCTGAGGCCGGCCTCGGTCAGGGCGGCGGGCATGCGGATCATGGCGCGGCGGATGATGTCGGCGGCCGCGCCCTGGATTGGGGCGTTGATGGCGGCGCGCTCGCCGAACTGGCGCTCGGCTCCGGACTTGGAATGGATGGCCGGGATGTGGATTCGGCGGCCGAAGACGGTCGAGACGAAGCCGCTCTGGCGCACC
>NZ_JAELUF010001083.1 GCF_016429195.1 Brevundimonas sp. ASV9
CCCCCCCCCCCCCCCCCCCCCCCCCCCCCCCCCCCCCCCCCCCCCCCCCCCCCTTTTCAAGCAGAAGACGGCATACGCGATACGATTGCTGGTCTCGTGGGCTCGGAGATGTGTATAAGAGACAGGTCCTGATCCAGCCGCCCGGCGTCGTCCGGCACGAAGGGGAACCGGTCCAGCGGCCGGATCAGCTCGCTGGCCTCATGATCCTCGCGCGCCATGAAAGGCACGACGGTCGCCGCCTCGCCTTCGTTT
>NZ_JAELUF010001084.1 GCF_016429195.1 Brevundimonas sp. ASV9
CTGAACCTCCTGCGCCACGGCCGGGGCGACCCCGGCGGCGGTCAGAAGTTCGGTGCGTCGCGCATCACGCAGGGCGTTGCGGACGAAGCCGGAGACGTCGTTGTCGGTGGCGCGCGCGGTCCAGACCCTGTCTCTTATACACATCTCCGAGCCCACGAGACCAGCAATCGTATCGCGTATGCCGTCTTCTGCTTGAAAAGGGGGGGGGGGGGGGGGGGGGGGGGGGGGGGGGGGGGGGGGGGGGGGGGGGGG
>NZ_JAELUF010000133.1 GCF_016429195.1 Brevundimonas sp. ASV9
GTATGGATGGTCCGAGGTCTGGGCGACGGCATTTGCTCCGCATGCCCATGCCGGTCACACGCCGGGCCGCGTCATCCTCCAGCATCGCAACGGCTATCTGGTCGTCACGGATGGGGGCGAGCTTCAGGCCAAGGCGTCCGGCCGACTGCGGCGCGAGGCCCAGGAGACTGGGCCCCCTGCAGTGGGCGACTGGGTGGCGCTGTCGCCGAACCCTCAGGACGGCGCCGCCACCATCCACGCCGTCCTGCCTCGCCATACGGCCTTCGTGCGGCGTGCGGCGGACAGCGCGCGTCGAACCCAGATCCTGGCGGCCAATATCGACGTGGCCTTTGTCGTCACCTCGATGAATGCAGATCTGAATCCGCGCCGGATACAGCGTTTCCTGGCTGCGGCGATAGACAGCGGAGCGCGGCCTGTTCTTGTTCTGACGAAGTCGGATCTCAGCGCCGACCCCGAAGCCGAGGCCGCTCAGGTGGCGGCGCTGGAGACGAAAACCCTGGTCCTGACCGTCTCGGCGCGAGAAGGCGTCGGCATGGAGGCGCTGCGTCTTCAGGTGAAGCCGGGCGAGACCTGCGTCCTGATCGGCTCGTCGGGTGTCGGCAAGTCCACCCTGGTCAACGCCTTTCTGAACGAGGATCGGATGGCGACCCAGGCGATCCGCGCATCCGACGACCAGGGACGGCATACAACCAGCCATCGCCAGCTGATCCCGCTGCCCGGCGGCGGTCTCATCATCGACACGCCCGGCATCCGCGAAGTGGGCCTGATCGACGCCGAAGAGGGTGTGGAGGCGGTCTTCGACGACATCGAACGTCTGATGCAGGAGTGCCGCTTCACCAATTGCGGCCATGTGAGCGAGCCGGGATGCGCTGTCCAAGCGGCCCTGGCGGACGGCGCGCTGGAGGGATCGCGCTGGGCGCATTTCCAGAAGCTGAAGTCGGAACTGGCGGCGGCGGGGGACAAGGCGGAACGGATCGCCAAGGCTGCGGAACGTCGGCGGCTGGGCGGCCTGCAGAAGGTCTATCGCGCGACGAAGCGCAACGACCGGGGCGGGGCCGATCGATAGCGTCGATGGCGCAACCGAATTTCGACGTGTTGCGGGGCCAAACGGGCTAGGTGAGGTCCTTAGACTCAAGAAAGATCACCATGTCCGCATTCACCATCGTCACCACCAGCGCCGTTCAGGGCAGCGAGGCCGCAGAGGTCAACACGCTGACCGACGACTTTTCCGACGCCAGCGAGGCGGTGGGCTATGCACGGCGCATGGCCGACGAGATGATCGACATGGCCGATCAGCTGCTGCTGGATTTCGATTACAGCAACGTCGGCGTCTATGAGGGCGACCTGCTGGACGAAGACGTCACCCCGGATCACCCCGCCCTGATCGGCGTCTGGGTGCTGGATGAAGAAGGCTCGGCCTTCGTGCCGGCCGAAGAGTTCCGCCAAGGATCGACCGAAGTCGAGAACTGATCGGCGGCTATCGCGGCGGGAGGTTCGGATCGAGCCGCCTGCCGCTTCGGTCATCGGACGAGAGACGGGGCCTAGTCGCGCGCCGACTGGCGACTTCTGCGGATCGAAAATGTGAGGGGGAGGATGGCCGTCCCTCCGAACACCTTGCGGTGCTCGGAGGTGACGATGGTGGAGCTTAGCGGAGTCGAACCGCTGACCTCTTGCATGCCATGCAAGCGCTCTACCAACTGAGCTAAAGCCCCGGACCTGTCGGTCTGGATCGCCCGGTTCATCTTGCGATGGCCCCCGGCGAGGCGGCGGAAACTAGGTCAGGCTTTTTCTGCGATCAAGCCCGTTTCGAGATTTATTTTCACCGCGTTCCCAAGGGTGAAAATACGCAGATTTTTCAAACCGAAAGGTGTGAAAGGCCTGCTGTCCCGCCGCGTCTCCCTAACGGGAAATGCGGCGGGTGCAACAAGAATCTGAGCCAGATCGCGAGAAGCCCACAGCAAGTCGGGCTTCAAGTCGCGCGATGCGCGATGGGCTCAAGAATTTAGTCGTCGTCGCGCGATGGCTTGGCGATCTCGTCGTCGATCGAGTCGTCGTCTTCGTCTTCGATGAACGGCACGGAGTCGTCATCGTCGTCGGCCAGCAGATCGTCGTCGCCGTCGGTCGAGCCCATGCCGGCTTCTTCCGAGGCGTCAGCAGGAGAGTCTTCGTCCTCGTCGTCCGGGGTCAGGATCGGCTCATGGCCTTCCTCGTCGATTTCCGGCGTCTTGACGTCGTCTTCCTCGTCCTCGTCGCCGTCGACTTTCTTGTCCTTGACCTGATCTTCCGTGTCCTCATCGTCGGACGGATAGCCGGGACGGGCGCGGCGGCTGCGCAGCTTCATCGCCTCTTCGGGATCGAAGTCGGTTCCGCATTTGGGGCAGTGTGCAGGGCGACGGTTCAGGTCGTAAAACTTCGCCTGGCAGTTGGGGCAGACCTGTTTGGCGCCCAGTTCGGGATTGGCCACGTTTGGATGCTTTCAACGGGTTGAATTCGGGGCGGTCCCTTGCCACCCCTTTGACCCGCTGTCAAAAGCTGTCTTTCGCGCCGCCCGCGCGGCCCTTCGCACAATACAGCCTGAAGCGGGTGATCATGCCGTCCCAACTGACTTCGCGCCGCGCATCCGCCCTGACCGGAAAGGTCCGCGCGCCGGGCGACAAGTCGATGTCGCACCGATCGATGATCCTGGGCGGAATGGCGTCGGGCGTGACCGAGGTCGAGGGCCTTCTGGAAGGCGACGACGTCCTGGCCACCGCCCGTGCAGTCGAAGCCTTCGGCGCCAAGGTCCAGCGGACCGGAGACGGCAGATGGCGGATCGAGGGGGCGGGCGGCTTTAAGACGCCGGCTTCGGTGATCGACTGCGGCAACGCGGGAACCGGGGTGCGCCTGCTGATGGGCGCGGCGGCCGGCTATCCGCTGACGGCGACCTTCGATGGCGACGGCTCGCTGAGGAAGCGGCCGATGAAGCGGGTCACGGGACCCCTGGCGGACATGGGTGCGGCGTTCGACTGGCAGGCGGCCGAGGATCGGCTCCCGGTGGCCCTGACCGGCGGCGCGCTTAAGGCCATCGACTATGTGCAGACGGTGGCTTCGGCCCAGGTGAAGTCGGCCATCCTACTGGCGGGGCTGAACGCCGAGGGCGTCACCTCGGTGGTCGAGCCCGAAAAGAGCCGTGATCACACCGAGCGGATGCTGCGGGCCTTCGGCGCCGAGGTGAGCGTCGAGGAGAGGGGCGAGGGCTGGAAGGTGACGCTGAAGGGCGGTCAGGCCCTGACCGGGACGGTCGTCGCCGTGCCGGGCGATCCGTCCTCGGCGGCGTTTCCCTTGGCGGCCGGTCTGATCGTTCCGGGATCCGAGGTCACGGTCGAGGGCGTGATGCTGAACCCGCTTCGCACCGGTCTGTTCGACACCTGGATCGAGATGGGCGCCGACCTGACCATTACCAACCGGCGTGAAGCCGGGGGCGAAGAGGTCGGCGACATCACCGCCCGCCATTCCGCCCTGAAGGGCGTGGTCGTGCCTGAGGATCGCGCCGCCTCGATGATCGACGAATATCCGATCCTGGCGGCGACGGCGGCCTTTGCGGACGGCGTCACCGTCATGCGCGGCGTGGGCGAGATGCGGGTCAAGGAAAGCGACCGGATCTCGCTGATGGTCGAGGGGCTACGCGCCTGCGGCGTTCAGGTCGAGGAGGAGCCGGAAGGCTTCATCGTCACCGGCGCCGGCCAGGGCGGGTCGGTGCGCGGCGGCGGCCTGGTCCACACCGCCCACGACCACCGCATCGCCATGAGCCATCTGGTTCTGGGCCTGGCCGCCGAACAGCCGGTCTCGGTTGACGAGCCCGGTATGATCGCCACCAGCTTCCCCGGCTTCGTCGAGATGATGAACGGGCTGGGCGGGCGGATCGCGTGAAGTCCGCGCGCGACGTCCTCGGTCGGGGCATCGCGGTCCTTGGTCTTCTGACCTGTCTGGGCGGAGCCGGCTGGACGGCCTGGATCGTCTGGCAAGGGGTGACAACAGGCCGGGTCTCGGGCAAACATGGCGCCGTGCATCTCAGGGCCGAGGGCGACGCCTTCTTCTATTCGACCGTGGCGCTGAACGGCGTCGCCTGTCTGGTGTGGCTGGGTCTGGCGGCCTTCGCGGTCGTGGTTCTGGCGCGTTGGAAAGCATGGTCCTGACCCGGCCGGGGCCGTCGGGCTGGATCAAGCCGATCCTGACGCTGGCGATCGCGATCCTGATCGGCTGGTTCTGCGTGATCGGCGCCCGCGAGATCGTCCAAAGCCTGGATGCCGGGGTGCTGAACAACCGAAAGGGGCCGGACGTTCTGTTGGCCGACCGACCCCTGCTGTTCTGGAGTGTTCTCGGCTTCTATGTGGCGTCGGTCGTGACGGGTATGGGGCTGGCGGTTTTGCTGGCTGGCATTGCAATTCGTGATTTGGTCGGACGCCGGGACTGAGGGCTTCGGCTGGATTGGTCGGGCGATCCTCGCTATCAGGTTCCGCCTCCCGTGCGTTTGGGATCGAGATTGAAATGCGCCACGCGCTGCGGAGACCTGCTTGACCCTGATCATCGCCGTCGACGGACCGGCCGCCTCTGGTAAGGGGACCATCGCCGCGCGCCTGGCCCACACCTATGGCCTGCCGCATCTGGATACGGGGCTGCTGTATCGGGCCGTGGGCGCAAAGGTGCTGGCGGACGGCGGATCTCTGGATGACGAAGCCGCGGCCACGCAGGCGGCGCGGGGCCTTGACGCGGCGGGCCTGTCGGACGATCCGCGCCTGACGACGGGCGAGGCGGGCGAGGCCGCTAGCCGTGTCGCCAGCTTCGCCGGCGTGCGGGCGGCGCTGCTGGAGCTGCAGCAGGCGTTCGCGGCCCAGGCGGGCGGCGCCGTTCTGGACGGACGTGACATCGGCACGGTGATTGCGCCGAACGCTCAGGCCAAACTGTTTGTCACCGCGACGCCCGAGGTGCGGGCCACGCGCCGCTGGAAGCAGCTGACGGCGCGTGGATCGGACATCGCCTTTGACGCCATGCTGGCCGACATCCAGCGCCGCGACGATCGCGACGCCGGGCGCGGGGCGGCCCCGATGGTCCAGGCCGACGACGCGGTCTTGCTGGATACGACCGATCTGGGTATAGAGGCCGCCTTCGATGCGGCCCGCCGTATCGTCGAGGCGGCGCGCGCGAAACACGGTCTCTGACCCATTTCGCAAATCCAACGCTCCCACCCTCGGCCTCCGCGGGCGTTTTGATCGTTCTGAACGGTCTCGCATCCCGACGACCTGATTCCACCTTTTCCCATCGCCCCGCGCGCCGCCTTTCGCTGCGTCAGGGGTCCACCTCGCGCGGGATCGTCCTTCGGTCACGCGCCACAGCCCCACTGGAAACACCAGAGCTTCATGTCTGATACTCTCAACCCCACGCGCGACGACTTCTCGGCGCTGCTCGACGAACAACTGTCGGGTCGCGACTTCGGCGAAGGCCAAGTCGTCCACGGCCGCGTCGTCGGCATCGAAAAAGACATCGTCATCATCGACGTTGGTCTGAAG
>NZ_JAELUF010001085.1 GCF_016429195.1 Brevundimonas sp. ASV9
CAAGGCCATGATCTGATCGCCATCCACGACCCGACCCGCCTCGTCGCAGATGATCAGTCGGTCGGCGTCGCCGTCCAGAGCGATGCCGATATCGGCGCGGTAGCGTTTGACCGCATCGGCCAGGGTCTGTCTCTTATACACATCTCCGAGCCCACGAGACCAGCAATCGTATCGCGTATGCCGTCTTCTGCTTGAAAAGGGGGGGGGGGGGGGGGGGGGGGGGGGGGGGGGGGGGGGGGGGGGGGGGGGGGG
>NZ_JAELUF010001086.1 GCF_016429195.1 Brevundimonas sp. ASV9
GTGACGGGTAAGCCGCAAGACACAGACGCCGTGCTGGAGGCGCAATACAACAACCGCGCCCTGGTCCCCGACCATCCCGCCGTGATGGCGCGCTGGAAGGCGGAATCGGAGGCCGCCCGCGCCGCCCCTGTCTCTTATACACATCTCCGAGCCCACGAGACCAGCAATCGTATCGCGTATGCCGTCTTCTGCTTGAAAAGGGGGGGGGGGGGGGGGGGGGGGGGGGGGGGGGGGGGGGGGGGGGGGGGGGGG
>NZ_JAELUF010000134.1 GCF_016429195.1 Brevundimonas sp. ASV9
GGGTGATGGCGTTGCGGGCGTTGGCCGCGCTGCGCGCCGTGTCGCCGACCATGTCGGTGACGTGGTTGGTGGCGGTGGTGGTTTGCTGCAGGCTGGACGCCTGCTGTTCGGTTCGCAACGACAGGGTTTCGGACGCCGAGCAGATCTGGGTGGCGCCCAGGCGAACGCTCTGGGCCGACCCCGCCACGCTGGCCAGGCTCTCTTCCAGACCCTGCACCGCCACGTTGAAGGCCGTGCGCAGACGCTCATATTCCGGGGCGAACGGCGTGCGAATGGTGTGGGTGAGATCGCCGGCGGCCAGGGCTTCCAAAGCCGTGTCCAACTCTTCGACGACGTGACGCTGCGCGGCGTCGGCGACGATCTTCTCGCGCTCGGCGGCGTCCTTGGCCAGATCGGCGGCCGCCTTGGCCCGTTCGGCCTCGGCCTTGGCCAGGGCGGTGTCGCGGAACACCAGAACCGCTCGCGCCATGTCGCCCAGTTCGTCGGCATGGCTGGCGTCGACGACGATGTCGTTGTCGCCCTTGGCCAACTGCCCCATGGCTTCGGTCAGCACCGTGATCGGGCGCGCGATCATGCGGCTGAGCATGGCCGACAAGACCATGGCGATCGTGATCAGGGCGATGCCGCCGACGATCAAGGCGATGATCGCGGTGACGATCGCAGCCTGCTGGCGTTCCAGATTCTTCTCGGTGACCGCGGCTTCGGCCTCGCGCAGGTCGCGCAGAGGCAGGACGGCGTCGCTGACCAAAACCTTCTTGCCTGCGTCGCGCACCTCTTGCTGGGCCTGCTCACGCTTGCCGGCGCGAACCTCGGCGATCATGCGATCGCCCCAATCGGCCCTCCAGGCCAGGGTGGCCAGGCGCGATTTTTCAAGCAGCGCCTGTTTTTCGGCGTCGCCCAGCTGTCCCTTCAGCTCGACGACGACCTTGTCGAACTCGTCGCGCCCTTCGTAGTAGGATTTCAGGTAGGTCTCGTCGCCGGTGACCAGAAAGCCCCGGAACTGGCTGTTCTGACGCAGGATCGCGGTTTCCAGCGACATCGCCTGCGCCTCGATCGTGCGGCTGAGATTGTTGCTCTCGATGGACGCGCGGATCATCATGATCGTGGCGAAAAAGACCGCCATCATGATCGCCGCCGAGACGCAGATCAGGATGAAGGAAAGCCGCAGCTTTCTCGGAATTCGCATCTTCGACATCATGAGCTCACCCCCGTTACGCACTTATACTTACCTAGGGGCAACCGATTACTCAGTTGACGCCACTGCGCACAGCCCGATCCTTGTTCGAGCTACGCAAAACACCCTGTTTTTCAGGTGACTATCCACCCCTATGACGGAACGACTAAAAAGATAGTTAAGCTGCCGACGCCCGGGCGCTTACATCGACCGGACCCGAATTTCGCGAGATTCATGCGCTGTTAAGCGAGGTGATCATAGGTAAGTCACCCTTCCCGTCCGTGCTTCAAGAAACGCCGGGTCGCAACCCCCGGGCGAATACTTCTTCAGGCCGGGGACACACAAGTAACAGTTCGTTTTATTCGGAATGCGCGACGATGCGATTGGTGACTGGATGATCTGCCCCGTCGCCGACCGTTTCACCCAGGAACTCGCGGCCCAGGCCGACCGCTGCCGCGCCATGGGGTCACCCTTCGTCGCCGGCGTTCTCGAAGCCGCAAGCCGGCAGCTGTCGCATGCGCCGCTCACCGCCGCACGGCTGTATGACTGGTCGGGAGATCAAGCCGCAGCCGCCTTGGCTCTACGTTTGAACGGCGCCCTGCATGCCCTGGCGCGCGCGGGCCGGTCCTACGCCCTGACCAGCCTCTATCGTCGAGAACACACCGACTTCGACGCGGCTGTGGCCGACGCCCTGGCCCGGAACGATCGATACATCGCCGACTGGATCTTGCATCCGCCGCAAACGAACGAGGTGGCGCGCGCCGCCGCGCTGATGAGCGCGCTGATGGCCGCCCCTCTGGATTGCGCCATGCCCTTCGAGCTGCTCGAGCTCGGCTCCAGTTGCGGTCTGAACCTGAACTTGCATCGCTACGCCTATGCTCTGGGGTCGGCGTCAGCCGGCGATCCCTTCTCGAACGTGCAGATCGAGCCCCTGTGGCAGGGCGCGTCGCCGAAGGCCGGCCCGGTTTCCATCGCGGCGGCGCGCGGCGTCGATCTGCACCCGCTGAATGCCGCAGACCCGGCGCATCGCGAACGTCTGCTGGCCTTCGCCTGGGCGGATCAGCCGGCGCGCACCCAACGCCTCGAGAACGCCCTGCGCATCGCCGCCGATCATCCGCCGCGCATCGATCAGGGCGACGCCGTGACCTGGCTGGCCGACCGGCTGGCCGAGCCGCAGGCGGTTGGGCGCTGCCGCGTCGTCATGCACACCATGGTGCTGCAATATCTGAGCGACGACGACCGGCGTCAGATCACGGCGCTGCTCTCGACCGCCGGCCGCCGCGCCGACGCCGACCACCCGCTGCTCTGGATCAGCTTCGAATGGACCCGCGACCGCAGCCACGTCGAGCTGCGCCTGACGGCCTGGCCCACCGGCGAAACCCGCGTCCTGGCCCACTGCCATCCCTACGGCGATGAACTGGAATGGCTGGCGTCATCTGCGTCGGCCTTGGCGGCCTAACCCATTATCAAAAGCGCTCTCACTGTGCGTGCCACGTCGCGTACATATCCAGCGCCTTCTGCGGCGATGAAATCCACCAGGAATAGCCGTTGCGCCTTCCGACAGAGATTTCATTGACGTCGTTGTGGATGGTCTGATCCTTGTCGCCGAAGATCGGACGCCCGGTCACCAGATCGTAGTTGCGAGACCAGATCGGACCCGCACCGGCCTTGTCGATCAGCTTGCGTCCGTCGTCGGTCATTTCGAATGACTTGTCATAGACACGCACCGCCTGAAGCCATTCGGCTGCGCCGCGAACGGCGGCCTTGATCTCCGGCGACGGGTTCTCCTCGCCCATCAGGAAGATCAGGATATCAGTTGTTTCGCCGCTTGCGATGGATCGCGGCTCGTAGTTCCGAGCGCTGGTTGGAACCAGTCGCATGGGCTCGACCTGCTGCGGCCAGCCCAGCAGTCGATCCCCCTGACGCACCTGTGCCGCGAGGATCACGTCGATCGCCTTCCGGGTCGCCTCGGCCGCCCGTGTCTCCAGCTCAGCCGGCACGAAGTCGAAGCCCTCAGCGCCATTGGCGACATCACGAAGCAGCATGGCCGCGTTCGCCACAGCATTGTCATTGAAGGTGATGGAGTCGTGGAAGCCGCCTTCGAGCGGCCAGATCTGAGGCCAGCCGCCATTTGGATATTGCGCGTTCAGAAGATACCGCACGCCTCGGATGACGCTGGCGCGCCAGGCGTCGCCGTCGCGTCCGGGCGCGTGGGCGGCGACCTTCGCCAGGAAACGCATTTCCGACCACGTCGCCTCGTTGTCCAACGTGCCAACGAAGGTCCAGAAGCGATCCGCCGGCGCATCGAAGTTCGCCGGGTTCTGCTCCATGGTTTCGGCATCGTTGGAGAACCGCTGGCCCGGCAGGCGCGCAATGCTGCGATCCTGGTTTTTGCTCCATCCGCCGGCGGGGGTCTGGAAACTGACAATCGCATCCGCGACGGCCCGAGCGTCGGCTGTGGCGTACCATTCGGCAGGCCGGTCCAGCGGCATGTTGTAGTGGGCGGGTCCGACGGCCTTGGGCGGCGGCGGCGTAGCAACTCCGGCGGGAAGCTCGGCCGCGAGCGCAGCGCGGTCGGCCAGATGCTGGGCCTGGGAGCGTGCCAGATACTCGGCCCACGGACCGCGCTCCGCGTCGGGCAAGGCGCCGATCCTGTCGCTGGTCAGGCCCACCGCCGGCGTGTTCAGCCGCAGGACTTCTGCCTGGGCGGCGCCGGAGACGCCCCCCACAAGCGCGACCGCGCCAAATGCCAGCATCGAACAGGCGGAAAGGATTTTCATCGCGCTAACTCCCACAACTTTTTGGTTTTTCATGCTTGTCTGGATCGAAGGCCTGTGACGCCGGACGACTCGGTCACCTTGGGGCCTTGGCCGTCCAGGGTGTCGATGTTGCAGTCGCGGAAGCGCCAGTTCTCGGCATTGGCGATGGCGCCCGCATCCTGCACATCCCAGTCCAACCGTTCGAAAATGAAGTCTTTCAGCGGCGCTTCAGGATAGGCGGCGGCGGCGAATCCGACTTTGCCGCCGACGGCCTTGATGTTCGACAGGCGAACATCGTGGATACGGGGAATGCCCTGTTCGCGCGGCACGGGCGTGGCGAGCGCGCGCCAGTAATCCGGCACGTCCGCGATGCCGTCCGGGATCTGGGCGTAGCTGTAGTTTGGGTACCAGTTCAGGTTCACCTGCATCAATGTGCGCACGTCCTGCAGATGGATGTCGCGCAGGCAGATGTTGGAGATCACGCCGCCGCGTGTGTGGCCTGATTTGAAGAAGATCCCCAGCGGCACCGGATACTCGATCCTCAGCCCAGAGACTTCGATGTCGTCAAATCCGCCAGATGTCTCCGATCCGAAGGTCATCCCGGCCAGGGCGTCACGGACGATGCAGTCGCGAATCTTCACCTGACGGCACGCCCGGGCTACCCGCAGCCCGTCCCAGTCGCGTCCGGCCTTGATGCAGATCGCGTCGTCGTTGACCGACAGGTCGCATCTCTCGACCAAGACCCGCTCCGATGAGTCGATGTCGATGCCGTCCGTCGAAGGGCCGCGTCCGCCGATGTTATTCCTGATGATCAGGTCGGCGACCTTCACGTCCCGCGAGTAGCAGACGTGGACGGTCCAGAAGCCCGATCGCGCCAGATTCAGACCGGAAACCTCGACCTGCTGTGAATCGTAAACGTGGACCAACCGCGGACGGCGGCAGTCGTAGTCAGCCGCCCATCGCAGGTCGCGCGGATCATAATCGCGGCGCAGCGCCCAATAGGCGTCCCAGAAAACCTTGCCGTCACCATCGACCAGACCCTCGCCCGTGATCTTGGCGTTCTGTTGCTGATAGACATTCAGCAAGCCGGCGGGCCAGTCCATCTCAACGCCCGCAACACGCGTGCGAACCATCGGATAAGCGGCCAGATCCTGAACGCCGCGCAGAGTGGCGCCGCGTTCGATCGACAGGGTCACCCCCGACTTCACGAATAGCGAACCTGACAGATACAGACCGGGCTTCACGACCACGACCCCGCCGCCCTCCCCTGCCGCTGCGTCGATGGCGGCCTGGATAGGACGCGTGTTGATGGTGACCCCGTCGCCCACCGCGCCATAGTCGGCCGCGTCGAAGGTGCGCGAACGGCTCGACTGTGCAAACGCCGGCGTCGCTTGCGTCAAGGCGCTGACGACACCCAGTTGCAGAAGCGTGCGGCGATTGGCGCGCATCTAGATTTCCCACATTCTGTTCTTTCGTCTCACAATAGTGGACGATATAAGGC
>NZ_JAELUF010001087.1 GCF_016429195.1 Brevundimonas sp. ASV9
GCGTCCCGACCACTCCGAACGAGCCGCGCGGCCCCTGGGGGTGACGATGCGGGCGAACATGGGGCTGATCGTCGCGGCCTGAACGCCGTTTGCGGTTTGCACTCCGCGACCGGATCACATCAGATGCTGTCTCTTATACACATCTCCGAGCCCACGAGACCAGCAATCGTATCGCGTATGCCGTCTTCTGCTTGAAAAGGGGGGGGGGGGGGGGGGGGGGGGGGGGGGGGGGGGGGGGGGGGGGGGGGGGGG
>NZ_JAELUF010001088.1 GCF_016429195.1 Brevundimonas sp. ASV9
GCCCCGACATCTCGGGCATGACCATGTCCAGCAGGATCAGGTCGGCCCCGCCGCCACGCGTCATCCGATCGATGGCCTCGCCGCCGCTGGCGGCATGGACCACGGCGTTGCCGTCCCGCTCCAGCACCTGTCTCTTATACACATCTCCGAGCCCACGAGACCAGCAATCGTATCGCGTATGCCGTCTTCTGCTTGAAAAGGGGGGGGGGGGGGGGGGGGGGGGGGGGGGGGGGGGGGGGGGGGGGGGGGGGG
>NZ_JAELUF010001089.1 GCF_016429195.1 Brevundimonas sp. ASV9
GGAGGCCGCGCGCGCGGTCTTCGCCAGCCAAGGGTTGGATGCGCCCCTGGATCTGATCGCCGAACGGGCCGGGGTGGGGCGCGGCACCCTGTATCGGCACTTCTCCGACCGCACGGAACTGGCCCTGTCTCTTATACACATCTGACGCTGCCGACGAATACATCACAGTGTAGATCTCGGTGGTCGCCGGATCATTAAAAAGGGGGGGGGGGGGGGGGGGGGGGGGGGGGGGGGGGGGGGGGGGGGGGGGG
>NZ_JAELUF010001090.1 GCF_016429195.1 Brevundimonas sp. ASV9
CCGGGTCACGAACGCCTGACCGAACCGTCGCGCACCCACGCCGACTTCATCGTCGCGGATGCGACAGCCGCCGTCCGCCTGGAAGACCCCCAGGCCGTGGTGCGTCTGGCGGCCCCGGTCCTGGCCCTGTCTCTTATACACATCTCCGAGCCCACGAGACCAGCAATCGTATCGCGTATGCCGTCTTCTGCTTGAAAAGGGGGGGGGGGGGGGGGGGGGGGGGGGGGGGGGGGGGGGGGGGGGGGGGGGGG
>NZ_JAELUF010001091.1 GCF_016429195.1 Brevundimonas sp. ASV9
CCCCCCCCCCCCCCCCCCCCCCCCCCCCCCCCCCCCCCCCCCCCCCCCCCCCCTTTTCAAGCAGAAGACGGCATACGCGATACGATTGCTGGTCTCGTGGGCTCGGAGATGTGTATAAGAGACAGGCCCTGGGCCGGGTCGAGGCGGCGGTGATCTTCGAGGAGTTGTCGCGCGGCGACGTGGCGACGGCGGCCTTCATCTCGATCCACAACATGGCGACGTGGATGATCGATCGCTTCGGGGCGGACGAT
>NZ_JAELUF010000135.1 GCF_016429195.1 Brevundimonas sp. ASV9
GCCCAGGCCGAGGCTCAGGTCCATACTCTGGAGCGGAACTGCGCCGCCCACGGCGTGCCGCTGGCGGGGTGGGATTCGGACGATCGCGGCGTGGTCCATGTGATGGGGCCGGAACTGGGTCTGACCCAGCCGGGCATGACGGTGGTCTGCGGCGACAGCCATACGGCGACGCACGGCGCGTTCGGGGCTCTGGCCTTCGGCATCGGCACGTCCGAGGTCGGCCATGTGCTGGCGACCCAGTGTCTGCTGCAACGCAAGGCCAAGGCCATGCGGGTGACCGTGACCGGCGAACTGCAGCCGGGCGTTTCGGGCAAGGATGTGGCGCTGGCCGTCATCGCCGCCATCGGCTTTGGCGGCGGCACCGGCTATGTCATCGAATACGCGGGCGAGGCGGTGCGTTCGCTGGACATGGAAGGGCGGATGACCCTGTGCAACATGTCCATCGAAGCCGGCGCGCGGGCCGGCATGATCGCCCCGGACCAGACGACCATCGACTGGCTGCGCGGTCGCAAGCACGTGCCAGCAGACTATAAGGCGGCGAGCGCCGAATGGCTGAAACTGGCGACGGACGCAGGCGCGGTCTTCGACAAGGAGGTGACCCTCGACGGCGCCGCCATCCGACCCATGGCGACCTGGGGCACGACGCCGGATGCGGGCGCGCCGATCGGCTCGCCCGTGCCGCAGCCGCAGTCGGAAAGTGACCGCAAGGCCATCGCCTATATGGGTTTCACGGCCGGGGAGGCGACGACCAGCCAGCCGGTGGATGTGGTCTTCATCGGCTCCTGCACCAACGGGCGCCTGCCCGATCTGCGCGCCGCCGCCGAGGTGCTGCGCGGCCGCAAGGTCAAGCCGGGTCTGCGCATGCTGGTGGTGCCAGGGTCCGAGGCCGTGCGTCGCGACGCAGAGGCGGAAGGCCTGGACCAAGTCTTCATCGCCGCCGGGGCCGAATGGCGCATTCCCGGCTGTTCGATGTGCATCGCCATGAACGGCGATTTCGTCGCGCCGGGCCAACTGGCCGTATCCACATCGAACCGCAATTTCGAAGGGCGTCAGGGCAAGGACGCCCGCACCATCCTGGCCAGCCCGGCGACGGCGGCGGCGACGGCGGTCGCCGGTGTGCTGACCGATCCGCGCGTCTATCTGAAGGAGGTCGAGCATGTCTGAACCCTTCCAGGTGCTGACCTCCAAGACCGTGACCCTGAGCCAGGCCAATATCGACACCGACCAGATCATTCCGGCGCGGTTCCTGACCACGACCACGCGCGAGGGGCTGGGCAAGGCCGCCTTCTATGACTGGCGTTACGAGGACGACGGCGCGGAAAAACCCGAGGCCATCCTGAACCGGATCGACCCGAGCGAGCATCGCATCCTACTGGCGGGCCGGAACTTCGCCTGCGGTTCGTCGCGCGAACATGCCCCTTGGGCGCTGCTGGACTATGGGTTCCGGGCGGTGATTTCGACCGAAATCGCTGACATTTTTACATCGAATGCGCTGAAAAACGGCCTGCTGCCCATCGTCGTCAGCCAGGCGGTTTGGGACGATCTGGCGTCGCAGCCGGACCAGCCGGTCACGATCGACCTCCAGGCCAATCAGATCCAGCGCGGCAATGCCGAACCCGTGCCGTTCGGGGTCGAATCCTTCGCCCGCCAGTGCCTGCTGGACGGGGTGGACACCCTGGGCTGGCTGCAAGCAAACATGCCTGAAATCGAAGCCTACGAGCGATCGAAAGAGACCGTAAGATGAGCACCGCCGCCACCAAGACCTACAACATCGTCCTGCTGCCCGGCGATGGCGTCGGACCGGAGGTCACACGGGCCGCGCGCGATGTCCTGCGGGTCATCGGCGACTTCTATGGTCATCATTTCGAGTTCGCCGAGCATCTGATCGGCGGCGCGGCCATCGACGAAACGGGCGAGCCCTTGCCGGAGGCCACGCGCGCCGCCTGCGTCGCTTCCGACGCTGTGCTGCTGGGCGCCGTCGGCGGGCCGAAATGGGATGGCGGCAAGGCGCGTCCGGAACAGGGGCTGCTGGCGATCCGCAAGGCGATGGGCCTGTTCGCCAATCTGCGGCCGTTGCAGGTGTCGCCGGTGCTGGCGCACCGCTCGCCGCTGAAGAAGGAGATCGTCGAGGGCGTCGACCTGATCGTCTTCCGCGAACTGACCGGCGGCGTCTACTTCGGCGAGAAGACCCGCACCGCCGATCGCGCCACCGACCTGTGCGAATACACCGTGCCGGAGATCGAGCGGGTGACCCGCGCCGCCTTCCAGACCGCCCAACAGCGTCGTGGCAAGGTGACCTCGGTCGACAAGGCCAACGTCATGGAGACCAGCCGTCTGTGGCGCGAGGTCGTGACCCGCATCCATGCCGAGGAGTTCCCCGACATCACGCTGGAGCACGCCCTGGTGGACTCCATGGCCATGCACCTGATCCGCAAGCCGCGCGACTACGATGTCATCCTGACCGAAAACATGTTCGGCGACATCCTGTCGGACGAGATTTCGGTGCTGGGCGGCTCCATCGGCCTGTTGCCGTCGGCGTCGCTGGGCGCGGGCGGGCCGGGCCTGTTCGAGCCGATCCACGGCTCGGCGCCGGACATCGCCGGTCAGGATCTGGCCAATCCAGTCGGCACCATCCTGTCGGCGGCCCTGCTGCTGCGTCACAGCCTGAAGCTGGAGGACGAGGCCGATTCCATCGAGGCCGCCGTCGCCGCCGTTCTGGCGGCCGGCGCCGTGACGGCCGATCTGGGCGGCGCGCTGGGTACGCGAGCGGCGACCGAAGCCGTCATCGACGCCATCCGCGCCATCCACTGGGCGGCCGCGCACCGGGTGCAGATGCACTGGGCCTGACGGCTTGAACTGACGCTGAAAATTCTGACGCTGAGCTTGGATTTTTCGGCATGGCGAATCCGATAAGGGGCCGCACGATCGAAGGATCGTGCGGCCCTGATCTTTTTCTTCGTGACCGTTGCAAGAAAGTTGCGCCGTTCACGGTCTAGCCCCTTGCGCCTATCGCAAATGCGGTAAAATCTTCGCAACTGCGAAATTGCATAGGGGGTACTAGCTCATGTCGCAGACCACGAAACGACTTACGGGAGCGGCTGCGCTCCTTCTTCCCACACTCTGTCTGATGGCGGCCGGCGCGGCCAATGCGCAGGACGCCGCGCCCGCCTTGCTCGGCCACCAGGCTGCGCTTGAGCTGGACAGCGCCGGCGCCTCATGGCTCGGCACCTCGACCGCCCTGGTTCTGCTGATGACCCTCCCCGGTCTGGCGCTGTTCTATGGCGGCATGGTGCGCAAGAAGAACGTCATCGCCACCATCACCCAGTCCGTCGGCGTCTTCGCCGTGGTGTCCCTGGTATGGTTCATCGCGGGCTATAGCCTGGCCTTCGGCAAGAACGAGAGCGCCGGCCTTCAGCCCTTCATCGGCAGCCTGGACATGCTGTTCCTGAACGGCGTGTCGCTGAAGACCGCCAACGCCCTGCTGCCGGGCATTCCCGAATTCCTGTTCATCTCTTTCCAGATGACCTTCGCCATCATCACCCCGGCGCTGATTACCGGCGCCTTCGCCGAGCGGTTCAAATATTCGGCGCTGTTGCTGTTCACCGCCCTGTGGTCGCTGCTGGTCTATGCGCCGATCTGCCACTGGGTCTGGGGCGGCGGTTTCCTGGGTTCGGCGGGCGTGCTGGATTTCGCGGGCGGCGCCGTCGTTCACGTCAACTCTGGCGTCGCGGGCCTGGTCTGCGCCATCTTCCTGGGTCGCCGTAAGGGTTATGGCACAGAGGCAATCACCGCCCACAACCCCGTCCTGACCATGATCGGCGCCTCGCTGCTGCTGGTCGGCTGGATCGGCTTCAACGCCGGTTCGGCGGGCGCCGCCAACGATCTGATGGGCGTGGCGCTGCTGAACACCATCCTGGCCGCCGCCGCCGCCGCCCTGACCTGGAAGGTCGTCGAATATATCGAGAAGAAGAAGGTTTCGCTGATCGGCATGCTGTCGGGCGTCGTCGCCGGTCTGGTCGCCATCACCCCGGCGGCCGGCTTCGTCGACCCCAAGGGCGCGGTCATCATCGGCCTGATCGCCGGTCCGGCCTGCTACGCCTCGTCGGTGTGGATCAAGAAGCTGCTGCGCTACGACGACAGCCTGGACGCCTTCGGCATCCACGGCGCGGGCGGCCTGATCGGCGCCCTGCTGACCGGCGTGTTCGCCACGACCGCGATCAACAGCCTGTCGGAAGGCGCCAACGTCGGCGCCCAGGCCCTGGGCCTGCTGTGGACCATCGTCTACAGCGCCGTCGGCACCCTGATCATCCTGTTCATCTGCAAGTTCACCACGGGCCTGCGCGTGAGCGAAGCGGAAGAAGCCGCCGGTCTGGACACCTCGCTGCATGGCGAGGCGCTGGAACACTGAGCTGAGATCGGGCGCGGCTCCCAAACCCGCGCCCGGTTTCGACCTGAAGAGATCAAGTCCAACAAGGGGATAGACTATGACGAATTCCATGATCCGCACGGCGGCGGCCGCTCTCGCCACAGGCCTGATCTGTCTGGCCGCTCCGGCGTCCGCTGAGGAACTCAAGCTGTCGGCAAACGTCGGCTTGGTCAGCGACTACGTATTCCGTGGTTTTAGCCAGACGAGCGAGAATGCTGCAATCCAGGGCGGCGTAGACGCCACCTATGGTTCCTTCTATGCCGGGGCTTGGGCGTCCACCGTCGATTTCGGTGACGACACGGGCGCGGAGGTCGATGTTTACGGCGGGTACCGCACCGAGGCCGCCGGCTACGCGCTTGATTTCGGGGTGATCGGCTACCTTTATCCGAAGGAGCCTGACGATGCAGATTACAACTACGTTGAGTTCAAAGCGGCGGCCTCGCGCGCCATCGGTCCGGCTACGTTCGGGGCGGCGGTCTATTACTCACCGGATTTCTTCGGCGTCGATGAAGCGGCGACGTACGTCGAACTGAACGGCGCGTTTTCGCCGATCGAAAAGGTAACGATTTCCGGGGCGGTAGGTCAGCAATTTCTGGACGTCAGTGACGATTATGCGACATGGAACGTTGGCGTAACCTACGCCATCGATCCGGCCATCGGCTTCGACGTCCGCTATCACGACACAGACATCAAGGGCGTTCCCGGTGCTGAAGACCGGGTGGTCGCGGGCGTCAAGTTCGCCTTCTGATCCGGCTAGACTCAATAACAACGGCCCCGGAGAGCAATCTCCGGGGCCGTTTTCGTATCAGCGGGCGTAGCGGTCGTGGACGGGGGCGTAGCTGTCCCAGACCTTGCCGTCGGCGAGCGACCGCAGCAGCTTCAGATATTCCGCGTGGGTCCAGGCCAGCGGGGTCGCCGAGTCCGTGTTCTGACCCACAGCGTAGTCCTTGGCCGTCGGGTTGCCGACG
>NZ_JAELUF010001092.1 GCF_016429195.1 Brevundimonas sp. ASV9
GTCCGTTGCAACGCGCCGGGTGTGGCACGGTTCGCCGCTCAATCCAACGGTTCGAACCGGGGCTTGTCGGTCAGGGCCGTCAGCGCGCCCTCGGCGATGCCGAAGTGCAGGCCGCTGAGCTGAAGCTGTCTCTTATACACATCTCCGAGCCCACGAGACCAGCAATCGTATCGCGTATGCCGTCTTCTGCTTGAAAAGGGGGGGGGGGGGGGGGGGGGGGGGGGGGGGGGGGGGGGGGGGGGGGGGGGGGG
>NZ_JAELUF010000136.1 GCF_016429195.1 Brevundimonas sp. ASV9
GGACCTGCGCATCGCCGATGTCGCCGCTACGGCGACGCGGGGCAAGCTGACGGTGTCGCGCGACGACGCCGTGCGCTGGCGCATGCAGGGGCCGCTGGCCCTGACCGCCGGTTCGGGACGGACGGGTCAGACGACGATCGGCGGATTGTCGTTGACGTCGCGCGACCTGGCCTTGGGCGGCAAGGATGCGGCCTTCGAGGCGACAGGCCCATTGAGCGCGACCTTCGACCGTTTCGGTTTCGGCGACCTGGCGCTGAAGCGCGGCCGCGCCGACCTGGATCTGGACGTGGTCAGCGACGGCGGGGTTCAGATCGCGGCGAACGGATCGCTTCGCGCCGCGGACGGGGCCTGGCCCCTGTTCGGCGCCGTCGGCCCGGACGACATCACCGAGCTGGCCGAGATGAAGCGCGCGCTGGGACGCTTCGCCCTTAACGCGCCCGCCATCCGCTTCGCCACGGGCGCGGCCGGCACGACTGTATCCCTGTCGCGTCCTGTCACCCTGACGCCCGCCAACGGCGGCGTCCTGACGGTGGCTCAAGGTCAGGGCGGCGCCTATCAGGCCGAGCCGGGGCGGCTGGGCGGCGGGGCGCTGACCCTGACCGCAACGCGCGGCAAGGGCCTGCCGGAAATGTCCGTCGCGATCCCGAACTGGCGCCTGACCGAAGGCGGGTTCGAAGCGACGCTGGACGGTCGCGCCCGACTGGATTTCGATCTGGCGCGCGGCATCGACGCCCGGACGCGCGGCGTCCTGGCTATGAACGCCGGCCGGCTGACCTATGCGACGTCGGACTGCGTCGACCTGACCGTCGAGCGGCTGGAGCTGGACGAGAACGACGTCCATCAGGTCGCCGGCAAGCTGTGTCCCCAGGGCGGTCCGCTGTTGACGTCGAAGGACGGCGTCTGGCGCGTCGCGGGCGGTTTCGCCCAAGTCTCGGCCCAGGCGCCATTCCTCGGCATGCGGTTCGCCGACGCCTCGGGCCGTGTCACCGTCGATGGGACCAAGGCGGGAATCGGTTTGACCGCCAATGTGGCCGCCGCCCGCGTCATCGACGCCCTGACGCCGGAACGGTTCGAACCGCTTTCCGCCACAGGATCTGCGACGCTAGCCAACGAACGTTGGAGCGGCGCATTCGATCTGAAGGGCACGGGCGCGGCCGCCGCCTATGGTCTCGGCCGCCTGACCCTGGCGCACGATGGCCGCACCGGATCGGGCGGCATCGTCATCACCGCCCCGAACGTGACCTTCGCCGAGCATGGGCTTCAGCCGGCGATGCTCAGCCCGCTCGCCGCGGACTTCTTGCAGTCGCCGGTCGAGGGCGCCGTGAGCTTCGACGGGCGTTTCGACTGGACCAAGGACGCCGAACCAACCTCCAGCGGCCATCTGGTCACGCCGGGCCTGGATTTCGTCAGTCCGGTCGGGGCCGTGAAGGGCCTGCGCGGCGACATCGTCTTCAGCAGCCTGACGCCCCTGATCACCTCCCCGAACCAGAAGCTGACGGCCGACAGCCTGGCCGTCGGCACGGCCGTCACGGCGCTGGATGTGACTTTCTCGATCAATGAGGCCGGGGTGCTGATCGACGGCGCCCAGGTCATCGCCGGCGGCGGGACCGTCTCGGTCGAGCCCTTCACCGTCCCGCTGGACGCGACCCAGCCCTACAGCGGCGTGATCGTGCTGGATCGGGTGCAGCTGGGCGATATTGTCGCCGACACCGGCTTTGACGACAAGGTTCAGCTGGACGCCGTCGTCTCGGGCCGCCTGCCCTTCATCATGGACCCCAAGCGCGGGCTCAAGATCACCGCCGGCAAGCTGGAGGCGGTCCAGCCGGGCCGCCTGTCGATAAAGCGGGACGTCCTGACCGATGTCGCCGCCAGCGGCGGGGGCGGCGAGGTGTCGGAAAACGTCGTCGAGGACCTGGCCTATCAGGCGATGGAGAACCTGTCCTTCGACCAGCTCAGCGCCGATGTGAACAGCCTGGACGGCGGGCGTCTGGCGGTCCTGTTCCACATTCGCGGCCGCCACGATCCGCCCAAACGCCAGGAGCTTCGCCTGACGATCGGCGAACTGATCAGCCGCCAGTTCCTGAACCGCAAACTGCCGTTGCCGTCGAACACCCAGATCGATCTGACGCTGGACACGACCCTGAACGCCAACCAGCTGATCTCGGATCTGCTGGCCGTCAATCGCGCTCGTCAGGGTCAGCAGGATGCGACGCCCGCGCCCGTCCCGACGCCTGCCGATTGAACTTCACCATTCAGCGCGCGTTCATTGGACGGCGTGCTATTAGAGACATCACCCTCGGCCGAACCGGAGCCCACGTCATGATCCACAAGCGCCAACTGGCCGGCCTCGGTTTCGGAGCCGTCGTCGTCGCCCTCGCGGCCTGCGCCCCGACCATCCGTCTTGAGGTCGCGCCGATCCAGATCTACGCCAAGCTGGACGCCGACGTGCGCGTTCGGCTGGACCAGGAGCTGCAACAGCTGTTGCAGCAGAACCCCAACCTCTTCTGATTTCCCGCTTCTCTCTGAAAGGGACAGGCTGACATGACCTTCCGCAAACTCTTCGTCATCGGCGCCGCCGTTGCGGCTCTGGGCGTCGCGGGCGCCGCCATCGCCCAGACCAGCGCCCAGAAGGCGCAGATCGACCAGGCCAAGGCCGCTGGCACCGTGGGTGAGCAGGCCGACGGTTACCTGGGCTTCCGCACCCCGACCTCGGACGCCAGCCTGCGCGCCGCCGTCGACGCAACCAACTCCGGCCGCCGCGCCGCGTACGCCCGCAGCGCCGCCGACGCGGGCACTTCGGCGGATGTCGCCGGGGCCCGGATGTTCGAGGCCCAACTGCTGCCCCGCATCTCCTCGGGCCAATGGTACCGCAACGCCCAGGGCCAGTGGGTCCAGCGCTAACGACCGCAAGTTTCCCACCCCTCGGGCGATACCCCGGGGGGTGTTTTTATCTTGGCGATGATTGACGGCGTCAGGCGGCGGCGCGTCGATCCATCAGCGCCGGCAGCAGCAGCCCTTCGGCCAGCGCCCTGACCACCGGCACGGCGACCGCATCGCCCATCAGCTTCAGCGCCGCGCTTTCGCTCGACGGCAGGCGATAGTCGTCAGACACGCCCATCAGCCGCGCGGCCTCGCGCCCGGTCAGCCGCCGAACCCGCGCCAAGCCCCGATCGCACACCACCACATATTGACGCGACGAGCCGCCGGCCGGCGTCCTCAGGCATCCGGCCAAGCCATCGAACCGGATTTCCAGACGCTGGACCTTGTGGCCGTTCTCGGTCCGCACCCGGCGATAGGCGGCGCCGACGCAACGCTGGCCCGACGCCAGGGCCGACGCGATCCGGGCGCGGTGCAGCGGCGCGGCCAAGGCCAGGATGGCGTCCGCATCGTCCAGCCAGTTGACGGCGTCGTCCGGCTCCAGAATGGCCGCCAGGTCCGGATTGCGCTGCGACGGCGCAGGCAGCGACCACCAAGCCCAGGCCGCCTTCACCACCTCGGGTAGGCGCGCGTGGGCGGCGATGAGACGGGGTGAATGGAAGGGCTGGGTCGGATCGGCCGCGCGCGGCGCCTCGCCCTGAATGGCAACGACGAAGAGGCGCGGCCGCGACTGGGGGAGCCAGTGGGCGGCGTCCATCTCCAGCGCGCCGACCGTATAGCCCGCCTCGACCATCGCCGTGCAGACGGCCGCGAAATCCCGCCCCACTTCGGTCCTTGGCCCGGAAGTCAGCAGGCCGATGACGTTCTCCAGCACGATCACGCGCGGGCTGCGCCCCTCGGCCGTCAGCCCCTGCATCAACCGCCAAAAGCCCCAAAATGCGCCCGACCGCCCGGCCTCCAGCCCGCCGCGCGCGCCCGCCAGACTGACGTCCTGACAGGGCGACGAGGCCCAGGCCATGTCCGGCCGTCCCGGCAGATCGTCGACGGTCAGGCTCCAGACATCGCCCTGACGAAACGGGGTATGTGGATGATTGGCTTTAAAGGCGCGCGCCTTGGTCCCGTCCATGTCGTTGGCGAAGACGGTGTCGATGCCGGCGGCGGACAGTCCCAACCCTGCCAGGCCGCCCCCGGCGAAGAACTCGAATGCGGTGGGGCGAATCGACATGGGACCAGCATAACCCAGCCGCGCCCCTTGACCGAGGGCGGCGGGGACCTCACCTGCGCCCGAACCAAAAGGAGCCGTCATGCGCCTCATTCCGCTCGCCGCCGCCTCGTTCGCCATCGCCCTCGCCGGCCTCTCACTCGGCGCCTGTTACGACCGCGAGGATTCCAAGCCCAAGCCGGCGCCGCAGCCCCAGGCCGCCGTCACCCTGGGCGACGTCGATCTGGGTCAGCCGGTGCGGGCTCTGGGGACCGAACCCTTCTGGGGCGTGGAGATCACGCCGGACGCCCTGATCTACACCCGCGTCGATCAGCCGACCCAGCGCGCGCCGAACCATGGCGCGACGGTCCAGGGCACGGTCGCGACATTCGCCAGCTCGACCAATCTGAACAAGGCGCTGAACGTCGTGCTGATCGCCACCGAATGTTCGGACGGCATGAGCGACCGCACCTATCCGCTGACGGCCAAGGTCGAGATCGGCGACGACGAGCTGACCGGCTGCGCGGCGCCCGCGTCGATGCTGACCACCCAGCCCGCGCCCTGATCGACTACCACCATTCGGCGTCGCGCAGCATCCGGGCGTAGCGGCGGCTGACCGGCGCCGACAGGCCGCCGTCCAGCGTCAGGGTCGCGCGGCCGTCGCCGCGTTCGACGGCGCGCACCGCCTCGCGCGCCACCCACCAGCTGCGGTGCGTCTGGGCGCCCTCCAGCCCCTCCAGTTCCTCCACCGCGTCCGACAGCCGCATCAGGATCAGGTCCGATCCCCGGTCGGTGTGGATGCGCAGATAATGGTCCTCGGCCTGCACCGCCCGGATCGTCGCGCCTTTCAGCTTGGTCGGCAGACGGTCCAGAAACCGCACCGGGCGGGCCGCTGTCTCGGGCGGCGCCGCATGGGTCTGGACC
>NZ_JAELUF010001093.1 GCF_016429195.1 Brevundimonas sp. ASV9
CGCGACCGCCCGAGACGATGATCTTGGCGGCGCCCAGTTCGGGCCGGTCCGACTTAACCATCTCCTCGGACACGAAGGCCGTCTTGGGCGCATCGGCGCCGGCGACGCTCTCGACCGGCGCCGAACCTGTCTCTTATACACATCTCCGAGCCCACGAGACCAGCAATCGTATCGCGTATGCCGTCTTCTGCTTGAAAAGGGGGGGGGGGGGGGGGGGGGGGGGGGGGGGGGGGGGGGGGGGGGGGGGGGGG
>NZ_JAELUF010000137.1 GCF_016429195.1 Brevundimonas sp. ASV9
GTTCATGACCGCCTCGCTGCAAAAGGCCCCGGTCGCCGTGGTCGCGCCCTTCGACTATCTCCAGATCGTCGGCGCCATCGTCTTCGGCTGGTGGCTGATGTCCACGACGCCCACCCTCACCACCCTGGCCGGCGCCGCCCTGATCGCCAGCAGCGGCCTCTACACCGCCTGGCGCGAACATATCCGCCGCAAGGCCAGCCTCATCCAGCCGACCGCGCCGCTGGTTTAGGGCGTCAGCGCCCCGTCGATCCGAAACCGCCCGTCCCGCGTGCGGTGTCGTCCAGAGTCTCGACCTCGATCCATTCCGCGCGCTCATGCCGGGCGATCACCAGCTGGGCGATGCGTTCGCCGCGGCGGATGACGAAGGGCTCGACGCCGATGTTGGCCAGGATCACGCCGCACTCGCCGCGATAGTCGCTGTCGATCGTGCCCGGCGCATTCGGGCAGATGATGCCGTGTTTCAAAGCGAGGCCAGAGCGCGCCCGCACCTGGGCCTCATATCCCAGCGGCAGGGCGATCTTCAGCCCCGTGGGCACCAGGGCCCGCTGACCCGGGGCCAGGGTCATCGGCTGATCCTCGGGCACGGCGGCGCGCAGGTCCATGCCCGCCGACCCGGCCGTCTCATAGGCGGGGAGGGGAAGGCCTTCGGAATGCGGCAGGCGCAGGATCTGGATCGGGGTCTGGGTCATTCGGGGACCTTGAAATGATCGGCGATGCGGACGGCGACGGCCCGGGCGATGGCGGTCTTGGACTGGCGCGGCCAGGTCTCGGTCCGATCGGCGGTGACCAGCAGCACGGCGTTGCCGTCCGATCCGAACACGTCGTCGGACACGTCGTTGCCCAAGATCCAGTCGCAGCCCTTTCGCGACAGCTTGGCGCGCGCATTGGCTTCCAGATCCGTCGTTTCGGCGGCGAAGCCGATGACCAGGGCCGGGCGGTTCGGACCGGGCGCGGCGACGCCGGCCAGGATGTCGGGGTTTTCGATCAGGGCCAGGGTCGGCGGGCCGCCGGGTCCCTTCTTGATCTTGCCGCCGGCGATGGTGTCCACGCGCCAGTCGGCGACGGCCGCCGACAGCACGGCGATGTCGGCGGGAAGGGCGCTCTGCGTCGCTGCCTGCATCTCCAGCGCGCTCTCCACATCGATCCGCGTCACGCCGGTCGGCGCCGCCAGCGCCGTCGGCCCCGACACCAACGTCACCTCGGCCCCCAGTTCGGCCAAAGCGGCGGCTATGGCGTAGCCCTGTTTGCCGCTTGAGCGATTGGTCAGGCCCCGCACCGGGTCGATCGGTTCGAACGTCGGCCCGGCGGTGACCACGGCCTTGCGTCCCTTAAGCGGTCGTCCGGCCGCGCCTGCCAGCAGGCCCGCAATGGCCTCCAGGATCGCGGCGGGCTCTGCCATCCGACCCGGCCCATATTCACCGCAGGCCATCTCTCCGTCATCCGGCCCCACCACCGCCACGCCATGGAAGCCCGGAAAGGCCTTTAACCGCTCCATATTGGCCTGGACCGCCGGATGCTCCCACATCCGCACATTCATCGCCGGCGCCAGCAGCACCTGCTTGTCCGTCGCGATCAGGGTGGTCGAGGCCAGGTCGTCGGCCAAACCATTCGCCGCCTTGGCGATCAGCCCCGCCGTCGCCGGCGCCACCACCACCAGATCGGCCCAGCGCGACAGCTCGATATGGCCCATGCTGGTCTCGTCGTCCGGGTGGAACAGGCCCGACCGCACCGGATGGCCGCTCAGCGCCGCCAGCGACAGGGGCGTTACGAATTCGGCCCCGGATTCGGTCAGGATGACCCGCGTCTGCCCGCCCGCCTTGGCGATCAGCCGCACCAGCTCCAGCGCCTTATAGGCCGCGATGCCGCCGCCCACGATCAGCAGGATTTTGCGGTTCGAAAGGGGGCGATTGTCCATGCCCACGGTCTAGCCGCCGCGCGTGACGCCGTCGAGACGAGAACATTGCGCGAACAATAAAGTTGTGCTTTCGTCGCGTCCAGCGGGTATCTGGAGGAAAGAATGAGAACGCTGACAAGGGGAGGGGCCGCGCTGGTCCTGTGCGGTCTGCTGGGGCTGAGTGCCTGCGACAACAGTTCGGCGGTCGAGACGCGGGATCGGACGGCGAGCGCCGAACCCGTCGCCCTGACGTCCATGCCGACGGCAAGCGAAGAGGCTGCGACGCCTCAGGAGAAGTCCGTCCTGACCGCCAATCGGCGCGAAACCGTCGACGCCAAGATCGCGCGTCTCTACGACCGCAACGGCGCAGACTTCGGCGCGCGCTCGGCCGAGGATTATCTGACGAAGGTCACGGCTTTCACGACAAAGCCTCCGCGTGACGCCGAGACCGTCAAACGGCCCAATGGCGACACCCTGATCTATCAGGCCTCGACCAACACTTTCGCCGTGGTGGCCCGTAACGGGTCGCCCCGCACCATGTTCAAGCCGACGACGGGCGCCGACTACTGGGCCGAGCAGAAGGCGGCGGCGCCCACCTTCGGCCAGCGGCGCCAATCGACGGGCGCGGCGGGCTGATATAGAGGGCGGGTTCCATCAAGGATCTCGCCCCATGTCCGATACGGCCGAACCGAAGACCACGCTGCTGAAAACCGCCCTGATCTATGATTTCGACGGCACCCTGGCGCGCGGCAATATGCAGGAGGTGTCCTTCATCCCCTCCGTCGGCATGGGCATCGGCGCCTTCTGGGAAGAGGCTGAGCGCCTGACCAAGGACGCCGACGGCGACGGCATCCTGATGTACATGCAGCTGATGCTGCACCACGCGCGTCAGAACGGCGCCCCGGTGACGCGCGAGACCCTGCGCCAGCACGGCGAGGCGGTGGCTCTGTTCGAGGGGCTGAAGGATCTCAGCTGGTTCGACCGCATGAATGCCTTCGGGGCCAAATACGGGCTGGAGATCGAGCATTACATCATCTCCGCCGGGCTGGAGGAGATGATCGACGGCACGCCGATCCGCCCCGCCCTGACCCATGTCTTCGCCTCCCACTACGTCTATGACGACAAGGGCGAAGCGGCCTGGCCGGCGGTCGGCGTCAACTACACCACCAAGACCCAGTATCTGTTCCGCATCAACAAGGGCGTGAAGAACCACTGGGAGCACGAACGCATCAACCACTTCATCCCCGACGACGAGCGCGCCGTGCCTTTCGACCGGATGATCTTCATCGGCGACGGCGACACCGACGTGCCGACCATGAAGATGATGCACACCAAGGGCGGCTTCTCGATCGCCGTCTATGATCCGCGCTCGAACGAGCGGGATCAAAAGAAGGTCTATTCCCTGATCTCGGAGGACCGGGTGAACTTTGTCGCCGCCGCCGACTATCGCGAGGGATCGGCGCTGGACCTGATCGTCAAGGGGCTGGTGGGCCGCATCGCCATCAACGCCGGCTCCATGCCCGCCGACACGGCGGACTAGGCCGGTCAATCAGCGCCCGCCGGCCCTCAGCCAGGCGTCGCGCGCGGGGATCAGCCTCGCCGGCGCCAGGCCTCTCAGCGACTTGGCCCCGGTCTGTTTCAGCCCGGCCTCCTGCCCGCGCTGCCAGACGACGGTGGCGGGATAGGCGACGCCTGCGGCCACATCGACCACGACCACCTCGCGCGGCAAGGCCCCGCCCCGGTCCAGCCGCAGCTTCATCCCCGCGTCCGACAGATCGACGATCAGACACGCCGTCTCCAGGCCGGGCGCGCAGATGACGCCGCGCGCGTTTGCGGGTCGGCGCGCGCCCATGCGGCGGTCGGGCTCGACGGCGGGCTTGGATCCAAACAGGCTCATGGTCCGATAACGCACAGATGCGGCTCAGGCGCCAAGCCCGCCTTCAAGGCTGCGAACCCCGCGTTTCCGGTCCAGAGCGACGATCATGTCGGCCTCCACGCCGCCCGACATCATATGCCGGCTCAGGCGCTCGTAATGCTGGATGAAGACCGCCAGGGCCGCGCGTCGCTCGCGCGATACGACGTTCTGACCCCTCAGCCCCGCCTCCTGCTCGCAGCGCCAGTCCAGCACGACATCGAACCCCGGCGCCTTCAGAAAGATCAGGGCGTCCAGCCGCGCGCGCAGGCGGGCGTGAGGCTGACCCAGCGCATCATTGACCGCCCTGCGCCATTCGGCCCCGACGTCCTGCCGGGCTTCCAGGGCGTTGATCGGCGCAACCAGGTCCCCCTCGGCCTGCGGCGTCGCGCCCAGGCACCATCCCTCCAGCACGATGACCCGCGGCCGCCCCTTCACGACAGGCCAGTCCGCCTCGGGCGCCCGGTCGTCGGCCAGCTTGTCGAAACGCGGCAGAGGCGTCAGATCGTCCGGCGCCGCCGCCTGCAACCGATCCAGCAGACGGTTCAGAAGGCCCAGGTCATGCGTCCCCGGCGGCCCGCGCGTGGCGAATAACGGATGCGCCCGCGCCGCCATGGCCGCCCGCTCCGCCTTCGTCAGATAGACGTCGTCCAGCGACAGGCTCGCCCCGCCGAACCGTTCGGCGACGGCATTGGCCAGTGTGGATTTTCCCGATCCCTGCGAGCCCGCGATCCCCAGGATCGGCGGCGGACTGTCCAGGCCC
>NZ_JAELUF010001094.1 GCF_016429195.1 Brevundimonas sp. ASV9
TAGCCCTCTTCCAGCATCGCCATGCCCTCCATCAGGAAGGTGGAGAAGCAGCGCGAGGTGTAGAAGCCGCGGCTGTCGTTGACGACGATCGGCGTCTTCTTGATCTTCAGCACATAGTCCAGCGCCTGTCTCTTATACACATCTCCGAGCCCACGAGACCAGCAATCGTATCGCGTATGCCGTCTTCTGCTTGAAAAGGGGGGGGGGGGGGGGGGGGGGGGGGGGGGGGGGGGGGGGGGGGGGGGGGGGG
>NZ_JAELUF010001095.1 GCF_016429195.1 Brevundimonas sp. ASV9
CCGGCAACGGGGGTGGCAATGGCGGCTCCGGCAACGGTGGTGGCAATGGCGGTCCGGGCAACCCCGGCAACCCTGGCAATCCCGGCAACGGGGGCGGCAGTGGCGGCTCCGGCAACGGTGGCGGCAATGGTGGTCCGGGCAACCCTGGCAACCCCGGCAACGGGGTTGGCAATGGCGGTCCGGGCAACCCCGGTAACCCCGGCAACGGGGGCGGCAGTGGCGGCTCCGGCAACGGTGGCGGCAATGGTG
>NZ_JAELUF010000138.1 GCF_016429195.1 Brevundimonas sp. ASV9
GGGCAGATGCGCTAAAAGTTTGCCGCCCGCCGCGATTTTCACCGGACGAGCGGCACGAAAATATCAGAAGCGGGCGATGCGACGCACGTGGCTGTCGGGACGACGGCTTTCGAGAACAGCTGCGCCGACGGCGGCGGCGATGGTCGCCACCGCCAGAAGGGCGCCGCCTTCGCGGGCGTGGTCACGCGCATATTGACCGGCGTCGTCAGCATAGCGGCGCGCCGTCTTGCCATGCTTCTTCAGCGCCTTCTTGCCGTCCTTGCGGGCCGAACGGAACCAGTCGTCGGCGCGGTCGCGCACGTCATAGGCGGTGTCTGCGGCGCGGTGGCGGGCGTCGCGTGAAAGCGCGCCGGCGCGTTCGCCGACATCCTCGGCGCGGTGGCGGAAGGCGTCCACGGCGTCATGGAAACGGTCGCGGAGTTCGGACGTATCGACCCAGCCGCGCGGGTCGATACGCGACTTGATGCGCTGGTAACGGGTGGGGCCGCTGCGTTGCGTCAGATAGACGACGGCGACAGCGCCGAGCGCGACTGCGAGGAGGCTGCCGGCGGTGATGCCGGGGTGTTTGCGAATCTCTTCGATCGGATCGATGTCGCGGATCATCGGCGGAACCTCTTCAGTTATTGGCGTCATGAACGGAGCGACGGCTCCGCTTGAGCCAAAAGAGCGATCCGCGCCGAAATCGGTTCCGTCGCCCTCCCCCAGACCCCGCGGATTAGCCCCCTTATCAAGCCGCCCGCGGGCGCCTACATAGCCGCGATCCCGAAATGACGCCCCAAAGGACCTCGCCGTGACCGATCACGCGTCCAACATTCCCGTTTCCGACGATCTGGCCGCCGCCTTCCAGATTGAAGGCTGGCCCGTGCGTGGTCGCCTGGTTCGCCTGGGCGCGACCATCGACAAAATCCTGGCCGCCCACGCCTATCCCGAGCCGGTCGCCGCCCTGTTGGGCGAGGCCTGCGCTTTGGCCGCCCTGATCGGCTCCAGCCTGAAGTTCGAGGGTCGCCTGCTGGTCCAGGCTCAGGGCGACGGCCCCGTGCGCTATGTCGTCGCCGACTACGGCACCGACGGGTCGCTGCGCGGCTATTGTCGCTACGACGAGGCCGAGGTGGCCGAGGCGTCGCAGGGCTTCGCACGTCCTGGCGCCCGCTCGCTGCTGGGCCAGGGCGTCTTCATCATGACGCTGGATCGCGGCCCGGACTTCGAGCGCACCCAAGGGATCACGCCGATCGAAGGCGAGAGCCTGTCGCTGGCGGCCGAACACTATTTCCAGCAGTCGGAACAGGTGCCGACCAAGGTGCGTCTGGCCGTCGGCCAGGTTCAGACCGAGGCCGGATCGCAATGGCGCGCCGGCGGGGCGATGATCCAGATCATCGCCGGCGACGAGGCGCGTGGTTCGACCGAAGAGGTCTGGGACCGCACGCGGGCCCTGTTCGGCACGCTGGGCGATGACGAGCTGGTCGATCCGACGATCTCGCCCGAGACGCTGCTGTTCCGCCTGTTCCACGAAGACGGCGTGCGGCTGGAGGGTGCGCGAGAACTGACGGCCGTTTGCCGTTGCTCGCGCGAACGGATCGCCTCGGTCCTGGCCTCGTTCGATCCCGCCGAGCGCGCCGACATGTTGGAGGACGACGGCAAGATCCGCGTCACCTGCGAATACTGCGCCACGGTCTATGCGCTGGACCCCGACGAGGTCGTCGCAGAGCAAATCTGAATTGCAAAGGGCGGCTCCGAGAGCCGCCCTTCTTCTTTTAGCCTTCCAGATCCAGCGAATAGCCCGCCGAGCGGACCGTGCGGATGGGATTGGCGCTTTCGTCGGCGATGGCCAGGGCCTTGCGCAGGCGCCCGACGTGCACATCGACGGTGCGCGCCTCGACATAGACGTCCGAGCCCCAGACCGCGTCCAGCAGCTGCTCACGGCTGAACACCCGTCCGGGGTGCTGCATGAAGTGGTCCAGAAGGCGGAACTCGGTCGGGCCCAGATGGACCTCCTTGCCGTTGCGCTTCACCCGGTGCGAGACGCGATCCACGACGATGTCGCCGTGGTTCAAACGGTCGTCGGCCAGGCCCGGACGAATGCGGCGCAGGACGGCGCGGATGCGCGCGATCAGTTCGACCATCGAAAAGGGCTTGGTCAGATAGTCGTCCGCGCCGGTGTCCAGACCGCGAACCCGGTCGCTCTCCTCGCCGCGCGCCGTCAACATGATGATCGGCAGGTTGCGGGTCTCGGCCTTGCCGCGAATGCGACGGCAGACCTCGATGCCCGACAGCTTGGGCAGCATCCAGTCCAGCAACACCAGATCGGGCAGACGCTCGTCGATCTGGAGCATGCCCTCCTCGCCGTCGGCGGCGACGGCGACGTCGTAGCCTTCCTTTTCGAGATTGTACTGAAGAAGGGTCGCCAGCGCGTCCTCGTCTTCCATCACAAGGATATAGGGCTGCACGTCGGGTCTCCGGTCTCGGGTCAGTGCGTCGAAAGGTTGGGCGTCGGATCGGAATCTTCAGCCGTAGGCTGGGCGCGCGGGCGTTCGCCCACGATGTCTTCGCCCGTGATCTCGTAGTGGACGGTTTCGGCGATATTGGTCGCGTGGTCGCCGATCCGCTCCAGGTTCTTGGCCATGAACAGCAGATGGGTGCAGGCGCCGATCGTGCGCGGATCGCCCATCATGTAGGTCAGCAGTTCGCGGAACAGGGCGTTGTAGTGCTCGTCGACCTCGTCGTCGGTCTGCCAGACGGCGACAGCGCGATCGAGTTCCGAGGCCGTATAGGCGTCCAGCACATCGCGCAGGCGGGTCGAGACCAGCCGTCCCATCCGCTCGATCGAACGGGTCAGGGGCTGCATCGGCTGGGCTTCGGCCAGGATCAGCGCGCGCTTGGCGATGTTCTTGGCCAGGTCGCCTGTGCGCTCCAAATCGGTGGCGATCTTCATGGCGCCCAGGGTGCGGCGCAGGTCGCTGGCGACCGGCTGGCGCAGGGCGATCAGGCGGATCGCCTTCTTCTCGATATCGCGGTGCAGGGCGTCCAGCTTCAGATCGCGTTCCACCACGGCGCGGGCCAGGGCGATGTCGCGCCGGGCGACGGATTCGATGGCGTCTGCGACCTGGGCCTCGGCCAAGCCGCCCATACGGGCGATCTCGGCCGTGATCTGGTTCAGTTCGTCGCCATAGGCTTTGACGGTGTGCTGGTTCATCGGATTAGCCGAAGCGTCCGGTGATGTAGTCGAGCGTGCGCCGTTCGCGCGGATTCTGGAAGATGTCTTCCGTATCCCCGGTCTCGACCAGACGGCCCATGTGGAAGAAGGCGGTGCGTTGTGACACGCGCGCGGCCTGGGCCATCGAGTGGGTGACGATGACGATGCAGAACCGCTCGCGCAGTTCGTCGATCAGCTCCTCGATCCGCGCTGTGGCGATCGGGTCCAGCGCCGAGCAGGGCTCATCCATCAGGATGACTTCGGGGTTTACGGCGATGGCGCGGGCGATGACCAGACGCTGCTGCTGGCCGCCTGACAGACCCATGGCCGACGACTGCAGGCGGTCGGCGACCTCTTCCCACAGGCCGGCGCGCTTCAGAGCCTTCTCAACGACCTCGTCCATCTCGGCCTTGGACGACACCAGGCCGTGGATCTTGGGCCCGTAGGCGACGTTTTCGTAGATCGATTTCGGGAAGGGGTTCGGACGCTGGAACACCATGCCGACGCGGGCGCGCAGCAGCACCGGGTCGATGGAACGGTCGTTGATGTCCTCGCCGTCCATGGCGATGCGGCCCGTGACCTTGGCCCCGGCGATGGTGTCGTTCATGCGGTTCATGGTCCGCAGGAAGGTGGACTTGCCGCAGCCCGACGGGCCGATCAGGGCCGTGACGGTCTTGTCCGGAATATCCAATGAGACGTCGTAGAGCGCCTGTTTGCCCTCATAGAAGACCGAGACGTCCCGCGCGGCGATCTTGATCGGACCGACGGGCGGGCTGTCGACCACGGTGGGCCCCGACCGGGGCGTGGCGTCCTCGACACGCGGTTCGGCGGCTGCGCCCTTGGACGGGGCGATGTCGGGCAGAATCTGACCGCCCATGCGCGGCGTTTCCGTCGGATCGATCGAGCCGGCGCCGGTCTGGTCCTCGGCGGAGCGGAAAATACGGAATTTCATTCTCTTACCACCGACGCTCGAAGCGCCGCCTCAGGATAATGGCCGCCGCGTTCATGATGATCATGAAGACCAGTAGGACGATGATCGCCGCAGCGGTGCGTTCGTGGAAGGCCCGCTCCGAGGCGTTCTCCCAGATGTAGATCAGCGAGGGCAGCGCGCCGACAGGCTGGTCGATGGCGTGCGGCACGCCCGGCACGAAGCTGACCATGCCGATCAGCAGCAGCGGCGCGGTCTCGCCCAAGGCGTGAGCCATCGAGATGATGGCGCCGGTCATGACGCCAGGCATGGCCAGCGGCAGAACGTGGCTGAACACCGTTTGGGTCTTGGATGCGCCCATGGCC
>NZ_JAELUF010000013.1 GCF_016429195.1 Brevundimonas sp. ASV9
TCGCGGACGCCCTGGTTGCTCAAGGCGTCAACGGCGGCGTGATCGCCCTGGACGGCAAGGGCGAAACCAACCTGGCCAAGCCGACCGCCGACGGTGTGCGCGAACCGCTCAACCGCCGCGCGACCATCGACATCAACTTCTAAGACCCCAAGGGTGCGCCGGTGCGGTTCATCCGGCCCGGCGCTCCCGAGGTCATGAAGTTCGTCGATTCGACAACATCATGCCGCCGTCGTCCTTTGGGCGGCGGCGGTTTTGGTGCCATAAAGCAACGCCAACCGTCCTGCTTTCCAAAATCCCCGCGACTTAAGCGATTTCAATTGATCGCGTCCAAACTGCGGGACACAAGCATGGCGATGACCCGTAATCACAGACATCTCGGTCGCAGCCGGAGCGCAGAAATGCACGCCTCGGTGGCGGATAGGGGTTGGGCGTGATGGTGGATTTGCGATCATCCTCCAGACTTCTGTCGGCAAGACGTCGGCGCAGATATCGGCTTCGTGGCGATGGGGTGCGTCTCGAGGTCCGCCCGAGACTGCAGACGTCGCGCCCTTCGCAGTCGGCGGAGATTTCCGACTTTCCGGCCAAAAGAAAGTTCGGTCCGACCGCCTTGTCGGGTCGTCGCTTCCTGATCGTTTCGGCGCCGTTTGGGCGATTCGGTCCGGTGATGGCCTCGGTTCTTGAGGCGCGGGGCGCCAATGTGAACCGCATGATCTTCAATGCCGGCGACGCGATGAACTGGCGTCGGTCCGGGGGCATTGTGTTCAAGGACACGGCGAAGGCATGGAGCGAAGGGTTGATCGAGTTCGCCTCGGCGTTCACCGACATCATCCTGTTTGGCGAGGCCGGAGAGTACAACCGAGCGGTCCTGGCGGCGTCCGACCGTTTGAAAGCGCGCGTCTGGGTTTTGGAAAACGGCTATTTCCGTCCCGACTGGATCACGGTCGAGCGAAACGGCGTCAATGGCTCGAGCGCCCTGCCGCGGTTCAAGGGCGGCTATCCCGAGCCTGCGCCACTGCTGCCTGAACCCTTTACGGTCGGAAAAATCCTGCCGCATCACGTCGCCAATATCAGCGCCTACCACACGGTGCAGGTGGCGGGAAAAGCCCTGTTCCCGAACTACAGCGCGCCTTACGTCTTCTCGCCGCTGGACCAGTGCCTCGGTCACATCCGGCGCTATTTGAGTCTGGCGTTCAGACGGGCTGACAACTGTGACGCCGACGTCATAAAGGCCAGGGGTGACTTCTTCATCGCGTGTCTGCAGCGCGAGGGCGACGCGCAGCTGCTGCGCTATTCGCGCTATTGCGACAACCGCGCCTTCCTCACGGCGGTGATCGCCAGTTTCGCCGCCGAGGCGCCGCCGAAGACGCGTCTGGTCGTGAAGAACCATCCGCTTGATCCTGGCCTGGTCAATCTGCGCGCCATTACGCTGCGTCTTGCTGAGCAGCATGGCGTCGCCGGCCGTGTCGATTTCATCGATGGCGGCAACCTCGCGGCCCTGTGCCGCGCCTCGCAGGGCATGGTGGTCAACAACTCCAGCGCCGCCTTGTCGGCGCTGGGCTTCCACACGCCGGTCAAGGTTCTGGGCGACGCCTTCTTCGACTTCGAGGGTCTGACCGACCAGAAGCCGCTGGGTCATTTCTGGCGCGCGCCGGAGGCGCCGGATAGCGACCTATTCACACGTTTCCGCGCGCATGTGATCGCCCAAAGCCAGGTGAACGGCAATTATCATGAGCCGCACGCCATCGTGCCGACGGCGAACGGCATCGCGGACATTTTTGAGCGGGCGTCAGCCTAGCTCAGCCCCGCAAGGTGTGGCGCCCAGACCACCCTCTGTCTCTGTCATATTGCTGTTACATAACTGTCGCCCAAGATTTCAACATCGGCCCTAGAGGGGGCTGGATTGCGACAGGCGATGGACGTCTGCCGCCCAAAGGCCATCGGCGCCGTCCATCTGGGGATAGATGTAATGACTACTCGTAAAAGCCTGATCTGGGCGACCACCGCCCTTGCCGGCTCGCTGGTCTTCGCCGGCGCCGCCTCCGCCCAATCGACCGGCACCGAAGCGACCGAAGTCGGTGAAGTCGTCGTCACCGGGGTTCGCGGACAGCGCACGATTGAGGGGCTTGCTACCGCCGAGACCGTCGCCAAAACGCGCAACACCATCGGCCAGGAGTTCATCGCGACCCAGTCGGCCGGCCAAACCATTCTTCAGACTCTCAACCTGACCCCGGGCCTCAGCTTCACCAACGCCGACCCCTATGGTTCGTCGGGCGGCAACATCCGCCTGCGCGGCTTCGACGGCAACCGCGTGTCGCTGACGTTTGACGGCATCCCGCTGAACGACACCGGCAACTATGCCACCTACACCAACCAACAATTGGACCCGGAGCTGATCGAACGCGCCTCGATCAACACGGGCTCGACCGACGTCGATAGCCCCACCGCCTCGGCGACCGGCGGCACCATCAACTACGTCACGCGCCGCCCGGCCGCCGATTTTGGCGGCTGGCTGCAAGGTTCGCTGGGCGACTTCAGCTACAATCGCATCATGGGCTTGATCGATACCGGCGCCGTTGGTCCTTGGGGCACCTCGGCCTGGTTCGCCGCTTCGCACCAGAAGTATGACAAGTTCAAAGGTATCGGCGAGCTCGAAAAGACCCAATACAACGCCCGTATTTATCAGCCGCTGCGCGACAACGGCGACTTCATCTCGCTGGCGGCTCACTGGAACGAGAACCGCAACAACAACTACAATGGCCCGAACCTGGCCACCGCAACCGGCTTCTGCGACGTTGCACGCACCCAGGTCTGCGTCAGCGACGTTGAAACCAGCCCGTTCGGCTGGGGTGTCGATTTCGATCGCACCTACACCGCACCGACGGTTCGTGCTGGCGTAGCGGATGTAGATACCAACGGCGCCAACTACTGGGGTCTGCGCATCAACCCGTCCGACACCGGCAACATCCGCGGTCAGTCGCGCTTCACCTTGGCTGACGGCCTGATCCTGACGATCGACCCGTCGTTCTCGTACACCCTGGCCAATGGCGGCTCGCAACAAACGGTGCTGGCCGAGAACGACCTGTTGCTGCGTGGCACCCGTACGACGGGCGGCGTCGACCTGAATGGCGACGGCGACATCCTGGACCGCGTTCGCGTCATGACGCCGTCCAACACCCACACCCAGCGCTATACCCTGAACAGCTCGCTGATCTGGGACCTGAACGACCATCACCGTCTGCGCGCCGCCTATGCGCTGGATTGGGGTCGTCACCGCCAGACCGGTCTTTACGGCCGCATCGACTTCTCGAACCCGACGAACCCGAGCTTCGTGGACGAGTTCGGCGGCCTGAAGGAAGAGGGCAACCGGGTCGTGAATCTGGACGGCTTCGCCCTGCGCTCGCGTGACCGCCTGTCCTATGCCGAACTGAACCAGTTCTCGGTCGAGTACATCGGTCGCTTCCTGGATGAAGCTCTGACCGTGAATATCGGCGTCCGTGCGCCATTCTTCTCGCGCGAACTCAACCAGTTCTGCTACACGCAGAACGCCTCTTCCAACGTGATCTGCACCTCGGAAGTGCCGGCGACGACCTTGGCCAACGGCAACGTGACCTTCGCGGGTCGTGGAACCACCCAATACGTGGCTCCGTACTCGCGCACCGTGAAGTACGACGACGTCCTGCCGAACGTCGGCGCCACCTATAAGTTCGGCGGCGCTCAGTCGATCTACGCCAGCTATTCGGAGTCGCTTTCGGCGCCGCGCACGGACAGCCTCTATGCGGCGACCCGCCTGGCGGACGGCTCGATCGGCAATCCGACTGTGCAGCCGGAGACGTCCAAGAACATTGATTTCGGCTACCGCTACACGGCGGGCACGCTGATTGCTCAGGCTTCGGGCTTCTTCAACCAGTTCGACAACCGTATCGTCAGCACCTTCGAGCCGGATCTGGATCAGTTCGTCGATCGCAACGTGGGTTCGGTTGAATCCAAGGGTGTTGAAATCTCGGTGGGTTGGTCGCCGATCCAGGCGCTAAGCCTCTACGGTTCGGCCTCGTTCCTGGATAGCGAACTGCAAGACGACTATGTCTATGATCGCGCAGGCAACCGCCTTCAGACCAAGGGCAAGAAGCAGGTTGAAACCCCCGACCAGATGTACTCGCTGCGTGCGTCTTACCAGTTCAACGACATCTTCTCGGCCGGCATCCAAGGTAAATACACCGGAGAGCGTTGGGTCACGGACGTCAATGATCTCAAGGTCGACGCCTACACCGTGGTCGATCTGGACGCCCGTTTCGACTTTGCCTCGCTGGGCTTCGAAGGCACCTATCTGCAGTTCAACGTCACCAACCTGTTCGATGAGCAGTACTACAGCACCTTGGGCACTCGCGCGTCGGGCACCCCTGGCCAACTGGGTTACAGTCGCTCGTTCGCCGGCGTCGGCGCGCCTCGCACCATGATGGCGACCCTGCGTTACGCCTTCTAAGGCTCAGCCAGACTGAAGCGACGAAGGGCGGTCCGTTCGCGGGCCGCCCTTTTTCGTGGCTGACGTTGAAGTCGGGGGCGCTTGGGGCCATATGGCGCGGCTCCGAGTTCGGCCCTTCTTGAGGACGCCTGCATGACCGATCCGACTGCTGCCGCCATCCCCGCGGAATGGGCGCCGCACCGCGCCATGTGGGTGGGTTGGCCCAGCCATGCGGAATATTGGTTCGAGGCGCTGGAACAGGCGCAGAACGAGGTCGAAGGGCTGGTGCGGGCGTTGGCCGGGCCGGGGCGCGAGCAGGTCAAGCTGATGGTCGGCAAGGCCGAGGCCTTGGCCGACGCGAAGGCGCGCTTTGCGGGCGTGGCGAATGTCGAAGTCGTGGCCGGCGAGTTCGGAGACGTCTGGCTGCGCGACACCGGGCCGATCTTTGGCGCGGGATCCAGGACGGCCGCCGCCTTCAAGTTCAACGGCTGGGGCGGCAAATACGACATGCCGGGCGACGACCTGGTCGCCGGCCAGATCGGCCGACATGCGGGCGTTGACCTAACCTGGAACGACTTTGTCATGGAGGGCGGGTCGCTGGATCACGACGGGGAGGGGACCGTCCTGACCACGCGCCAATGCCTGCTGAACCCAAACCGCAATCCGGCCTGGCACCAGGATGAGGCCGTCGCGGCGGCGGCGCTGGAGAAGGCGGTCGGCGCCAAGGTGGTGGTGTGGCTGGGCGACGGTTTGCTGAACGATCACACCGACGGGCACGTCGATAATCTGGCGCGGTTCGTCGCGCCGGGCGTGGTCGCCTGCCCGGTCGCCTGGGGCACGAACGACGTCAACGCCGACGTCTATGACGCGACGGCGCGCGATCTGGCTGCCGTGACCGATGCGGCGGGCCGTCGGCTGAAGGTCGTGCGCATCCCGTCGCCGGGCTTGGTGCTGGACGAGGACGAACGCCCGATCCCGGCCAGCCACATGAACTTCCTGATCGCCAATGGCGCCGTGGTCGTGCCCACCTATGGCGATGCGCGCGCCGCCGACATGGCCTGTCAGGCGTTGAAGGACGCCTTCCCCGATCGCGAGATCATTCCGCTGCCGTCCAACGCCGTCCTGACCGGCGGCGGCTCGTTCCATTGCATCTCCCAGCAGGAGCCCGCATGACCCGCAACATCACCGTCGCCGGCATCCAGACCTCGTACGGCGAGGACATGCAGGCGAACATCGACAAGACCATCGCCTTCGTGCGCGAGGCGGCGGGGCGGGGCGCGCAGGTAATCCTGCCGTCGGAGCTGTTCCAGGGGCCGTATTTCTGCGTGTCACAGGAAGAGCACTGGTTCAGCCAGGCCTATGAGTGGCGCGAACATCCGTGTGTTGTGGCCATGGCGCCGGTGGCCAAGGAACTGGGCGTGGCGATTCCGGTCTCGATCTTCGAAAAGGACGGGCCGCAGTATTACAATTCGCTGGTCATGCTGGACGCGGACGGCGAGGCGCTGGGGGTCTATCGCAAGAGCCATATCCCCGACGGCCCCGGCTATCAGGAGAAATACTATTTCCGGCCGGGCGACACGGGCTTCAAGGTCTGGAAGACGCGCTTCGGCAAGGTCGGGGTTGGGATCTGCTGGGACCAGTGGTTCCCGGAAGCGGCGCGGGCGATGATGCTAATGGGCGCCGATGTCCTGATGTATCCGACCGCCATCGGCACCGAGCCGCATGATGCGACCCTACACACGGCCGAGCCGTGGCGGCGCGCCATGCAGGGACACGCGGTGTCCAACGCCGTGCCGGTCGTCGGCGCCAACCGTATCGGCCATGAGCGCGTGACCGAGGTCGGCCAGACCTTCTACGGCCATTCCTTTATCGCCGATCAGCAGGGCGAACTGGTCGAGCAATTGGGCGCCGAGGAGGAGGGGGTGCTGGTGCACCGCTTCGATCTGGACGAGCTGGACAAATACCGCGCGGCCTGGGGCTTCTTCCGCGATCGGCGGACGGACCTGTATGGGGCGCTGACGGGTAAGGGCTGATCTAGCCCCGCATCGCCTCGACCGCTGCGACCAGTCGGTCGAGGTCCGCCTGCGTCGAAAGCCGGTGATCGCCGCCCTCGATCAGGTCCAGGCGCACGTCGCCGCCCGTCAGACGTTCGACCAGCTCGACCTGATGTCGCCAGGGCACGACGTCGTCGGCGCGGCCTTGCAGGATGTGAACCGGCGCGGCGACGTCGATCACGCCGTCCAGCAGCAGCCAGTTGCGCGCTTCCTCGAACATGCGCCGCGTCAGGACATATTCGCCCAGACCCTCCTCGACGATCAGGGTTTCGCCCTCGCGCAGGATGGCCTGACGCTCGTGGTCCGCCAGGCCGGGCCACATCAGCCGCTCGGTGAAGTCCTGGGCCGGATTGACTAGGACCAGGCCCTTGATCCGGTCCGGCCGCGCCAGGGTCGCCAGCAGCGAGACCCAGCCGCCCATCGAGGAGCCGACCGGAATGATCGGGCCGGAAAGACTGTCGATCAGGGCGACGGCGTCCTCGCGCCAGCGGCCGATGGTGGCCTGTCTCCAGTCGCCGGAGGACTGGCCGTGGGCGAAATGGTCGTAGCGGACGAAGTTCCAGCCGCGTTCGCGCGCGGCGACGTCCAGGGCCAGGGCCTTGGTCCCCTCCATGTCCGAACGGAAGCCGCCGACCCAGATCACGGTCGGGCCGTCGCCGTCGACGCGTTTGAAGGCCAGGGTTTCGCCGTCGGGGCGGGAGAGGTGCTGGATGTCGCTCATGCGGATGTTCTGCCCGGACTTTCCGCCGTCGTCACCCTTGACCGCGACGCGCGATGGCGGAACACAGACCCATGTCCGCACCCCAGGTCCTGTTCGTCACCTCCAACCGCATCGGCGACTGCGTCATCTCGTCGGGCGTGATCCGCGAGATCGCGCGTCAGGTCCCGGGGGCCGAGATCACCGTCGCCTGCGGCCGGCCGCCCGCGCCCTTCTTCCGCAATGCGCCCGGCGTGGTGCGCACCATCGTGCTCGACAAGAAGAAGCTGTCTGGCCACTGGCTCGATCTGTGGAAACAGGTCGTCGGCACGCGCTGGGACCTGGTCATAGACATCCGGGGTTCGGCGCTCAGCTATCTGATCCCCACGAAGCGGCGCATCGTCTATAACCGCTCGTGGGAGACGGGCCTGCGCAAGGTCGAGATGGTGTCGCGGCTGATGGGTTCGCCGACGCCGCTGGATCCCGAAATCTTCCTGGACGATCAGGCGCGGGCCCAGGCCGCCGCCGTGATCGATCCGCAGCTGGCGGGCGGCGCGGGTCCCGGCCCGATAATCGCTCTGGCCCCCATCGCGCACCAGCCGGGCAAGAGCTGGCCTGCCGATCGTTGGGGCGCCCTGGTCGAGAAGCTGAAAGCCGAGCCGCGCTTCGACGGCTGGCGCTTTATGCCGGTGGGCGGACCGGGCGACCGGCCGCCCGCGACCCCGGCTCTGGAAGCTGCTGGCCATGCCGAGCAAGGAGGGCGCGGCATCGATTTCGTCGGCAAGGGCGACATCCTGGCCTCGGCCGCCGCCATCGATCGGGCCGATCTGTTCGTCGGCAACGATTCGGGTCTGATGCACGTGTCGGCGGCGCTGGGCCGGCCGACCCTGGGTCTGTTCGGTCCGACCGAGTGGTGGCTGTATGGACCGTGGGGATCCAAGACGCGCACGGCGGCGTCCAACGAGACGCGCGGCCAGTTCGCGCCGATCGAGGACCTGACGGTGGATCACGTCTTCGACGCGGTGCTGGCGCTGCATGACGCCTACATCGTCGAAACGCCTGCGAACCCTTGAAAAATCGGGGCTCGCGGCGCATATTGCCGGCCTTGAGGGGAACGTGGCGATCGCCGCGTGCATTCGCTCATCACGACACACGCCTTCTCTGACCACATAAGGAAACGACGCCCATTCGCCGTCCCATGCAAGCGCCACCCGTGAAAGACGGGCCGCGTATGAACCAGGATATCCGCGCCCCTCGCGTTCTGCTCATCGACCAGAACGGCGAAAAACAGGGCGTCATGCCCACCTCCGCTGCTCTGGAAGCCGCCGAGGAAGCCGGGATGGACCTGGTCGAGATCGTCTCCACCTCCGAGCCGCCGGTGGCCAAGATCCTCGATTACGGCAAGCACCGTTTCCAGGAACAGAAGAAGAAGGCCGAGCAGCGCAAGCGCCAGAAGGTCGTCGAGTTGAAGGAGATCAAACTCCGTCCGAACATCGACACCCACGACTATGAGGTGAAGGCCAAGGCCATGCACCGCTTCTTCGAGGAAGGCGACAAGGTCAAGGTCACCCTGCGCTTCCGCGGTCGTGAAATGGCCCACCCCGAACTGGGCATGAAGCTGCTGAACAAGGTCCAGGCCGACTTCGACGAGGTCGCCAAGGTCGAGTTCTCGCCCAAGATGGAAGGCCGCCAGATGATTATGATCCTGGCCCCGCGCTGATCGCGATCCATCGCTGAATATGAAACGCCTCGGTCCCCCGACCGGGGCGTTTTTCGTTTCCACATCTGACGCTTGCGCAAATCCGCTTCTTCTGGTTGAGCGTAGCCTTGAGTGGGGGCTTTCATGTTGAAATCTGGTCTGTCGGGGTTGATCCTGGCCGTGGTGAGTGTCGCCGCCCTGATGGGCAGCTTGGTTCCGGCGGCCCTCGCGCAGAACGCACCTCCATCCACCGACGTGTACGCCGCTTCTCCGGCCGTGGAATTGATGGAGCTTTCGCCGAGTGGAACGCTCATTGCCCGCATTGTCGTGACCGGTGAAGAGCGCGCCATCGCGGTGACGAATATCGACACGGGCGAGCATCTCTTCGCCTCGACCATCGGTGAGGCGAAGGTCCGCGATCTGCGCTGGATCGGCGAAGACAAGGTGTTGATCATCAGCTCCCAGACGCGTGCACTGCACCTGTTAGGCATCCCGCGGTCCGAGCTTTATTTCGGCGTAATACTGGACCTCAAGACCCAGACGCTGGCGCGTGTTTTGGACCGCACGGACGATGTTCTTCCGGTTCTTTATGGCGGCGCCCAGATCCGCGACACCGCCCAAGGGCCTGCGCTGTTCGCGCGTGCAGTCAATCTTTACAGCGGCCAGGTCGATCTCTTCCGAATCGACCTGAACTCGGGCCGAGGGCGGTCTGTCGCGCCTATGGACTGGGACACCGAAGACTATGTGTTGGATGCCGAGGGCGCCGTTATCGCCATGTCGACCTATGTCGAGCGTAGCGGTCGCTGGACCTTGATGCTGCCGAACGGCCGTCGCTTGCGCGATGCCTGGTCGGTGAACGCTCCACTCGATTCTCCGGCGTTGCTCGGCATGGGGCGAACGCCGCGCACGGTTCTTGTCGCCGCGGATCGGCCTGATCTCGCCGCCGCCGATCCCGAGAGCGAAACGGCCAACAATCTGTTCGAGGTCGATGTGGACACGGGTGTCTGGACCGAACTGCCATTCGAGCACCATCCCGACAACCTTTTGCGTCATCCGCAGACCCGCCTCCTGATCGGCGGGTCACGCACCGAAGACGATGGCGTGCGTTACGAGTTCATCGAGCCCGCCTCCGCCAGCCGATGGCGTTCCATCACGCGGGCCTTTGGCGAGAAGGTGCCGCAGTTGGTGTCCTGGAACGCAGATCAAAAGCGGATTTTGGTCTTCACCGACTCAGGCGAATCCGGCCTCTATCAACTCGTTGATTTCGACAGACGAACGGCTGACGCCCTGGCCTTCGCCTATCCAGACATTCCGCCCGAGAAGGTCGGCGCTGTGCGACACATTCGCTATACCGCCGCAGATGGGTTGGACATTCCGGGCTATCTGACCCTGCCGCCTGGCGTCGCAACGCCGGAGAAGCTGCCGTTGATCGTGCTGGCTCATGGCGGCCCCGCGTCGCGCGACGTGATGGGATTTGACTGGTGGGCCCAGGCCCTGGCATCGCGCGGTTATGCGGTGCTGCAGGCCAACTTCCGTGGGTCGGACGGCTATACGCGGGCCTTCATGGAGGCGGGCTATGGCGAATGGGGCCGCAAGATGCAGACGGATCTGTCGGACGGCGTGCGTTTCCTGACAGAGCAGGGCATCGTCGATCCCGAACGCGTGTGCATCGTCGGCGCAAGCTACGGCGGCTATGCCGCCATGGCTGGTTTGACCCTGGACAAGGGAGTCTATCGCTGTGGAGTCGCCGTCGCCGGCGTGTCCGACCTGCGCCGCATGGTCAACTGGGAGGCGCGCCAGGAAGGACGGCGCGAAAGTCAGACCGTTCGCTACTGGAACCGGTTCATGGGCGCGGCGCGTCTGAACGACCGGGCGCTGGACGCTCTATCGCCGGCCTATCTGGCCGACACGGTCGATAAACCGTTGCTGCTTATCCATGGCCGCGACGATACGGTGGTGGCGATCGAGCAGAGCCGCGTCATGGCCGAGGCGATGAAGCGGGCAGGCAAGCCGGTCGAACTGATTGAACTGGCTGGCGAGGACCATTGGCTGTCGCGCGCCGACACGCGCCAGCAGATGCTGCGTGAGACGGTGCGGTTTCTTGCGGCCAACAATCCAGTCGATTGAGGCAGGGGGTCGCGCTAAGGCTGCGACATGACCGTGAACCCGACCCCGCCCAAGCTCAAGACGCCGGCGCTAGCCGTGCTGTTTGCGACGGTGTTCATCAATCTGGTCGGGTTTGGGCTGGTGGTGCCGTTGCTGCCGTTCTTCGCCCAGAGCCTGAAGGCCGAGGCGTGGCAGATCACGCTGATGTTCTCGGCCTATTCGCTGGGTCAGTTCTTCGCCGAGCCGTTCTGGGGGCGGTTGTCGGATCGGATCGGGCGAAAGCCCGTGCTGTTGATGACCCTGATCGCCAATGCGCTGGGCTATCTGATGCTGGCCTTCGTGCCCAACATCTGGCTGGCGATCGCGGTCAGGCTGTTCACCGGTCTGGGCGCGGGCAATATCTCGACGGTCCAGGGGTATGTCGCCGATGTGACCCCGCCCGAGCAGCGGGCCGGGCGGATGGGTCTGATCGGGGCCGCGTTCGGCCTGGGCTTCATCGTCGGTCCGGGCTTAGGTGGATTGCTGACGCAGCCGCAGCTGGGACGGCTGGGCTATCAGCTGCCGATCTTCCTGGCGGCGGCGCTGGCGGCGGTCGCGGCGGTCGGCGTCGTGGTCTTTCTGCGCGAGAGCCGGGCCAAGGCCGATCCCGCCGCCCCGCGTCCGGCCTTCCTGGCGGGCCTGAAGGATGCGCGCGACAATGCCGTGGTGTCGCGCGTGCTGGTCGTGACCCTGATCTATATGGCCGGGTTTTCGGCGATGGAGAGCGTGTTCGGCCTGTGGTCCGAGAGCCGCTATCAGTGGGGCGCGCGCGAGGTGGGGCTCAGCTTCATGATCGTGGGCATCGTCTCGACGCTGAACCAGGGGTTCTTCGCCGGGCGGCTGGCGCGACGCTTCGGCGAATCGCGCGTGCTGGCCACGGGCATGCTGTTGTTTGGAACCTCGCTGGTGTTGCAGGTGCTGGCGCCGGTCGCGTGGTTTCCCGCGACGCGGCTCGAGCTGGGCGCCCTCACGATCCCGGTCGTCCAGGGCTGGATCATTCCGATCGTGATGGCGATCGGCGCGTGCGGCATGTCGCTGGCCATGCCCAACATCTCGGCCATGATCAGCCGCGCTTCGCCGCCAGATCGGCAGGGGGCCATGCTGGGCCTGAACATGGCCTCCAGCTCGGTGGCGCGCATCTTCGGGCCGATCATCGCGGGCGCGCTGTTCTCGGGGCTGGGGCATGACTGGCCCTTCGTGATCGGGGCGCTGCTGACCATCCCGGCGGCCCTGATGGCGATCAACGCCGGACGCGTCATTCGCAGCGGCGACGGCGGCGTCAAAGCCCCGGCCTGACTCGTCTTGCAATGGCGGCGCTCTTCACGTAGAAGCCGCGCCTTCGCGTACCGAACCGCCAGGCGAACAGGCATGCCTGGGCGGTTCTTAAACTCTGGAGAGATACCTCCCATGGGCTCAAGCAGTCCAAAGGACGGTAGCCCTCCAAAAAGGAGACTGAAATGCCGAAACTGAAGACGAAGTCGGGCGCCAAGAAGCGCTTCAAATTCACGGCCACTGGCAAGGTTAAGGCCGGCGTTGCGGGCAAGCGTCACCGCTTGATCAGCCACAACTCGAAATACATCCGCCAGAACCGCGGCACCTCGGTCATGGCCGACGCCGACGCCAAGAAGATCAAATCCTACATGCCGTACGCCTGATCGGCGCGCGCTGTACGACTGATCTCCATCCCAAAGAATTTGAAGGAATAGCGACATGGCTCGCGTTAAACGTGGCGTAACCTCGCACGCCAAGCACAAGAAGGTTCTGGAGCAGGCCAAGGGCTTCTCCGGCCGCCGCAAGAATACCATCCGTACGGCCAAGGCCGCCGTCGACCGCGCCGGGCAATACGCCTATCGCGACCGTCGCGCCAAGAAGCGCAACTTCCGCGCCCTGTGGATCCAACGCATCAACGCCGCCGCCCGTCTGGAAGGCTTCACCTACAGCCAGTTCATCAACGGCCTGAACAAGGCCGGCATCGAACTGGACCGCAAGGTTCTGGCCGCGATCGCCGCTGACGCGACCGGCTTCAAGGCTGTCGCCGACAAGGTCCGCGCCGCCCTGGCGTAAGAGCTGTGCTCAAGCCGCGAGCGACCGCGTCGCGAGCGTAGCGCACTAAGAATGACGCCCGCTCCGGTTTCCGGGGCGGGCGTTCTTCGTTTCAGGCCGCCTTGGGGACGTGCGATGCCTGGCTCTGCGCCAGCACCATGCGGATGGCGTTCAGAAGGGCGTCGGGCTGGATGGGCTTTTGCGCCACCCCGTTCATGCCTGCGGCGATATAGTCCAGCTCGTCGCGCTCGTCGGCGTTCGCCGTCAGGGCCAGGATCGGCAGAGCGCCGGCCGGGCCGCGCAGGGCGCGGATGGCCCGCGTCGCGGCGACCCCGTCCATCACCGGCATCTTGATGTCCATCAGGGCCAGGTCGAACCGGCGCGCGCTGACGGCATCCAGCGCCTCGCGCCCATTCTCGGCCATCTCGCAGGTGCAGCCGAACATCTCCAGCAGCTTGCCGGCGACGAAGCGGTTGGTGGCGTTGTCGTCCACCACCAGCACATGCAGGGTCTCGTGCGGGGTCGGCTCAGCCATGGCGGGGGCTGGCGCCGCGCTCTCGGTCGCGACGCGCAGCGGCAGGCGCACCTGAAAGCGCGCGCCGCCCTGGGGCGAGGCGCCCAGCGAGATCGCGCCGCCCATCCGTTCGGCGATCTGTCGGCAGATGGCCAGGCCCAGGCCCGCGCCCGCCCCCTCGCGTCCGGCCTTTCCGGTGTTGAAAGGATCAAAGATGGTCGCGGCCGCCGCCTCGGGCACGCCGGGGCCGCTGTCGTCCACGGTGAAGATGACCTCGCCGTCCGACCGACTCTCGATCAGGGCGACGACCTCGCCCGTCAGGGTGAACTTCAGCGCATTGCCGATCAGGTTGTTTAGCAGCTGCTTCAGCCGCATCCCGTCGGCCTGAACGCAAGTAACGGTCAGGTCGGTGCGGATGGTCAGACCGAGCGACTTCTCCTCGGCCCGCGCGCGCCACAGGGCGTCAATGTCGAAGGCGACGGCCCCCAGGTCCAGCGGCTCCTCCTCCAGCGTCAGCATGCCGGCCGAGGCACGTGACATGTCCAGCGCGTCGGTCAGCAGCCGCAGCAGGCTCTGGCCCGAATCGATCACGGTGCGGACGTAGGGGCGCAGTTCTTCCTGCTCGAGCTTCTTGTCCATCAGGGCCGCGACGCCCAGCACCCCGTTCAGGGGCGTGCGGATCTCGTGGCTCATCACCGCGAGGAACTCGGACTTGGCCCGGCTGGAGGCGACGGCCTCGGCCTCGGCCAGCGCCAGGTCGCGGGCCAGGGCGCTCATCTCCTCGGCCCGCTGGCGGTGCAGGGCCGCGCCCGCCTGAACCACCTGCAGCGCCGTGCCGACGCCAACGTAGCGGCCGTCCGCCACCACGATGAAGCCCGTCAGCAAGGCGCCCAGTTCCGCCGCGTCGTAGGCGTGGAAGAAGGCCTCGGCGCTGGTCGCCGCCTCCGCCACCGGCGCATTGCGGTCCATCAGGCTTTCGGCGGGCTTTCGGGCATACAGGGCGCGTCCGAACTCGGCCGCCATCCTCAGGGTGAAGGCGTTGCGTTCGATGATGCCGAGGGGGCGGCCATCGTCATCGACGACAGCCAGGGCCAGGGTGTTCGGCTCGGTCTGGAACCGTTCGAACACATCCGCGCCCGGCGTGGACGGGGCCACAGGCGCGATCAAGTCGACGAAATCACCGATCAGCGGCATCAAGGTCCTCGCAAGTCCGGAGGCCTGATTAGACGCTGATATTTAACGCCAGCTTTGCCGTTCATGAACCTTTCGCGGCGGGTTTTCGACAGTCGATCCGTAGGCGGATGGAAAGTCCGGACTGCGCGCGATATTCCCTCGCGCACGCGACTTCGATAGCCTCGCCGCATGATGCGCACCCTGATCTGCGGCCTGGTTGCCGCCCTCGTTCTTGTCACTCCCGCCGCCGCGCAGGACCGACGCGTCGCCGTGACCTTCGACGACCTGCCGTTCCAGACCGATGCGGCGACCCTGTGCGATCCTGCGCGCCTGATGACGATCACCCAGGATTTCGTCGCCATGCTGAAGCCGCTGGATACGCACGGCGTCGCCTTCGTCAACGCGGGCAAGGTGTGCGAGGCCGAGCGCGCCACGATCCTGCCGCGCGTGCTGAACGTCTGGCTGGACGCTGGTCTGGACCTGGGCAACCACACCAACACCCATCTGAACATCCACTCGACGACGGTTGAGGCCTATCTGGCCGACGTGGACGCCGGGGCGCCGATCGTTCGGCAGGCGCTTGAGGCGCGCGGCAAGACCCTGCGTTGGTTCCGCCACCCCTATCTGTTCACCGGCGAGACGCAGGAAAAGCACGACGCCATCGCCGCCGGCCTGGCCCAGCGCGGCTATACGGTCGCGCCTGTGACCCTCGATAACAACGACTGGATGTTCGCCGACGTCTATCGCAAGGCCGAGCAGATCGGCGACCAGGCGCTGATGCAGCGCATCGGTCAGGCCTATGTGGCGCATATGGCGACGGTGCTGGACTTCTTCGAACCCTACAGCGCCGATGTGGCGGGCGGGCGTGAACCGGCGCAGGTGCTGCTGCTGCACGCAAACACCCTGAACCAGGCCTGGTATCCGCAGATCCACGCCCTGTATCTGGCGCGCGGCTATCGCTTCGTGCCGCTGGCAGAGGCGCTTGCCGATCCGATCTATCAGCACCCTGACACCTATGTCCGCGCCAACGGAATCTCGTGGCTGCACCGTTGGATGCAGACCGACGGCCGGCCCATCCGCTGGGAGCCGGAACCGCCCGCCTGGATCGTTGCGGCCAACAAGGCGCCGGCGTCGGAACTTCAGGCCATCGCATCGGCCCCTTGAAGGGTGACGAAACGGCTTCCACCCGTCAGGCCTGATCGGCTGAGGGGAAATCGCTTCGCGATTTCGCTGATGCCGTGAATCAGGCCTTTATTTTCCCCGTGAGCATGATTCACGCTCCTGTCGGAACCGCGAAGCGGTTCCGTCCGAACCGATCATGCTCTAAGGCACGGGGCAAATGACCGATCTCGCCACACTCGAACTCGACCTGATCAACGCCATCGGCGGCGCGGAAACCGTCGCCGCCCTGGAAGAGGTGCGCGTCGCCGCCCTGGGCAAGTCCGGCTCCGTCTCCGGCCTGCTGAAGGGCATGGGCGCCATGAGCCCCGACGAACGCCGTGAACAGGGGCCGATGATCAACGGCCTGCGCGACCGCGTCGCCGCCGCCATCGCCGCGAAGAAGACCGCGCTGGAAGTCGCCGAACTGGATGCGCGTCTGCTGTCGGAACGCATCGACCTGACCCTGCCGGCGCGTCCGCGCAGGAAGGGCGGGGTCCACCCAACCATGCAGGTGATGGACGAGATGATCGCCCTGTTCGCCGAGATGGGCTTCGCCGTGGCCGAAGGTCCGGACATCGAGGACGACTTCCACAACTTCACCGCCCTGAACTTCCCGCCCAAACACCCGGCGCGGGAAATGCACGACACCTTCTTTTTGAAGCCGGACCCCGAGACGGGCGAGCGCAAGGTGCTGCGCACACACACCAGCCCGGTGCAGGTCCGCACCATGATATCTCAAAAGCCGCCGATCCGCATCGTCGCGCCCGGCCGCACCTTCCGCAAGGATTGGGACGCCACCCACACGCCGATGTTCCATCAGATCGAAGGTCTGGTGATCGATCGTGACATCCACATGGGCCATCTGAAGACGACGCTTCAGACCTTCATCGCCCGCTTCTTCGAACTGGACGCGATCCAGGCCCGATTCCGTCCGCACCACTTCCCCTTCACCGAACCCTCGGCCGAGATGGACATCCGCTGCGATCGTTCGGGCGGGAAACTGGTGTTCAACACCGGCGACGACTGGCTGGAAATCCTGGGCTGCGGGATGGTGCATCCCAATGTGCTCAGGAACTGCGGCATCGACCCGGACGAATATCAGGGCTTCGCCTTCGGCATGGGCGTGGATCGGCTGGCCATGCTGAAATACGGCGTGCCCGACCTGCGCCCCATGTTCGACGCCGACACCCGCTGGCTGTCCCACTACGGCTTCTCGGCCTTCGCCGCCCCCAACCCGGCCTCGGGCCTGAGCTGAACCCATGACCGACGCAAACGCCACCATCACCTTCAAGCGGATCGGCGACGGTCCGGCTTACGACAAGGCTAGTATTTGGCTGCCGCAGTTGGTCGCCGAGGCGATGTCGGCGGGCAAGAGCCTGATCGAGAACAAGACCTTCACGGACTGCCGCATCGAGGGGCCCGCCGTGTTGCTTGCGGCGGGCGGCTGTACCTTCGACGATTGCGACATGGGGTATTCAGGCGGCGATATCCGCAATCTTCTGCTGGCGCCGGTCGGCCCCGAGAAGGTCATCGGAGCGGTCGCTTTCCAAAACTGCGCCTTCGTGCGCTGCAAATTCTACGCGGTCGGCTTCACGGGGGCTCCCGCCTTCCTGCAGAACTTCGAAGCGGTTCTCAGCCAGGGCAAGCAGGCGTCATGATATCGATCCTGCCGATCAATCGCCCGCTGGCAGACGCGCCCGACCTGAATGCCGCGACGTTCGAGAACGTTGATATCATCCTCTATGAGCTCTACGCGGCCGCGTCCGCCAACGGCGTTGGATTGATTGAGGGACGCACCTTCACCGGCTGCCGTTTCCAGGGGCCGGCCATCGTTCTGGTTTCGGACGACGTGACTTTCACCGACACCAACTTCGGCGACAGCCGGGGGGGGATCAGGAATCTGCTGGTAAGCCCCGTCGGCGACAAGGCTATCGGCACGATACCGATGCGGAATTGCCAGTTCATCGGCTGTGAATTCTACGGCGTCGGCTTCACCGGCGCCCCTGAATTCATCGCCCAGGTCAGCGCCCTGACCGACAAGCCCAAGGCCTGAGACGACCATGAAGTTCACCCTGTCCTGGCTGAGGGACCACCTCGAAACCGAGGCCGACGTCCATCAGATCGCCGAGGCCATGACCATGGCCGGGCTGGAGGTCGAGGAGGTGCTCGACCCCGCCGCCAAACTGGCGCCCTTCACCGTGGCCAAGATCGTTTCGGCCGAGCGTCATCCCAACGCCGACCGGTTGCAGGTCTGCCATGTCGAGACGGTCGATGGGATGAAGGAGATCGTCTGCGGTGCGCCGAACGCGCGGGCGGGCCTGACCACCATCTACGCCCCCATCGGCGCCTATGTGCCGGGTCTGGGCGTGACCCTGGTCGAGAAGCCGGTGCGCGGCGTGGTGTCGAACGGCATGCTGTGCTCGGCTTCCGAGCTTGAGCTTTCGGACGAGAGCGACGGCATTCAGGAACTGCCGCCCGAGATCCCCGTCGGCACGCCGGTCGCCGGCCTGTTCGGCGCCGAGCCGGTCATCGATTTCGAGGTCACGCCGAACCGGCCTGACTGGCTGGGCGTCGCCGGCATCGCGCGCGATCTGGCCGCCGCCAGCGTCGGCAAGCTGAAGCATTTCGACATCGCCGTGGTGCGCGGGGCCTTCCCGTCGCCGATCAGCGTGCGGCTGGAGGCGCCCGAGATGTGCCCGGTCTTCGCCGGTCGCGTCATTCGCGGCGTCAAAAACGGCCCGTCGCCGGCCTGGCTGCAAAAGCGTCTGACGGCCATCGGCCTGCGCTCGATCAACCGTCTGGTCGATGTAACCAATCTGATCGCCTATGACCGCGCCCGGCCGCTGCACGTCTATGACGTCGCCAAGCTGTCGGGGACCGAGATCCTGGTGCGGGCGGGGCAGGTTTCGGCCGCGACCGGCGAGCACGAACATCTGATCGCCCTGGACGGCAAGACCTACGCCGCATCCGCGGCCGACTGCGTCATCGCCGACGCCGGGGGCGAGCGCCCCATCGGCCTGGGCGGCGTCATGGGCGGGGAATCGACCGGCTGCGACGAGACCACCACCGACGTCTTCCTGGAAAGCGCCTGGTTCGACCCGCTGGTCATCGCCCAGACCGGCCGTGCGCTGGGCATCCATTCCGATGCCCAGTACCGGTTCGCGCGCGGCGTCGATCCGGTCTCGGTCACGCCGGGGCTGGAACTGGCGACGCGCCTGATCCTGGACCTGTGCGGCGGCGAGCCGTCGGAAATCGTCTTCGTCGGCGAACCGCCCGCCAGCCCGGCGCCCTTCGCCTTCGACCCCGCCTATGTGAAGCGCCTCAGCGGCATGGACCTGGCCGATGACCGGATCGGGACCATCCTGGGCCAGCTCGGTTTCCTGGTTCGGGCCGCGCCCGCCGGTCAGGCCGAGGCCTGGCTCGTCACTCCGCCGTCGTGGCGTCGCGACGTCGAAGGCCCGGCCGATCTGGTGGAAGAGGTTGCCCGGATCGAGGGCTTCGACAGCCTGCCCGACACGCCTCTGCCCGAGGTCGCCCGCCCCGCCGGCGGCGTGCTGAGCCCGCGCCAGGCCCGCGTCCGCACCGCGCGTCGCGCCCTGGCGGCCCTCGGTTACGCCGAGGCCGTCACCTGGTCCTTCACCAAACAATCGACCGCAGCCCTGTTCGGCGGCGGCGATGATCGGCTGGTGCTGGAGAACCCGATTGCGGCGGATCTGGACTGCATGCGGCCCTCGGCCCTGCCGAACCTGGTCCAGGCGGCGGCGCGAAACGCCGCGCGCGGTTTCGACGACGCCGCGCTGTTCGAGATCGGGCCCATCTATCTGGGTGACGGTCCCAAGGATCAGCGCACGGTCATCGCCGGCCTGGTCGCCCCGCACGCCGCCCGTCACTGGGCCGGCGCCGGTGAGGACGCTCTGTTCGCGCTCAAGGGCGACCTGACCACTTTGCTGGAAGAGATCTGCGCCCCGGTCGCCTCGCTGCAATTGGTCCAGGGCCAGAACCGCGACTGGTGGCACCCCGGCCGTTCGGCCCGGCTGCAACTCGGCCCCAAGAATGTGATGGTCGAGTTCGGCGAACTGCATCCGCGCGTGTTGAAGGCGCTGGACGCCGACGGCCCCATCCTGGCCTTCGAAATCGTGCTGGACAATGTGCCTGAGCCGCGCGGCAAGTTGGGCAAGGCGCGGGGAACCGCCGATCTGTCGGCCCTCATGCCCCTGACGCGCGACTTCGCCTTCGTGGTCGAGGACGCCAAGCCGGTCGGTGATCTGGTCCGCGCCGCGACGGGCGCCGACAAGGCCCTGATCGCCGACGTGCGGGTCTTCGACGTCTATCGCGGCAAGGGCGTGGACGACGGCTTCAAGTCCGTCGCCCTGGAAGTTGTGATCCAACCGCGCGAAGCCACCCTGACCGAAGCCGAGATCGAGGCCCTGACCGCCAAGGTCGTCGGAGCGGTCGAAAAGCAGGGCGGCAGGCTGCGGGCTTGAGGGGCGCAGCGCCGTCTTTCGGGCGGCGCGGGGGACATAGGCGATGACGACGGAACCTCAGGCGGCCCAACCGGATCGCGGCCATCTGCTGCGAGTTCTGGGCGTGACGTTCGGCGTCGCCGTCGTGGTCGGCGGCGTCATCGGTCAGGGCATATTGCGTACGCCGGGGGTGGTCGCCGAGGGGGTTCAGAACCCCACGATCATCATCGCCCTGTGGTGCGTCGCGGGTCTGGTCGCCTGGATCGACGCCATGTCGACCGTCGAACTGGCCGCCTCGATCCGCAAGACGGGCGGCCCCTATATCTTCGCCCGACGCGCCTTCGGCTCGTTGACCGGCCTCGCCGTCGGCGTCTGCGACTGGCTGGGCAATATGGGCGGTATCGCCTTCATCGCCGTGGTCTTCGGCGAATATCTGCACCGGCTGGGCGTCGCGACCAGCGTGCCCATCGGCGTCCTCGCCCTGTTGATCGTGGTCGTGGTGGGCAGCGTCCAATGGCTGGGCACCAAGGTGGGCGGTCGATCGCAGGAGATCGGCAGCGCGGTCAAGGCGGCCCTGTTCACCGTGCTGATCATCGGCCTGTTCCTGGCGCCGCGCGGCGCGCCCGTCGCGACCGAGATCGCGCCGGCGACGGCGGCGGCCCTGACCTTCGGCGGCATCGTCATGGCTTTGCGGGCGATCTCTGGCACCTATTACGGCTGGAACAGCGCCTCCTATTTCTGCGAGGAGGTCGTCGATCCGGGCCGGACCATCGCGCGGGCGACCTTCTCGGGCATCGCCGTGGTGACGGTGATCTATGTGCTGGCCAACCTGGCCTATCTGAACGTCCTGACGCCGGCCGAGATGGCCGGCTCGAACCTCGTCGCGGCGGATGCAGCCGGTCGGGTGTTCGGTGATGTCGCCGGCCCCATCGTCACGGCCATTTCGCTGGTGTCGCTGGTGACGATCATCAATGCGATGGTCATGGTGTTTCCGCGCGTCCTGTTCGCGATGGCGCGCGAGTACCAGATTTCGGCCCTGACCCGGGTCGCCGCCAACGGCACGCCGCGTCTGGCCCTGATCGCGACCGTGCTGGCCGGCGGGCTACTGGCCACCATCGGGGTCTATGAGACCTTGCTGACCTTTTCGACGTCGCTGCTGGCGCTGATGAGCGTCCTGGTGAATGCGGCCGTCATCGTCCTGAGGGTGCGCGAGCCAAATCTGGAACGGCCTTGGAAAATGCCGCTCTATCCCCTGCCGGCGATCATCGCCCTGACGATCAATACGACCCTGTTCGTGATCTTCGTGGTCGAGGATCCGCTGACAGCTGGAAAGGCCTTCGGAATGCTGGCGGTCCTGATCGGCCTTGCCTGGCTGCTGGTCCGGCGAAAGCGCGCTGCGGCCTGATCGGCGCGCCCGGTAAGACCCCGTTAACCTTGAAGCCGCAAGGCTGCCGCAAAGGTCGGGGACGGTGAGGCCAAGACCGGCGCGCCAGCCGGCCGTCCTCTCGTCGCCTTTCGGAGCGCCCTCCATGCATCGCCGCCAACTGATCCTTTCGGGCCTCGCCACCGCCGCCGGCGCCTCGTCGCTGGGCGCCTGCGCCTCGGCGCCGCCGCGCGATCCCAACTATCCGATCCGCTCGGACCAGACGGCCCAGGCCTACAGCTTCGATGAACTGGTTTCGGCCGGCTCGCGCGAGCTGGGCATCGCGGCCGAGGTCGTGGGCGGCGCGATCGAGCGCGTCTTCGCCGACCAGGGCGACCGCCCGACCGCCTATATCGCGGGCGAGGAAGGCTCCGGCGCCGTTGTTGTCGGCGCCCGCTACGGCCGCGGCGCCCTGCACATGAAGGACCTGTCGGCCTCCCAGGAAGTATTCTGGCAGGGCGCGTCGGTGGGGTGGGACTGGGGCGGCAACGCAAGCCGCGTCTTCACCCTGGTCTATGGCCTGTACCACCCCGACATGATCTATCGCCGCTATCCCGGCATCGAGGGCTCGGCCTATCTGGTCGCGGGCCTGGGCGTGAACTATCAGCGCGCCGACGGCATCGTCCTGGCCCCCATCCGCACTGGCGTCGGCCTGCGCCTGGGCGCCAACGTCGGCACCATGAGCTACAGCCGCCAACGCAATCTGCTGCCCTTCTAAGCGCGCTAAGCTCGCGACTCGGTCGCTCGCGCCTTGAGCGCGTGGCCGTTTCGCGGGTTAGCTCACCAATCGCAGCGGCGGCGGCGCGTCCATCAGCGTCGCCAGCCCTTCGCGCCAGCTGGGATAGGCGGGCCGCCAGCCCAGCTCGGCCTTGGCCAGGGCGTTCGAGACGCGCTTGGAATCCAGATAGAAGCGACGCATCGCCTCGCTGACGCTGTCGTCGGTCCAGTCCACCTCTGGCGGGCGGGGCAGGCCCATCCGATCCGCCGCCCATTCCATCACCACATCGGCGGGCGACGGTTCGTCGTCAGTCAGATTATAGGCGGCGCCCGGTCGCGGCTGCGCCATCGACGCGAACAGGCCCGAGACGATGTCATCTACATGGATGCGGTTGAAGACCTGGCCGGGCTTTCTGACCAGCTTCGCCGTGCCTTCCTTCAGCCGCTCGACCACGCTGCGCCCCGGCCCGTAGAAACCGGGCAGGCGGAAGATCTGGACCGTCAGCCCCATCCCCTGCGCCCCATCCAGCCAATCGCGTTCGGCCCGGACGCGGCGTGCGCCCTCCAGATTGGCGGCGTTCAGCGGCCCGTCCTCGAACACCCATCCGCCGGCCCGGTCGCCATAGACGGAGGTGGAGGAGACATAACCGATCCAGTCGGGCCACGCGTCGCCCGCCAGAGGCCCCAGGGCCCGCAGACCGGGACAACCCTGCGCATCCGGCGCGGCGGTGATCAGCACGGCCGTCGCCGCCTCCAGCGCCGTCTTCAGGGCGGCTGTATCGCCCGGATCGACGGCCATGATCCCGTCGGCCGCCAAGGCGCGACGCCGCTCGGGATCGCGCGAGGTCGCGGTCGCCTGTCCGCCGCGCCGTAGGGCCTCCAGCGCCACCGCCCGTCCCAGATAGCCGCCGCCGAAGACCAGCAGATCGAGGGGAGGGGAGGCGATAGGCATTACGAAACTCAGGCCGTCAGAACTTGGGAAGGTGGCGCGTCAACTGCCGGTCGCGCCTCATTTTCCAGCGCCTCCGCCCTGCGTTGGTTCCAGGCGGAGACGCACGGCACCCGACCCAGATCGGCCCGGTCGGCGTAGCGGCGGGCGATGTCCGTGACCTCGTCCATCAGGCCTTGCGCCAGGGTGATCGGCTTCAACCCTAGATCCCGGAACTGGTCGTTGGCGACGACCAGATCGTTCTCGTCGGCTTCCTGACGCGGATTGGCGACATTGTGGATTTCGGCGCCGGTCTTGTCGGCGATCATGGCCGCCAGATCGCGCACGCGGCGGCTCTCGGTCATCTGGTTCAGGATCTTGACCCGCTCGCCGCGTTTGGGCGGGTTCTTCAGCGCCAGTTCGACGCAGCGCACCGTGTCCTGAATATGGATGAAGGCCCGCGTCTGGCCGCCCGATCCATGCACGGTCAGCGGATAGCCGACCGCCGCCTGCATCAGAAAGCGGTTCAGCACCGTGCCGTAATCGCCATCATAGTCGAAGCGGTTGATCAGTCGTTCGTCCTGTTTGGTCTGTTCGGTCTGGGTGCCCCAGACGATGCCCTGGTGCAGGTCGGTGATGCGCAGGTTGTCGTTACGGGCATAGAACTGGAACAGCAGGGCGTCCTGCGTCTTGGTCATGTGATAGATGCTGCCCGGATTGGGCGGGAACAGGATTTCCTGCTCGGCGGGGCCGTTGTCGGTATCCACCGTCACCTTCAGATAGCCCTCGGGGATGCGCAGGCCCGCCGTGCCGTAACCATAGACCCCCATCGTCCCCAGGTGCGCCAGATGGACGTCCAGGCCGCTTTCGACGATGGCGGCCAGCAGGTGGTTGGTGGCGTTGATGTTGTTGTCGACGGTGTACAGCTTGTGCCGCGCCGACTTCATCGAATAGGGGGCCGCCCGCTGCTCGGCGAAATGCACCACGCTGTCGGGGGCGAAGTCGCGGATCAGGGCGACCAGACGGTCGAATTCCTTGCCCACCGTCATGTTGACGAAGCCGATGTCGCGGCCGCAGACTTCTTTCCACGCCCTGATCCGCTCGCCCATGGTGCGGATCGGCGTCAGGGACTGGACCTCCAACTCGTTGTCGATGTTCCGGCGGCTCAGGTTGTCGACGATGGTCACGTCCCACCCTTCGGCCGACAGATGCAGGGCCGTGGGCCAGCCGCAAAAACCGTCGCCGCCCAGAACCAGCACGCGCATGGGATAGCCTCGTCGTCGTCTCAAAGGTCATGCCTAGCCCAGCCGGCGGGCTTGGCAAAGCGGCGCTGTGCAGGGTTCGGTGCGACGCATTGACGAATATCGCTTGGAAAGGCCGCCCACTCGGGTTAAGTCTCTGCCGTCTCCCACTCAATCGCAGCTTTACGGGCGCATACCCGGCTGTTCGCGGCTTGAGCCGGCCATGACGGTCGGTCCCGAAAGGACCGGCGCACCATGCGGGCGACAAGGCATTCCGACAGTTCGACAATCGGGGATCGGCCCCGAGCGAGACGGAACCACGAAACGGACGGAACCGGCCTTCAGGCTTTGGTCCGCCCCTGCACACGGTAGCGCGAATGAGAGATTTCAAGGGCATGAAGCGTCAGCGCGGACGCAATCGGAACAAGGCGGGCGCCAATAACGCCAACAACGCCAATCCGAATCGTTCGTGGGATTCGCAAGGCCCCGAGAACATCAAGGTCCGGGGCAACGCCCAGACGGTGTATGAGCGCTATCAGCAGCTGGCCCGCGATGCGGCCTCCAGCGGCGACCGGGTGCTGGCCGAAAACTATCAGCAACACGCCGAACACTATTACCGCGTCCTGCGCGCGCTCCAGCCGCAGCGGTCCTTCTCGGACATCGCCGCGCGCGAACAGTCCAACCAGGGCTTCGACATCGACTTCGAGGACGAATCCGGCGCCCAGGCCGCCGCCTTCGTCGCCGCCCAGCAGGCCGCCGATCGCCAGGCCGCAGAGGCCGCCGAACGCGCCGAGCAGAACCAGAACCGCGATCAGAACCGCGACCGCGACTACAATCGCGACCGGGACCGGGACAACCGCGATCGGGACAACCGCGACCGCGACCGCGATCGCGATCAGAACCGTGACCGTGACCAGAACCGCGACGGCCAGCAGCCGCGCGAACCCCGCGAGCCGCGCGAGGGCGACGAGGTCCGCGCCGAGGGCGAGGGCGGCGGTCGTCGCGAAAGCCGTCGCGAACGCTGGGAGCGTCGCCGCGAGGAACGCAATCGCCGCTTCGACAATCAGGACGGCGGCCAAGACAGCGCTGAGGGCGTAGCCCCTGCCTATGCCGAGGCCGAGCGCGCCGAAGCCGTCAGCGAAGCGCCCACCGCTGAAGCCCCTGTCGCTGAAACGCCGAGCGTCGAGGCGCCGGCCGCCGATGAACGGCCCGCACGCCGTCCGCGCCGCACCGCCGCCGCTGTCGCTGCGGACGAGGGCGACGCCCCGACCGCCCTGCCGGGCTTTTTGACCCGCGCGCCGGTGTCGTCGACCCCGGCCGAGCAAGCCGAAGGCGAGGCGGCCCCGCGTCGCCGTGCGCCGCGTCGCAAGCCCGAAGCCGCCGCAGCCAGCGAAGACTGATAACAACCCAAGCGGGCGCGTTTACCTGAATGCAACTCCGACGCGTCAATATGGCGCGTCGGAGGGGCGTCATGGATTTCGTCTTGCTTGTTTTGTCCCTGGCGCTGGCGGGAACCTGCGCGGGGATCTGGCTCTGGCTTCAGGCGCACGGGGTCGCCGAGGGCTTGCGTCGAGAGAACGCCCGGCTCGAAGCCCGCATCGCCCAGCAGACCCAAGGCCTGCGCCGCGCCCTGACGACGGCCCAATGCGAGGTCGACCGCCTGACCGCCGAGCTTCGGACGCGGGACGAGATCATGCAGGCCCTCGGGCGCGAACTGCGTAGTCCCCTGACCACGATCATGGGCTTCGCCCACTTGCTGCGCGCCGACGACCCGGCCAATCCCCTGACCGCGCGCCAGACTCAGTCCGTGCGTCAGATCGAGGCCGCGGCCGGTGTCTTGCTGGCCCTGATTGAGGAAACCGAAGCATTCATGACCGGCGGTGACGGCGGCGGTTCGCCTTCGCTGCACCGCGTCGATCTGCGTCTGGCGCTGCGCCAGGTCTGCGATGGGCTGGAGGCGCAGGCGCGGGAGGCGGGGGTGACGCTGGCCTGTCCGCCGCCCGCCCACGGCCTGTCCGTCATGGCCGATCCGGGCCAGATCCGCCGCATCCTGCGCCGCTTGGTCGAGAACGCCCTGCGCCATTCGCCCGGCGGAGGCACGGTGCGCATGGAGATGTCGCGCGCCGAGGGCCGGATCATCATCGCCATCCATGACGCCGGCATGATCCCCGTCGGTGCGGGCGACGACCGACCTTTCCGCCCGTTGGATGGTCGCGACGCCAGAGGCGGCACCGCCCTCGGCGTCGCCTCGGTCCAGCGGCTGACCGAGCGGATGGGCGGCGCCCTGACCATGGCGCGCGACCCCGGTGCGGGCACGATCTTTTCGCTGAGTTTGCCGGCAGCCCACGCGCCGGGTCTGGCGTCATCGCGTCAGGCGGTGGTGCTCTATATCGAGGACAATCCCGCCAACATCGCCCTGATGCGCCAGGCGGCGAGCGGACTGGGCCTGACGCTGCACGCCGCGACGACGGGACCGGAGGGGCTGGATCTGGCGCGTGCGCTCAGACCCGACGTCATCCTGCTCGACATCGGCCTGCCGGACATGGACGGCTATGAGGTCAAGGCGCGACTGGACGTCGATCCCCTGACGCGCCATGTGCCGGTCCTTGCGCTGACGGCGGCCGTATCGGCGCCGGATCGGGCGCGCGGCCGCGCGGCCGGCTTCGACGCCTGGCTGGCCAAGCCGCTGGATCTGGCGGCCCTGGCGGCTGCGCTGAATACGGCGCTGGGCGGCCCGGAGGTTGACGCCGACGGTCGCGAGAGGGCCTAAGAGGCTTAAGTTCGCCTGGTCGCCCCAAGGGAAGCGTCGATGTCCCGTTTCGTCTCGTTCCGCTCGCTCGCGCGTCGTCTGGCGCCGCTGGCCGTCCTGTGCGCCGTCGCCGCCTGCGCCTCGACCCCGCCGCCGCCACCCCCGCCGCCGTCCGGCGCATCGGGCGCGCTGATGGACTGGCGCGGCGTCATCACCTCCGGCGACCGGGACCGTTACCGCCGCGTCGACGCCGCCTGGACCCTGGCCCTGCAACAGGCCAAGCGTCAGCGCGGCTCCGGCGACTTGAACAGCCTGCGCGATCTGATCGACCCCAGGGCCGACCGGCCCGGCGTCGCGCCCCTGCCCGGCGACTATCGCTGCCGCACGGTCAAACTGGGCACCCAGGGGGGCGAGGACGGGCTGGGCTATGTCGTCTACGGCTGGTTCGCCTGCCGCATCGAACAGACGCCGAAAGGCCTGAAGTTCTCCAAGCTGACCGGCTCGCAGCGCCCCTCCGGCCTGCTCTTTCCCGAAGACGACCGCCATATGGTGATGCTCGGCTCGCTAGCCCTGGCGCAGGAGCCGGCCGCCAACACCTATGGCCGCAACCCCGACCGCGATCTGGTCGCCATCCTGCAACGCATCGGCGAGGCGCGCTGGCGCCTAGTCCTGCCGTGGCCCAACACCGAATCCAATCTGGACCTGATCGAGCTGGTCCCGGCGCCGCGCGGCTAAGGTTCGGCTGAACCTCGGGCGCCCTGTCACGTTCGGTCAGGACAACCGATGGAGACGCTGATGCGCCGCACCCCTCTGGCCGTTCTGGCCCTGATGACCACGACAGCCCTGGCGGCCTGTGGCGACAACAGTCCCGCCGCGCCGACCGAGGCCTCGCCCGCCGTCACCACCCCCGCGCCAGGCGTGCCGGCCCAGGCCGCACCTGAGGCGACGGCGACGCCGCAGTCTGCAGCCGCTTCCGACGAGGGGATGCAGGGCGGAACCGACTCCTGGCGTCAGGTCGCCAAAGCCGCCGACGCCAGCTTGCTTGGCCGGCTGGACCAGGCTTGGCGTATGGCCCGCGCCGAGGCCGAGGATGGCGGCTTCTCGCGTCAGGTGGAGGCTCTGGGGCCGCTCGCCGACCCAAACGCCGCCCAGACGGGCCGCATCCAACCCGGCCCCGGAACCTATCGCTGCCGCACCATCAAGATGGGCCGCCGTGTCGAGGGTCAGGGACTGGCCTACGTCGAATATCCTTGGTTCGCCTGTTCGGTCGAGCTGACTCCGGGCGGCGATCTGGTCCTGACCAAGACGACGGGATCGCAGCGCACGCGCGGCTTGATCTATCCCGACACCGACCGCCGCGCCGTCTATGTCGGCGCCCAAGCTTGGGGCGCCGACGAGAAGACCTTCCCCGCCTATGGCGACAAGGCAGAACGCGATCAGGTCGGCGTCATCGAGCGCATAGGCCAGAACCGCTGGCGCCTGGTCCTGCCGTGGCCCAAGCAGGAAGCCAAGCTGGAGCTGCTGGAGATCACCGGCTAGCGCGCGCCGGTCGAGCGGGCGATCGTGGCGCGCATCCCCTCGGCGTGAAGCGCGCCTGACGGGGCGATCTTGGTGTTCGGCGTTTCGCTGGGCCCCAGATCGGCGGTGCGATCGTCCGGCCCGGTCCAGGTCGGGCTTTCGGCCTGGCGACGAACGGCCTCGCGCAAATTGTCGGTCGCGGCCGCCCCGCCGGATTCAGGGCCGGATTTACGCCGGTCCATCTCATTGGCGACGCGGGCGATGGCCTCGGTCAGCAGCGCCTTCTTCTCGCGAGCGCCCGCATCTGGGCCGCTCTCTCCCGCACGAACGCGTCCTCGGATCTGACGCTGCACCCGGTCGCGCCGCGCGCGCAGCCGCCCGATCAGGTCGCGCAGTTCCGCCGGCGAACGCTCGGCCAGCGCCTTCGTCTGTTCGACCATATCCGCCTCGTCGCGATCCAGCGCGCGCGGGTTTGGGGTCTTGGACATGACGGTCTCCCTTTCGATTGATGGGAAGACATCGTCAGGACGCCAGGGCCGTTCCGGTTTGCGACCCTGGGTCACAGGGTCGTCCGAGGTCACACGCGCGTCAGTCTCAGGTCCTGATAGTCGTAGCTGAAGTCGATGTCGGGGCTGACCCCCTTCACCGTCGCCGTCGCAGGTTTGGCCGTCAGAATCGAGAAGGTGACGAAGGCGTCCTCCTCGCGCTTGTCCGGGAAACGGGTGCGGAAGGTCTCGCCGTCATACGGCTCCAGCCAGCCTTGCAGGGCGGGCGTGTGGGTGAAGCTCAGCCACAGGCCGCTCTTGCGGTTGCGGCCGCGTCTCTCGGTCTTGGGCGCAATGACGATGTCGCCGTACCACGGATCGCGCCAGGTGCCGGCGTAGGCGTCCAGCGGCATGGACGGGCGCGCGCCGGCCGCCTGTTTGGCGTCAATCTCGGCGGCGGCGGCGATGGATTTCGCATTGCCCTCGGCCTCCAGCTTCTTGGAGTCCGCGATCCAGTCCACATCGATCTTGCCCATGCAGATGTCGGTGATGCCGGACCGCAAGGCGCGCAGCAGGAAGCTTTCCTCGGCGTTGGAGAAGACGCTGAAGCCGGTCTTTCGGCCGGGGATCAGCACCGTGGCGGAAATCCCGCCGGGCGAGCCGCCGCCATGGCTGGCGATCCGCTCGCCGCGATAGTCCTGAACCTGCAGCCCCATCGCATAGGTCGAGGCGATGGATCGGTTGGGCAGTTCCGCCGTCGGTCCGGCCGACGAGCCGACGATGATGTTGGGGCGATACATCTCGCGCGCCGCATCTTCGGAATAGAGCCGCGTCCCGTCGGGCAGCTCGCCGTCGTTCAGCCGCACGGCGATCCATTTGGCCCAGTCGGTCGGGGTGGCGCAGATGCCGCCCGCCGCCGCCGCCGAATCCCAGTTCCACACCTCGACGATGGACTTGGCGATCGGCGTCATCGCCCCCTGATAGCGCAGCGGCGGCCCGACCCGGCCGTGGGGCAGGGCGGACTTGGACGCATCCGCCAGACGCGCCAGCGGCACGGTCTCGGTCATCCCGACCTTGTCCAGGATGCGGGTCTGGATGAAGGCCTCCCAGCTCATGCCAGACACGGCCTCCAGCACCGCGCCTGCGACCACGAACATCAGGTTGCAATAGTGATAGCGCGCGCGGAACCCGTCCTCGATCGGCACGAAGGCGGCCTGGGTCAGCACCTCGGCGCGGGTGCGGTCGCTGTTGGGCCAGAACAGAAGGTCGCCGGCGCCCAGGCCGAACCCGGCCCGGTGGCTCAGCGTATCGCGCACCGTGATGTGTTCGCCGATATAGGGATCGGACAGGGTGAAGCCGGGCAGATAGGTCCGAACCGGCGCGTCCCACTTCACCTTGCCCTCGTCGACCAGGATGGCCAAGGCGGCGGCGGTGACGTTCTTGGTGTTGGAGGCGATGGCGAACAGGGTGTGCTCATCGGCCCGCGCCGGCTTGCCCTGAACCTTGACGCCATAACCGCGCACCAGAACAGTCGCCCCGTCCTTGACCACTGCGACGCCCAGCGCCGGCTGATCCGGCCAGGCCGCCATACACTTGGCCACATAGGCGTCCACCGCCGCCGCCAGCGACGCATCATCGTTCGCCGGCGCGCTCTGAGCTGTCGTTTGGGCGAACACCGGCCCCGCCGCCAGCGCCGCCGCGCCTCCGGAAGCAAACAGGGTGCGGCGCGACAGACGAAGGGACATGGCGAACTCCAGCGAAGACCGCCGGACGCTAGCGCCCCGCCAGCTCAAGGCCAAGTGCTGCTAACAAATGGGGATTGACGATAAATATAAGAGCTTATATATAAGCCCTCATGTTGTCTGCATCACCCACACTCGGAACGCTATTGCGCCATCTGATCGATCTTCTGGATGGAGAGGTCGAGGCGGCCTATGCGGCCTCTGGCCTGAACTGGCGTCCCCGCTACACGCCGATCCTTCGCATCCTGATGCGCGACGGCGGGCAGTCGATCAAGACCATCGCGCAGCAGATCGGCATCAGCCATTCGGCCGTCAGTCAGACCGTGACCCAGATGGTCAAGGACGAGCTGGTTCTGCTGAAGCCCGGCGCCGACGCGCGTGAGCGGATCGTGATGCTGACCGCCAAGACCGAAGCGATGATCCCGCGTCTGCAAGGGCAATGGGCGGCCGTGAACCAGGCGGCCGAGACATTGGACCAAGAGCTGTCGGCGCCCCTCTCCGGCGTAGTCAAGGAGGCCATCGCCGCCCTGACGGATCAACCCTTCGGCCAACGCATTCAGGCCGCTGCAAAGACGCAGTCGGCCGTCTAACCTCAACCCCTCCACCGGAATTTATCATGCAATCCAAGCTGCTCAGCGCCGCTGCGATGGCGCTCGCCCTGATGGGCGTCCAAGGCGTCGGTCCCGACAAGGCCCACGCTCAGGCCCGCCCTCCCGTCGTTTCGTCCGCCCCGGTCGAACTGTCCGCGACCCAGCGCGCTGCGGTCCTGAGCGCGATCCGACAGGCGGTTCGGTCTTCTTACGTCTTTCCCGACCGGGCGCTGGCGATCCTTGCTCGGTTGGACGCCGCCCAGACGTCCGGCCGCTACGACGTGTCTTCGCCCAACGAACTGGCGGGTCTGATCAGCGGCGACCTGCGCGACGCCAGCCAAGACGGTCACGTCTATCTGGAATATGCGCCCGATCGCTTCGCCGCCGCCTCGGCCGGCGCCGACGCGATCCAAGCCCTCTCAGAGATCGACGCCGCCGCCGCCCGTCGCGACAACCACGGTCTCAGCGCCATGGAAATCCTGCCCGGCAACGTCCGCTATCTGAAAATCGACGCCTTCCATTGGGTCTCGGACGAAACGGGCCGCGCCTACGACGACGCCATGCGGTTCCTGAAGGGCGGCGACGCGGTCATCATCGACCTGCGGGGCAATGGCGGCGGAGCGTCCGAGGCGGTCCAGTATCTGGTCAGCCACTTCCTTCAGGCCGGGACGCTGGAGATCACCTTCGTGAAGGCCGGGCAAGAGCCGGTGCAGACGCGCGCGCTCGACAATCTGCCCGCCGGGCGACTGAACGGCACGCCCCTGTATGTACTGATCGACCAGGCCTCGGCCTCTGCGGCGGAATCCTTCGCCTATGACGTTCAGCAGTTCAAACTCGGCCGGCTGGTGGGAGCCAAGACGGCGGGCGCCGCCAACAACAATGACTTCTTCCCCATCGCGCCGGGCTTCATGCTCAGCCTGTCGGTTGGCCGACCCGTTCACGCGGTCAGCGGCTACAACTGGGAGGGCGTCGGCGTGGCGCCGGACACCCCGACTTCCTCCGTCCAGGCGCTGGACGCCGCCCAGGCCGAGGCCCTGCGCGCCTTGCTGTCGACGACGACGTCCGACGCCGCCAAGACGGACTACGCCTGGGCCCTGACTGCGGTCGAGGCGCGCTTGAACCCGCCCGTGATCGATGCCGCCCTGCTGCAATCCGCGCCCGGCGCCTATCGCAACTATGTGGTCACGATGCAGGACGGCGCCCTGGTCGTCGCCCGGCCCGGCCACCCGCTGTGGCCCGCGCCGCGCAAGCTGCAAGCGCTGACCGCCGACGGCCTGTTTGCAGTCGAGGGTCTCGACGTCCTGCGCATAGGCTTTAAGGACGGCGCCCTGCAGCTGTGGTGGAAGGACGAGCCCGCGCCGCGCATCATCCCGAAGACCTGAGGTCTCTACGCCAGTCGCCAGCGTTGCAGCTTTTCCAGCACGTCGGCGACGATCTGGTCGCGGGTGAAGCCGGTGATGTCGTGGGGGCGTTCGCCTTGGCCGGTCTGGGCGGTCAGTCGCCATTCCAGCAGGCGGCGGCCTTCGGGCGTCTCGCGCTGGGTCACGGCGGGACGCGGCCGCGAGCGGGCGCCCAGGCGATAGATGAAGGTGCGCTCGCCCTGTTTGACCGTCAGCCAGGCGACGCCGTCGTCACGCCCGATCTCGGATTCCGCCGCCTCGGCCTCCATGGCCGCGTGAACCGTCTCCAGCGCGGGCAGGCCGTGGCGCTCGATCTCATCGTCGATGTCGCTGCGGCTGGCCGGGGCCAGGATGCGTTTCAGCTGCTGCGCCAGGGGCGCGCCTTCGGTCTCGAGGTTGCGGCCCGCGACATCGGCGTTCATCTGGCGCACCAGACCGATCGACAGCAGGATCATGATCAGTACGAAGGGCAGGGCGGCGGCCAGGGTCGCCGCCTGCAGCGCGCCCAGCCCGCCCGCCAGCAACAGGGTCGCGGCGATCAGACCCAGCAGCAGGCACCAATAGACCCGCTGCCAGCGCGGCGTGTCGTCGGCCCCGCCAGAGGCGATGGTGTCGATCACCAGGGCACCGGAATCGGCCGAGGTGACGAAGAAGACCGCGACCAGCAGGATCGCCAGGCCCGAGGTGAAGGCCGCGCCCGGCAGTTGCTCAAGGAAGTAGAACAGGGCAGTCGACAGATCGGCCGAGACGGCGTTGGAAATCGCACCCGCCGCCTGCCCCATGTCCAGGCTGATCGCCGTATTGCCGAAGACGGTCATCCACAGGAAGGTGAAGCCGGCCGGCACCAGCAGCACGTTCAGCAGGAACTCCTGCACCGTTCGCCCGCGCGAAATCCGGGCGATGAACATCCCCACGAACGGCGACCAGGCGATCCACCAGGCCCAGTAGAACAGGGTCCAATCCGCCATCCAGGCGCGCGGCTCATAGGCGTAGAGGGTGAAGGTCCGCTCGACGAAATGGCTGAGATAGAAGCCGAAGTTCTGGACCAGGGCCTTGAACAGGAAGCCGGTCGGCCCGACCACCAGCACGAACAGCATCAACAGCACCGCCAGAATCAGGTTCAGCTCGGACAGCCGGCGCACCCCCTTGCCGACCCCGCTCATGACCGAGGCGGTCGCCGCCGCCATGACCACGACGATCAGCCCGACCTGAACCCAGGCCGTGTTGGGAACGCCCAGCAGATAGGTCAGGCCGCTGTTCATCTGCGACACGCCGAAACCCAGAGACGTGGCGATGCCGAACGCCGTGCCCCAGATGGCGAAGATATCGACCGCATCGCCGATGGGCCCGTTGACGCGCCTGCCCAGCAAGGGCGACAGCCCCGACCTCAGCGTCAGCGGCAGACCCTTGCGGTGCGCGAAGAAGGCCAGGCTGAGGCCCACCAGCGCATAGATCGACCAGGCGTGCGCCCCATAGTGGAAGAAGGTGATGCCCATGGCCTGACGCGCGGCGTCGAAGGTGCGGCCGGCGCCCTCGGGCGGATTGATATAGTGCTGGATCGGCTCAGCGACGCCGAAATACATCAGGCCGATCCCCATGCCGGCGGCGAACAGCATTGCCAGCCAGGACAGATAGGGAAAGTCCGGCTCGGCGTCGTCCGGCCCCAGCTTCAGCGCGCCCGTGGGGCCGATCGCCAGCACCAGCACCAGCCCCACGAAGGCGGCGACCGAGGCGATATAGAGCCAGCCGAAGGTGTCGATCACCCAGGCCTGAACGCTCTGGAACAGGCGGTCGGATTCTCCCGGCGCGACGATGGCGACAAGCAGCAGCAGCGCGATGATGGCGCTCGCGCCCCAGAACACGCGGGGGTTCATCTTCGTGGTCAGCATCGGGTCAAAGCGTATGGCGAAGCTGACAGTTCCCAGCTTGGCCACAACCGCGCCGTCTCGATGAAGAAGATGTAACTTTGCGATTCAAAGTAACGCCGATAGTCAGCCTTATCGACGGGCGCAAACAGACGCCCGCGCACTCTTTCAGGATCGCCGGGGCATGACCTCTTCCAAACTCGTTCTCATGCTGGGTGCGGCCGCCGTCGCCCTGCCCGGTGCCGCTCTGGCCCAGAGCCAGACGTCGTCTCAAACCCCGCCGCCGGCGACGACGAGGCAGCCGGCCGCCCAGACCCCGGCGACGACGGCGCAGACGCCCGCGCCGCGCACCCAGACGGCCGAACCGGCCCAGCAACAGCAGCCCGCCAGCGTCGGCGACGTGGTCGTCAACGCCCGCGCCAATGACGTGCGCACCTCGATCGACTCGGTCAGCTACAGCCTGGCCAACGACCTTCAGGCGACGACGGGCAGTCTGGCCGACGCGCTGCGTAACGTGCCGTCGGTGGACGTGGATCCTGAGGGCAATGTGTCGCTGCGTGGCGACGCCAATGTCACCATCCTGGTCGACGGCCGCCCGTCGGGCATTCTTACTGGCCCCGGTCGCGGCCAGGCCCTGATCCAACTGCCGGCCAGCCAATACGCCCGCATCGAGGTCATGACCAATCCGTCCGCCGCCTACAGCCCCGAGGGTTCGGGCGGGGTCATCAACCTGATCACCAAGCCCACGGCGCCCAAGCCGGGCACCCAGACGACCGGCTCGCTGCGCGTCAACGTCGGCGACAACGGCCGCTGGAACGCGGGCCTCAGCGGCTCGTACCAGAAGGATCGCCTGACGTTGTCTGGCGACGCCAGCTATCGCTCCGATCCGACCGAACTGACCTTCAACCGCGTCCGTGAACAGCTGGACCCGGTCACCGGCGCGGTGGTGTCGACCACGACCGTCGAACAGCCGGTCGAGTCCGAGCAGAACGGCGCCTTCGCCCGCTTCACGGCCGAATACAAGCTGGACGACAAGACCCAGCTGACCGGCGAACTGCGTGGCGTGGCCTTCGACGGCACGGGGTCGGGCGACGGCCTGTATGAAACCCGCAACGCCGCCGGCGCGGTGACCAGCGCCTATCGCCGGGTCGGCGATTCAGACTTCACCTTCAACAACTGGGGCGCCACGGCGCGCGTGCTGCGCCGCTTCGACGGCGACGGCCATGAGTGGTCCAACGAGCTGCGCTACGATTCCAACGCCAACGACACCACCAGCCAGACCCTGACCACCTTCCTCACCCCGGCGGGCGCGGCCTTGTATGAGCGGACCAGGACCGCGGTCGATCAGGTGACCTGGGGCTTCACCAGCGCCTACACCCGCCCGATGTCCGACGGCGGCAAGCTGCGCCTGGGCTATGAGCTGAACGCCCAGCGTCCCGAGCAGGACGCCGAGTTCCTGCGCGGTCCCTCGCAGGCGGCCTTGGCCCCGGTCCCGGCCCTGAACAACCGCTTCGAAGCCACCCAGACGGTGCATGCCCTCTACACCACCTATGAGCGGCCGCTGGGCGAGAAGCTGTCGGCCCAACTGGGTCTGCGGCTTGAGCAGGCGGACATCGAGATCAAGGATCTGACCGGCGGCGCCTCGGCGTCTCAGGACTATTTCCGCGCCTATCCGACCGCCCACCTCCAGTATCAGCTGACGCCCGAACAGACCTTGCGCGCCAGCTATTCGCGCCGCATCCAGCGGCCCCAGCCCAGCCAGCTGAATCCCTTCGTCGTCTATCAGGACCCGCTGAACGTCCGCTCGGGCAATCCGGATCTGGAGCCGCAGGAGACCGACAGCTTCGAGGCCATGTGGCAGATGCGAAAGGGCCAGAGCTTCTATCAGGCCACCGCCTATCTGCGGAACACCGACAAGGCGTTCACAGACGTGGCGTCCGACATCGGCGGCGGTGTCTTCCTGACCCGTCCGGAAAACCTGGGCTCGCGCCGCGACCTGGGCGTGGAGGCGACGGCGAACGGGCGACTGCATCCGACCCTGCGCTACAGCGCCAGCGTCAACGCCTTCCGTCAGGAGATCGACTCGGGCGCTGTCGTCGGCGGCGGCGACCGCGAGGCCACCCTGGCCAGCGGCCGTCTCAGCCTGAACTGGCAGCCGACGGCCAAGGACTTCGTCCAGGTCTCCAGCTTCTGGCAGGGCGACAGCCTGTTGGCCCAAGGCCGGCGCGAGGCCGGCGGCATGGTCAATCTGGGCTATCGCAGGAAGCTGAGCGAGCAGTTGTCGTTCAACTTCACCGCACGGGACCTGTTCAACACCTTCAACACCACGACCATCTACGAGACGCCGCAGTTCCGCGAACGCTCGGAGCAGGACATCAAGCTGCGGGCCTTCTACATCGGCCTGACCTGGAACTTCGGCGGTCCGCGCCGCCAGCCGGAACAGTTCGACTTCTCGACCGGCCCGACCGGGGGCTGACGAGCTGACGGGGGACGCGGGCTCAGGTCCACGTCTCCCAGGCCAGCCAGGCGGCGACCACGACCAGGCCGCCGGCCATCACCGCGCGCAGGGCGCGACCCTGCATCCGTGGCGCCAGCCGCGCCGCGCCCGCGCCGCCGATCACGATCAGGCTGTGCACCAGGACGGCGACCGCCAGATGCAGGCTACCCAGCGTCAGGGCCTGGCTCAGCGGCGCGCCGTGGTCCGGCCGCATGAAGGTCGGCAGCAGGGCGACATAGAAGACCGCGGCCTTGGGATTCAGCAGATTGCCCATCAGGCCGCGCACGAACAGGCTGCGAAGCGAGCGCGCCTCCGGCGTCGGCGCGGCCTCGATCGTCGGCGCGCGCCAGGCCTCCCACGCCAGCCACAGTAGAAACAGCACGCCCGCCCAACGCAGGCCCTGATACAGCGGCGGCCAGACGGAAAAGACCTCCGTCAGCCCATAGGCGGCCGCCAGCATCCACACCGCCAGCCCCAGGGTCACGCCCGCCACAGCCGCGAAACCGGCCAGCCGTCCCCGCGCCAGGGCGACCAGCGCCAGCCAGCCCATGTTCGGCCCCGGCGTCAGCTCGATCAGCGCCACGGCGATCAAAAAGGGGCCGACGACGGCCGGATCGACGGGCCAGGCGGAATGGGCGATCACGAGGCGCTCCTGTTCGCCAGAGCCTAGGCGCGCGGCGGCGAAACGGACAGCCCCGAAAGCCGCCCAGCGGACCCCTTGTGTGACCCGATCGTCACACCCACCTCGATCTCAACGGCGTGCTGCTCAGCAGAGGGTGCGCTGAAATCCATCCGCCTCCCGAGGGGACTGAAACCATGAATCTCGAACTCTATTCCGACCGCGCCAAACAGGCCGTCCAGTCGGCCCAGTCGCTGGCCCTGGCCCGCCGACACCAGCAGTTCGCGCCCGAGCATCTGCTCAAGGTGCTGCTGGAGGAACGCGACGGCCTGGCCCGCAATCTGATCACAGCCGCCGGCGGCGACGCCCGCCGCGCCGAGGCCGATGTCGAAACCGCGCTGAAGAAGCGCGCCCAGGTCACCGGCGGGTCGGGCCAGCTCTATCTGGATGGAGACACCGCGCGCGTCTTCGCCGCCGCCGAGGAGGCCTCCAAGACCGCAGGCGACGCCTTCGTCACCACCGAAAGGCTGCTGGCCGCGCTGGCCAGGGAAGGCGGAGTCGCCGCCGAGGTGCTGAAGGCTTCGGGCGTCACGGCCGACAAGCTGGAGGCCGCCATCGCCGAGGTGCGCAAGGGCAAGACCGCCGACAGCGCCGGCGCCGAGGACGGCTACGACGCCCTGAAACGCTACGCCCGCGACCTGACCCTGGCCGCCCGCGACGGCAAGATCGACCCGGTCATCGGCCGTGACGAAGAGATCCGCCGCACCATCCAGGTCCTGGCCCGCCGCACTAAGAACAACCCCGTCCTGATCGGCGAACCCGGCGTCGGCAAGACCGCCATCGTCGAGGGCCTGGCCCTGCGCATCGTCAACGGCGACGTGCCCGAATCCCTGCGCGACAAGACCGTCATGGCGCTGGACATGGGCAGCCTGATCGCCGGCGCGAAGTATCGCGGCGAGTTCGAGGAACGGCTGAAATCCGTCCTGTCCGAGGTCTCGGCGGCCGAGGGCGGCATCATCCTGTTCATCGACGAGATGCACACCCTGGTCGGCGCCGGAAAGGGCGACGGCGCCATGGACGCGTCCAACCTGCTGAAGCCCGCGCTGGCGCGCGGCGAACTGCACTGCGTCGGCGCCACGACCCTGGATGAATACCGCAAACACGTCGAAAAGGACGCCGCGCTCGCCCGCCGCTTCCAGCCGGTCTTCGTCGCCGAACCGACGGTGGAGGACACCGTCTCCATCCTGCGCGGCCTCAAGGAGAAGTACGAGGTCCACCACGGCGTGCGCATTTCCGACAGCGCCATCGTCGCCGCCGCCACCCTGTCGAACCGCTACATCACCGACCGCTTCCTGCCGGACAAGGCCATCGACCTGATCGACGAGGCCGCCAGCCGCGTGCGCATGGCCGTGGACTCCAAGCCCGAGGCCCTGGACGAGATCGACCGTCGCCTGGTCCAGCTCAAGATCGAACGCGAGGCCCTGAAGAAGGAGACCGACCAGGCCTCCCAACACCGCCTGGAAAAGCTGGAGGACGAGATCGCCGATCTGGAAGGCCAGTCCGACGACCTGACCACCCAGTGGAAGGCCGAAAAGGACAAGGTCGGCCAGGGCGCCCAGCTGCGCGAAACCCTGGACCGCCTGCGCCTGGAACTCGCCAACGCCCAGCGCGCCGGCGACCTCGGCCGTGCGTCAGAGATCGCCTATGGCCAGATCCCCGAGATCGAAAAGCAACTCGAAGAAGCCGAGGCCAATGAGACATACGGCAAGGGCCCCCTGACCCCCGAGGTCGTCGACGCCGAACAGATCGCCGCCGTCGTCAGCCGCTGGACCGGCGTGCCCGTCGACAAGATGCTGGAGGGCGAGCGCGAAAAACTGCTTCAGATGGAGACCGCGCTCGGCGGTCGTGTGGTGGGTCAGGACGAGGCGCTGGCCGCCGTGTCCGACGCCGTGCGCCGCGCCCGCGCTGGCCTGAACGACCCCAACCGTCCGCTGGGCAGCTTCCTGTTCCTGGGGCCGACCGGCGTGGGCAAGACCGAACTGACCAAGGCCCTGGCCGACTTCCTGTTCGACGACGAGGCGGCCATCACCCGCCTGGATATGTCGGAATACATGGAGAAACACAGCGTCTCGCGCCTGATCGGCGCCCCTCCCGGCTATGTCGGCTATGACGAGGGCGGCGCCCTGACCGAGGCCGTGCGTCGTCGCCCCTATCAGGTCGTCCTGTTCGATGAGGTCGAAAAGGCCCACCCCGACGTCTTCAACGTGCTGTTGCAAGTGCTCGACGACGGCCGCCTGACGGACGGGCAGGGCCGCACCATCGATTTCAGGAACACCCTGATCATCATGACCTCCAACCTGGGCAGCCAGTATCTGGCCGATCAGGGCGAGGGCGACGACGTCGAGGCCGTGCGCCCCTTCGTCATGGACGCCGTCCGCGCCCACTTCCGGCCCGAGTTCCTGAACCGGATCGACGAGATCATCCTGTTCCACCGCCTGGGCCGCGACCAGATGGGCGGCATCGTCCGCATCCAGCTGTCACGCTTCGAGAAGCTGCTCGCCGACCGCCGCCTGACCCTGGACCTGGACGACAGCGCCCTGGCCTGGCTCGCCGACCGCGGCTACGACCCGGCCTATGGCGCGCGACCCCTGAAACGCGTCATCCAGAAGGACCTGGTCGATCCGATCGCGCGCAAACTTCTGGCCGGCGAGATCGAGGACGGCGGCGTGATCGCCGTCACCGCCGGCGAGGGAGGGTTGGAGATCGGGAAGATGCGGGTGCATTGATGACGCTTCCCCAAGTTGACTGGTCTGCTGCCGGGACCGTCGTGACGGCTTTGGCCACGATCGTGCTTGCCGTTGTGACAGCGGTCCTCGCCCGAGAAACAAAGAGATTATCGGACGCAACAAGCCAGCCCAGCGTCGTTGTGACGTTGGAGCCAAGCCCGTGGTCAATCATTCACACTAATCTTGTGCTGCAGAATACGGGCACAGGAGCCGCATATGACATCGAGATGAGGTTTGACCCGCCTCTTGTGCTGCAGCGCCGAGGCGAAGTTGCAGAGATGCCAATGAGGTCGCTGTCTGTGCTGAAGCCGAATAGCTCATTCTCGGTGTTTTTGGATGGTTTTGAGAAGCTGAATGAGCGGGTCGTCGGCGTGGAAGTTAGCTGGTTACGCTCCCCTAAAGCCAAAAAGCGCGAGGGCCACAGCTATGTTTTGAATCTTCTCAAAGATTACGAAAACTGGGGCCAGCTAGGTGGGCCTCCGCCTTTGATTCAGATCGCGCAAGACATGAAGAAGCTGCGTGAGGAACTCACCAATCTGGCCAAAAAGTAGTTTCGTCACTGAGATCCTTCTCCCATTGGGAGAAGGTGGCCGCGAAGCGGACGGATGAGGGGCGGGTGTCGAAGTCGGCGTGAGCCGCCGCAGCGCTCGGGCCGCAGCGGGTGTCCGGGTGGCGTGCGACCCTCACCCTTTCGCGCAAGGCCGCTCGCTGCGCTCGCGGGCGCTCAAGCCCTCTCCCAATGGGAGAGGGGCGTCTCCGTCCTGATCCTTCTCCCGTTGGGAGAAGGTGGCCGCGAAGCGGTTGGATGAGGGTCGGGCGTCGAAGTCGGCGTGAGCCGCCGCAGGGGTCTGGCCGCAGCGGATGGTCGGGGACGGACGACCCTCACCCTTTCGCGCAAGGCCGCTCGCTGCGCTCTCGGGCGCTCAAGCCCTCTCCCAATGGGAGAGGGAAGGTTAGAGGCCGAGCGTCTTCGCGCGGTCGCGGATGGCGGCGTCGATGCGGCCGGAGTCGGCCAGGGCTTTGGCGTTGGTGAAGCGGATGACGGTCCAGCCCAGCGCCTCGATCGCCTGCTGGCGATAGTGGTCGTTCAAGACGACCTCGTCGCGTTCATGCACCCCGCCGTCGATCTCGATGACCAGCCGCAGCGGCACGCAGGCGAAATCGACCACGAACCGGCCGACCGGATGCTGGCGACGCACCTTCCAGCCGTCGACGGCGCCCCCGCTCAACCGCGCCCATATCCGCTCCTCGGCCAAGCCGCCGACTTGGCGCAGTCCGCGAGCGCGCGGCGTCAGGCGATTGGTCGTCATGCGCGGCTCCTCCTGACGCACCCTAACGCAAAGCCGCCAGCCCGCGCATCTGCGGCAAGGACCGCCAACGATTTCAACACCCTGCCGCCCGTAAGCGTCATCCTCCTGCCCATGCCTCCAAACCGTGCGATCCTGTCTCGGTTCGTCCGCAGGGGACGCATCGCACGGTCGGGGAGGGCCAGATCAGACGAATTAGACGAATTAGACGGTGTTTTTGTCCGCCGACCGTCTGATCTCGGTCAGTCCTGCGGGATGGGATTGGTGCGCGGGTCCGGGCCGTTGGTGACGACGCGGTCGCGTTCGCCCAGGTCCTTGATGATCTTGACGTCGGTGAAGCCGGCGGCCTCGAACAGCGCCTTGACCTGCGGGCCCTGATCGAAGCCGATCTCGACGGCGAAGACGCCCAGCGGTTTCAGGATGCGTTTCACCTCGGGCGCCAGGTCGCGATAGGCCTGCAAGCCGTCGGGGCCGCCGTCCAGGGCCAGGTGCGGGTCGTGGTCGCGGACCTCCGGGTCCAGGGTCGCGATATGGTCGGTCGCGATATAGGGCGGGTTGGACAAGACGAGGTCGAAGCTGGCGTCGCCGAAGCCCGCGGCCCATTCGGTGCGCAGGAAGGTCGCGCGCTCGTTCAGGTCCAGGTTGGCGGCGTTCTCCTTGGCCACCGCCAGGGCTTCGGACGAGATGTCGGTGCCGACCCCGCGCGCGGCCGGACGCTCGGCCAGAAGCGCCAACAGGATCGCGCCCGAGCCGGTGCCCAGGTCGATGGCGTCGAAGGCCTCGGTCTTGCCGAAAGCCAGCATGGACACGTCCATCAGGGTCTCAGTGTCGGGGCGGGGGCTGAGGACGTCGGGGGTGACGTTCAGCATGATCTTCCAGAAGCCCTTCTTGCCGACGATGCGCGAGACGGGCTCGCGCTTCAGCCGGCGCTCGACCATGGCCTCATAGGCGCTCAGCTGGTCGGCGGTGATGGGCCGATAGGGGTCGGTCAGGATATCCATGCGGCTGGCGCCGGCGGCGGCCTCCAGCAGCAGGCGGGCGTCGATGGCGGGGCTGTCGATGCGGCCGGTCTTCAGCCGGGCCTGCGCCGCCTTCCAGGCGGTCAGCAGGGTCGGGGCGTCGGTGTCGGACTTGGGCGTGATGGGGTCGGTCATGGGCGTTGATTGGCCCGGCCCGGCGCCGATTTCAAGCGCGACAGGAGGAACGCGAGGCCAGCTTGACCGTTCGCGTCGGGATGACTGCGCGCCGCCCCTCCCGCCTCGCCCCGCTTCGCAACCTCTTCGCCCGGGCGCCGGCGCCGGTCGAGCGCGGCCGGGTGTGGAAGTTCCTGGCCGCCGCCGCCGGGGGTCTGGCCGCCGGGGCCGGCGCCGCCCACCTGCTCTACAGCCAGGGGCACAAGGTCGGGGTCGAGTTGCGCGTCCCCCGCCCCGAGCCCCTGCCGCCCAAGGTCCCCACGCCCGAGGACTATGAGGCCCAGGAGCCCGGTCGCGGCCGTATGGCCAAACGGCCCGAGCACATTCCGCACAGGGGCTGGTCCGACATCGTCTGGCGCACCGGCGGGTCCTATTTCGGCGACCGGGTCGGCTTCGTCGCCGGCGGCGTGACCTTCTTCACCCTGCTGTCGCTGTTCCCGCTGCTGGGGACGTTCGTCACCCTCTACGGCCTGTTCGCCGATCCGGCCGACGCCTGGGGCCGGCTGCAGTTCCTCTACGCCCTGCTGCCCGACAGCATCGCCGAGTTCTTGGGCGGGGAGATGCAGCGGCTGGCCGAGAACTCCAACAGCCAGCTGACCTTCACCCTGGCCTGGACCCTGGCCCTGTCGCTGTGGACCGCCAACGGGGCGGTCAAGGTGCTGTTCTACGGCCTTAACGTCGCCTACCACGAGGTCGAACGCCGCAACATCGTGCGCTACAACCTGATCTGCATGGCCTTCACCGTCGGGGCCATCATCGCCGTGCTGCTGACCTCGGTCCTGGTCGTCGGCGTGCCGGTGGTGGTGCGGCTGTTCGGGCTGGAGGAGGAGTGGGGCCTGATCGCCCCGCTGCGCTGGCCACTGCTATTGGCGGGCTATATCGCGGCCCTGACCGTCATCTACCGCTATGGCCCCTGCCGTCAGCGCGCGCGTTGGCGCTGGGTCACGCCGGGCGCGATCTTCGCGGCGGTGCTCAGCCTGACCGTCTCCTTCCTGTTCAGCTGGTATCTGTCCAACTTCGTGCGGACCGACAGCTACGGGCCGCTGGCGGCCATGATGGGTTTCCTGCTGTGGACCTGGCTGTCGGTGCAGGTGATCCTGATGGGCGCCGAGCTGAACGCCGAGATCGAGCACCAGACCGCCGTGGACACCACGACCGGCAAGCCCCTGCCGATCGGCGAGCGGGGCGCCAAGGTCGCCGACAGCATCGGCGCCCGGCGCGGCAATCCCGCGGCCCTAGCCTTCACCCAGCGCCAGGCCGAGCGGGTGGCGGATCGCCTGCGCGGCCGCCAGAACCGCAAGGCCGCCGAGCGCGTCGCTACAGAATGAAGCGGCTCAGATCGACGTCCTTGGTCAGGGCGTCCATCTTCTCGCGCACCGCGTCGCCGTCGAAGGTCACGGTCTGGCCCGACAGGTCCGAGGCCTTGAAGCTGGTCTCCTCCAACACCCGCTCCATCACGGTCTGAAGCCGGCGCGCGCCGATGTTCTCGACCGCGCTGTTGGCCGCCACCGCCGCGTCGGCCATCGCCTCGACCGCATCGTCGGTGAAGGTCAGGGTCACGTCCTCGGTCGCCAGCAGGGCCTGGTTCTGACGGATCAGATTGGCTTCCGGCTCGGTCAGGATGCGCTTGAAGTCGTCGCGCGTCAGGGCCTTCAGCTCGACCCGGATCGGCAACCGCCCCTGAAGCTCGGGCAGCAGATCGCTAGGCTTGGCGACGTGGAAGGCGCCTGAGGCGATGAACAGCACATGGTCGGTCTTCACCGGCCCGTACTTCGTCGAGACCGTGGTGCCCTCGATCAGGGGCAGCAGGTCGCGTTGCACCCCTTCACGCGACACGTCCGCGCCGGATGCGCCTTGCCGGGCCGCGACCTTGTCGATCTCGTCCAGGAAGACGATGCCCTCGTTCTCGGCCAGTTTCAGCGCCTCCTGGGTCAGGCTGTCCTGATCCAGCAGCTTGTCGCCCTCTTCGGCGATCAGGGGCGTCGTCGCATCGCGCACGGCCAGCTTGACGGTCTTGGTGCGCCCGCCGCCCATCTTGCCCAGCATCTCCGACAGGTTCAGCAGGCCGACGTTGCCGCCGCCCGGAATGTCCAGCCCCTGGATTGGAGAGGCGGTGTCGGCCAGCGCGATCTCGATCTCCTTGTCGTCCAGTTCTCCGGCGCGCAGCTTCTTTCGGAAACTGTCGCGCGTCGCCGGCCCCGCGCCGGGTCCGACCAAAGCGTCCAGGATCCGGTCCTCGGCGGCGGCCTCGGCTTTGGCCCGCACGTCGCCGCGCCGGCGCTCGCGCACCATGATCAGGGCGCTTTCGACCAGGTCGCGCACGATCTGGTCCACGTCGCGGCCGACATAGCCGACCTCGGTGAACTTGGTGGCTTCGACCTTCAGGAAGGGCGAGCCCGCCAGCCGCGCCAGCCGACGCGCGATCTCGGTCTTGCCGACGCCGGTGGGGCCGATCATCAGGATGTTCTTGGGCGTCACCTCGTCGCGCAGGTCGGCCGGCACGCGCTTCCTGCGCCAGCGGTTTCTCAGGGCGACGGCGACGGCGCGCTTGGCGTCGTTCTGGCCGACGATATGGCGATCCAGTTCGGAGACGATCTCGCGGGGGGTCAGTTCGGTCATGCGACGCAGATAGGAGAGGCCGAACCGTTGCGGGAGAGGGGCGGGGCGTCGCAGCGTGATTTTGAAGCCAAGGCTGCCGACTATGTCTCCTCCGGGATCAGCGCTGCGGCGATAGCAGATCGCCCAGCAAAAAGGCGTCCCCCGATGGGAGGACGCCTTCAATGCTTGGGACGCTTGTCGCCCGGATCAGGCGGCGTTTGCGGCCTTGTTCTTGGCCAGCTTGTCCTGGTGGGCCTGCATGCCTTTGGCGATCAGGTCGGCGGCTTCGCCGGCGTCGCCCCAGCCCTCGACCTTAACCGACTTGCCCTTCTCCAGGTCCTTGTAGCGAGTGAAGAAGTGCTCGATCTGCTCGATCAGGATGGCCGGCAGCTGACGATAGCTGGCGATCTCGGTGTAGTAGGGGTTCAGCTTGTCGACCGGCACGGCCAGGATCTTCTCGTCGCCGCCGGCTTCGTCCACCATCTTAAGCACGCCGATGGGACGCGAGCGGATGACGCAGCCGGGAACGACCGGCGTCGGGTTCAGCACGATCACGTCGCAGGGATCGCCGTCGTCCGACAGGGTGTGCGGCACGAAGCCGTAGTTGCCCGGATAGTACATGGCGGTGTGGAGGAAGCGGTCGACGAACAGGGCGCCCGATTCCTTGTCCATCTCGTATTTCACCGGCAGGCCGCCTTGCGGGATTTCGATGATGACGTTGATGTCCCAGGGAGCGTTCGGGCCGACGGGAATGGCGTCGAGGTTCATGGCGGGGTCTTTGCTGCGACTGCGAAACTTTGAAAGGCGAAGGGTGATAGGCTCCCAGGCCCGTCACGGCAAGGGCGACCTGTGGCGAACACCGTCCCCGGCGGGCTTGCGTCACGGCGCATCATCGCGGACATCTGAATCATGACCTGGACCGATTGGGCGGCGCTGGCCCTCTTCTTCATCTGCTGGCTGGGATACAGCCCCATCCTGGCCTTCATCAGCAGGAAGGGCGGCTCGCTGAACCAAGACATGGAGCATGTCCGAGCGGCCTGGATGCAGTCCATGACGCATCGCGAGATGAAGCTGATCGACAGCCAACTCATGGGCCATTCGATCAACTCCGCCTCCTTCTTCGCCTCCACCAACCTGCTGCTGATCGCGGCGGTGGCAGGCATCCTGTTCGGCGGCGAAAGCGCGCTTCAGGGGTTTGCCGCCGTCGGGGCCGAAAACGTGCCGATGAAGATTCTGGAGGCCAAGCTGGCGCTGGTGCTGATCTGTCTGGCGCGCGGCTTTCTGGATTTCATCTGGGCGCTGCGCCAGATGAACTACGCCCTGGCGCTGATCGGCGCGGCGCCGGAAATCCACACCAAGACCGACCGCAAGGCTTTCAGCGAGGCGGCGGGCCAGCTTTTGAACCCGGCGCTCAGTTCCTTCAGTCAGGGTGTGCGCGGCTACTATTTCGCCCTGGCGGCGGCGGCCTGGCTGTTCGGACCGCTGTGGCTGGCGCTGGGCGTCGCCTCGTCCTTCGGCCTGCTGATCTATCGCCAGGAGGCCTCGCCCGCCGCCCGCGCCATCCGCAACGCACGGCGGCTGCTGGACAACTAACCCGATCCTTTCGCAGTTGCGAGATTGAACGCTTGTCCGACTTTGGTCGAAAGAGCGCCGTCTTGTCAGGCGATCCGCCATATTTGCGTAACAAGGCGTGACCGACTGGGTGCGCATGGGCCTTGACCCATTGTGCATCGCAACCTAAGTTGACCTCTGACGCCTCCGGGCGTCTTGCCCTTCCTGGGCGTTTCCTCCCTATAGACTTTTAATGCCGCACCCTCGGGTGCGGCTTTTTTTTGATCTGATCAGTGATCAGTCAGGCCGACCAGTCGTCTGCGCACAGGGCGGCGATCACGCGCGACAGGGCCTTGTGCGTCTTGGCATAGGTCGCATTGGGGGTCAGCGTCGTCTCGTCCAGATACAGTTTGCGGCTCAGCTCGATCTGGATGGCTTCATAGCCCTCGTCCGGCCGTCCCCAGCGCTGGGTCGACCAACCGCCGGCGTAGGGATGGTTCTGCGCCACGCGCCACCCCAGGCCCTCGAACAACTCGAGCAGACGTCGGCAGAGCCGCGCGCTGCAGGCCGAGCCGTAGCGGTCGCCCAGCACGACCTCGGCCCCGACGGCGCGCGCCGGCATCGAATGCCAGTCGATCAGCACGGCGCGTCCGTGCGTCGCGCGCGTCGCCTGCATCCGTTCGCCCAGGGCCTGATGATAGGGGGCGTGGGCCCTGGCGATGCGGTGCGTGGCCTCCACCAGCGTCAGCCGACGCACATAGAGCGGCGTCCCGTCGCCGGCCAATCGGGGGATCACGCCATAGCCGGCGGCCGTCTTGGCTCCGACCGGCCCGTCCAGATCTGCGATCAGGGCCGGATCAAGCTCGGACGGGTCACGGTTCAGATCGACATAGGCCCGGCCGATCCGGCCTTCGATCAGCGCGGCGCCTCTGCGCGGCCCCTCTGCGATCAAGCGCCCGACCAGGGCGTCTTCGGCGCTTTTCAGGCTGGCGCGCGACAGGCCCGGCGCGGCGCCCATGTCGTCAGGATAGACGTCGCCGGAGTGGGGCGAGGCGAAGACCAGCGCCGTCGCGGGCGCGTCCGCCGCCGGGGCGGTGATCGAAAAGCTGTCGCCGCCGTCGGTCATGCTCCCGCTTAGCGCGTTTCGCTGTGGAAGGAAGTCGGCTGAGCGGCGAATTTCATCGGCGGTTTACCGTTCGGGCTCTAGGTTTGCGGTCTGTTTCAAGGGTGTTTTTCGAATGGCGCGTATTCTCCTGGCCGAAGACGACGGTTCGTTGCGCGGATTCCTGACGCGCGCGCTGGAGCGGGCAGGCCACCAGGTCATCGACTGCGAGAACGGCGACGACGCGATCGACGCCCTGGAACACGGTCCCTACGACCTGCTGCTGACCGACATTGTCATGCCGGGCGCCGACGGAATCGAGGTCGCCCGCGTCGCCGCCGCCCGCCAGCCCGGCCTGCGCATCATGTTCATCACCGGCTTCGCCGCCGTGGCCCTGACGGCCGCCCAGGCCACGCCGGACGCCAAGGTTCTGTCCAAGCCCGTCCACCTGCGCGATCTGGTCAATGAGGTCGAGCGGATGGTCGCCGCCTGACCCTTCGCTGCGTGGGCCGAGCGACGTTCGGCGAGAAATCGCATTCTTGCCGCTAAATCGGCTTGATGCCGACCGGCCTCGCCGCTATACGACCGCTCTTCCCGCTCCGAAGACATTTTTCGGAGCCCTACGGCGGATGCGTAGCTCAGCGGGAGAGCACCTCGTTGACATCGAGGGGGTCACAGGTTCAATCCCTGTCGCGTCCACCATTTCCCTTTCTTTTCAGATCAGTGGCCTTCAGCCCTGGCTGGCGTTGCGCGCTAGAGCAGTCGTCCCTGATCCGACGTCCGGACGGCCGTGTCCGTCATCAGGCCGCGGCGGCGAAGCTCGGTCGCGGCGGTGAAGGCGATGTCGATGTCACGTCCTGACGCCAAGATATGAAGCCGGTCAGCATCCACCGTGCTCCACGCCTTGCCGCGTTCAGGGCCCGCGGGCACGCGGGGCAGCAATCCCGGTTCGCGGCTCCAGGCCAGAAGCTGCTCGACGGTCGTTTGGTTCAGCATGTCGCGCAGATGGTGGGCGGTGACATAGGCGTCGGGCAGGGCGCGATGCGCAGGCAGGCCCAACTCGTGCACCAATCCCTCGGGCCGGCGCAGATAGCGCAGCATCTGGTTGGAGAAGCGCGGCAGGTCGGGCCACAGCCGCAGGGCGCATTTCCAGGTGCAGATCCACTTTGCGCCGCCTGACAGGGCAGGGGTGCAATACCGCTGCTCGAAGCTGGCGCGGTGAGCCGCCAGGGCGATCACGCCCGCCTCGGGACGAAGGATGAGCGGGGCGACGGCCTTCCAATAGCCGGCGTCTTGAACCCACTCGTCCAGAATGTGGTGGATCGCCATGGTGTCGGGCGAGATCGGCCGTCCGGGATTTACGAAATGGGCGCCGCGCGTCGCATCCAGACGCCATGGGCCGGCCCCGTCGCGCACCACGTCCTGCCAGCCGATCTCGCAGACGTCCTGAGGGCCGGATCCGGCCGTCTCCAGGTCGATGATGCGGATGCGTTGGGGCGATGGCGTGAAGTCGGTCAGGGCGTCCTCGGCGTGGCTTTCACACCTGATAACGCCTGGGGCGCCGGATTCGGTCCGGCGCCTGGAAAGACCGCCGACGGCGCGTCGTCAGTTCGGCAAGTGCACCGACCCGTGCGGCATGACGGTCATCACGGCCCACAGACCGACCAGCACCACGGGCGAGGCGATCAGCGCCCGCCGACAGCGATGCGCCAGATAAAGAGCCTCGCCGATCACGATCGACACCAGCATTTGCGTTTCCCCCGAAACGATAAGCGACACTTCTATGACGTCGCCGACAGACGTGTCCCTCAATGGGACGAAATCCATTTTGTCGTAGCCGCCCCGCAGGCCGCGCGGTCGCTAGACGTGCGACCAGGAATGCGCAATCTCGCGGCATGGGATCTGTCGCGCGCCTGTTCCGTCTGCATTTGTCGCTATGGCTCGGACTTCTGGTCCTGGCGGCCGTCGCGGCGCTGGCGCCGGCCAGCGTCGGCTGGCCAATGCGATTGGCGGCTGGCTGGGACGCGGGCGTGGCGACGTTTCTCGTCGCGACCTTCGCGCGGATTTTCCGCGCGCGTTCGCAGGAGGCGATGCGACGCCGCGCGGCGGAACTGGATCAGGCCGGCGTTATGGTCCTGCCGCTCAGCATGGCGGCCGCCGTGGCCAGCGTCGTGGTCCTCGTCCTCGCCATGGTGGCCAGCGACGGCAAGCCGACCGTTGGGCAGGCGGTCTTTTCAGTGTGCACCGTCGGCCTGTCGTGGCTGTACGTGCACATCATCTTCGCTCTGCATTACGCCCACGGCTTCTACGCCCCGCGTGACGACGGCAAGGGCGATCAGGGCGGGCTGGTCTTTCCGGGTGAGGAGGACGCGGACTACTGGGACTTTCTACACTTCGCCCTGATCATCGGCGTGGCGAACCAGACGGCCGATGTGCAAATTTCCAGCCGCAAGCTGCGCGGCTTGGCGACGTTTCACAGCCTGATCGCCTGGTTCTTCAACGCCGTTATCCTGGCGCTGACGGTCAACCTGGCCGCCACGCTGCTTTAGGCACGCGCAGCCGTTCGGTCAGAGATCGACCGGGCGGCCGGACTCTTCTTCCTCAAGGGTGACGGCGACATCGGCGTTGGCCGACAGGCGCACCTTGTCGCCCTCGACGCCGGCGACGAAACCGTTCTCGATATAGTGGTGGTGATCGGCGTGGGCGCCGGTGTTCTCGCGGCGCGTCAGCTTGATCCGGTCGCTCTCCACCCGGTCCACGACGCCGACGTGCACGCCGTCGGCTCCGATGACTTCCATGCCTTCCTTGATCTCGCTCATCGCTGTTTTTCCTCGCTGAACATCGTCTCGATAGCGGAGCGCCGCCGACAGACATTTCGTTCCCGAGGCGCTGGGACGGCGAGCATGCTTGTTCGCGGCCCCGCCGACTGGCAAGGCTTTGGGACAGTGTTCAGCACAAGCCGGCTGAGGAGCGCGAGCGACAGGGATGCCGTTGACTTGATCGAACAGTATGGATGGTCCGAGGTCTGGGCGACGGCATTTGCTCCGCATGCCCATGCCGGTCACACGCCGGGCCGCGTCATCCTCCAGCATCGCAACGGCTATCTGGTCGTCACGGATGGGGGCGAGCTTCAG
>NZ_JAELUF010001096.1 GCF_016429195.1 Brevundimonas sp. ASV9
GCGCGAGGACCCGGTCCGTTCGGCCGAGATCCTGGGCCGTATCCCGGCCGGGCGCTGGGGCGAGCCGTCGGACCTGGGCGGCGCGGCCGTCTTCCTGGCCAGCCGGGCCTCTGACTACGTCCAGGGCGCCATCCTGCCGGTCGACGGCGGCTGGCAGGCGCGCTGATCCGGAGCTAGCGTTGCGATCATGACCCAGGCTGCATCTTCCCGGCGCATCCTCTGCTTCGGCGAGATGCTGC
>NZ_JAELUF010001097.1 GCF_016429195.1 Brevundimonas sp. ASV9
TGGCAATGGCGGTCCGGGCAACCCCGGTAACCCCGGCAACGGGGGCGGCAGTGGCGGCTCCGGCAACGGTGGCGGCAATGGTGGTCCGGGCAACCCTGGCAACCCCGGCAACGGGGGTGGCAATGGCGGCTCCGGCAACGGTGGTGGCAATGGCGGTCCGGGCAACCCCGGCAACCCTGGCAATCCCGGCAACGGGGGCGGCAGTGGCGGCTCCGGCAACGGTGGCGGCAA
>NZ_JAELUF010001098.1 GCF_016429195.1 Brevundimonas sp. ASV9
TTTTTTTTTTTTTTTTTTTTTTTTTTTTTTTTTTTTTTTTTTTTTTTTTTTTTTTTTTTTTTTTTTTTTTTTTTTTTTTTTTTTTTTTTTTTGTTTTTTTTTTTTTTTTTTTTTTTTTTTTTTTTTTTTTTTTTTTTTTTTTTTTTTTTTTTTTTTTTTTTTTTTTTTTTTTTTTTTTTTTTTTTGTTTTTTTTTTTTTTTTTTTTTTTTTTTTTTTTTT
>NZ_JAELUF010000139.1 GCF_016429195.1 Brevundimonas sp. ASV9
CCGCGAATCCGCCGCCGAAATCCTGGCCAACCGCCACAGCGCCGCCGATCAGGCCGAACTCCAGGCCCAAGTTCAGGCCAAGGCGCAGGCCGAGGCCGACAAGGCCGCCGCCGCTCAGGCCAAGGCCGATCAGAAGGCCGCCGAGGCGCGGGCGAAGGCTCAAGCTCAAGCCGAAGCGCGGGCGGCGCGCGAGGCCGCAAAGCCTGCGCGTCGGTCAACCCGCGAAACCCCGGTCGAGGCCCTGACAAAGTCGGTCCTGCGCACGGCCGGGTCGACCCTGACCCGCGAGCTGATGCGCGGTCTGCTGGGCGGGTTGAAGCGCCGCTAGGTTCCGCTCGGGTCTTGCAACGGGGCGGGGGCGAGCGCATCTCCCGCTCATGTTCATCCAGACCGAACCCACGCCCAATCCGAACGTGCTGAAGTTCCTGCCCGGCCGCGACGTGTCGCCGACCGCCGCGCTGGAATACCGCACCATCGACGAGGCGACGGCCTCTCCGCTGGCTGAGGCTTTGTTCGAGCTGGAAGGCGTCGACGGCGTCTTCTTCGGCGCGGACTATGTTTCGGTGACCCGCCAGCCGCAGGGTCCGGAGTGGTCCGAGATGAAGGCGCCGATCCTGGGCGTCGTCATGGATCACTTCGTCTCGGGTCAGGCGCTGACGCGCGGCGCCGGCGGCGAAACCGACGGCCATGCCGAGGACGACAGCGAGATCGTCGCCGAGATCAAGGCCCTGCTGGACAGCCGCATCCGCCCCGCCGTGGCCCAGGACGGCGGCGACATCCTGTTCGATTCCTTCGACGAGGCGACCGGCGTGCTGAACCTGCGGATGCGGGGCGCCTGCGCCGGCTGTCCGTCGTCATCGGCGACCTTGAAGGCCGGCGTCGAGCAGATGATGCGCCACTATGTGCCCGAGGTGACGCGGGTCGAGCAGACCCTCTGATCCGGACGCGGTGGCGGTTCTGCGACGCGCCGCCTAGAAGACGCCCATGAGACTTCTGGTGATCGATACGGCGCTCGGCGCCTGCACGGCGGCGGTGTTCGAGGACGATCGCGCGCTCGCCGTGCGCTTCGAGCCGATGACCAAGGGACATCAGGAACGGATCGGCGGCTTAGCGCGCGACGTCATGGCCGAGGCGGGCGGCGGTTTCGACAGCCTGGACCGGATCGGCGTCACGGTCGGACCGGGCTCGTTCACCGGTCTACGCGTCGGCCTGGCCTTTGCCCAAGGTCTGGGCGCGGCGCTGGATCGGCCGGTCGTCGGTCTGTCGGCGCTGGACGCCCTCGCCGCCTCGCTCGCCGATCAAGACGGCCCCATCGCAGCCCTGATCGATGCGCGGCGCGGTCAGGTCTATGCGCGCCTCTTCGCCGACGGTCGGCCGTTTGGCCCCGATGAAGCGTTGTCGGTGGAAGAGGCCGCGCGGCGGATCGCCGACATCGGATCGGGCGTCGCCCTGGTCGGCAATGGCGCGGCGGTCGTGACCCAGGCCTTCCCCGATCTGCCTTTCGCCCATCTGGACGACCGGGTCGCACCGTCCCCGGAGGCGGTGGCGCGCCTGGCCGCCGTCGCCGATCCGGCGACCCAGCCGCCCCGTCCGCTCTATCTGCGCGCGCCCGACGCCACGCCGCCCAGCCGCCTGCCGGGCCAGCCGCGCCAGCCTGCGCCGTGACGGCGGCGGACCCCGTCTCTCTCGCCGCCCTGCACGCTCAGGCCTTTGCCGCGCCGTGGGGCGCCGACACCTTCACCGATCTGTTATCTCAGCCGGGCGTGCTGGCGGTCAGCGAGCCCGACGGCTTCATCCTGATCCGGACCGTCATCGACGAGGCGGAAATCCTGACCCTGGCCGTGGTCCCGTCCGCGCGCCGCCACGGACTGGGGCGACGTCTGGTCGAGGCGGCGGCCGTCGCTGCGGTCCAGGCCGGCGCGACGCGGCTGTTCCTGGAGGTCGCCGACGACAATGTCGCCGCGCGCGGCCTGTATGAGGGTGCCGGCTTCGCCCCGATCGGTCGCCGCAAAGCCTATTATGCGGGCGCTGACGGATCGCGGACCGATGCGGTGGTGATGAGCCGCGACCTGTGTGCGCCTGACGCCAACCTGACGCTTCCCTGATGCGATCCAAGCCCCTATTCTAGGCGCATGGACCGGATCGAAAAACTCTGCGCCGAGCGCGGCATGCGTATGACCGAACAGCGCCGGGTGATCGCCCGGGTGTTGTCCAACGCCGCGGACCACCCGGATGTCGAGGAGCTGTATCGCCGCGCCTCGGCCATCGATCCGCACATCTCCATCGCCACCGTGTATCGCACCGTGCGTCTGTTCGAAGAGGCGGGCGTAGTCGAAAAGCACGACTTCGGCGACGGCCGCAGCCGCTATGAGGAGGCCGGCGACGATCACCACGACCACCTGATCGACACCAAGTCGGGCGAGGTGATCGAATTCTTCGACGCCGAGATCGAGCGGCTGAAGAACGAGATCGCGGAACGGCTGGGCTTCCAGCTGATCGGCCACAAGCTGGAGCTCTATGGCGTTGCGATCGAGGGCGCCGAGCCGTCCAAGCGCGAAGGCCTGATCTTCACCCGCCATGCGGCGCGGGTCGATCCCGCCGATGTGGACGCGGGCTGACGCTCGGCTTGTCGCGACGCTTGCGGGCGATCATAAGCCCACGATGACCGAGACCCTGGTTCCTCAAGTCGAGACGGCGCCCGAAAAGCGTCTGTTCATCAAGACCTACGGCTGTCAGATGAACGTCTATGACTCCGAGCGCATGGCCGATGTGCTGCGCCCGCTGGGCTATGGCGTCACCGACGACGTGAAGGCCGCCGACTTCGTCATCCTGAACACCTGCCACATCCGCGAGAAGGCGGCCGAGAAGATCTATTCCGAGCTCGGCAAGCTGCGCGAGATGCGCGATATCCGGCGCGAGACCGGCGGGGACCTGACCATCGCCGTCGCCGGCTGCGTCGCCCAGGCCGAGGGCGAAGAGATCATGCGGCGTCAGCCGGCCGTCGATATCGTCGTCGGCCCCCAGGCCTATCACCAGTTGCCCGAGCTTCTGACCCGCACGGCGCGGGCGCGGGGCGAGCGGATCGGCGCCGACTTCGCTCCCGACGACAAGTTCGACGCCCTGCCTGCAGCCCGCTTCACCGAGGGGCCGACCGCCTTCCTGACGGTGCAGGAGGGTTGCGACAAGTTCTGCACCTTCTGCGTGGTGCCCTACACGCGCGGCGCCGAATGGTCGCGGCCGATGGCGGCGGTGCTGGAAGAGGCGAGACAACTGGCGGATCGGGGCGTGCGCGAGGTCACCCTGCTGGGCCAGAACGTCAACGCCTATGACGGCGAGCGGCCGGACGGGCGAAAGGCGACCCTGGCCGAACTGGCCTATGCCCTGGCCGAGATCCCCGGCCTGGATCGCATCCGCTATACGACCAGCCATCCCAATGACATGGCCGATGAGTTGATCGCCGCGCATGGCGATCTGGAAGCCTTGATGCCCTATCTGCACCTTCCGGTTCAGGCGGGGTCGGATCGCATTTTGCGGGCGATGAACCGCAAGCACGGGCGTCAGAAATATTTCGATCTGATCGACCGGATCCGCGTCGCGCGGCCGGATATCGCCATCGCGGGCGACTTCATCGTCGGCTTCCCGGGTGAGACGGATCGGGAGTTCGAGGATACGCTGGATCTGGTGCGGCGTGTGAACTACGCTGGGGCCTTCGCCTTCGCCTATTCGCCGCGACCGGGCACGCCGGCGGCGGGCATGGGCAAACAGGTGGAGCCGGACGTCGTCAAGGACCGACTGCATCGCCTGATCGCCCTGCTGACGGAACAGCAGACCGCCTTCAACGCCGCGCAGGCCGGCCGGACGCTGAACGTGCTGTTCGACAAGCCGGGACGGCACGGCCACCGTCGCCAAGCGATCGGTCGATCCCCATATCTTCAATCGGTCCACGTCGATGACGCGGATCATCTGATCGGGCAGATCGTTCCGGTCGAGATCATCGCCGGCCAGCAGAACAGTCTGTCGGGCCGGCTCATAGCAGACGGGCTCAAGCAGCCGGGCCCCGCGGGCTCAGCGCTAGCCCAAGCAGAAAAGGCCGCTTGATGGCGCGTGAGTCTGAATTCGTCCCCTTGAACGATGCCGAACTGCGGGCGGTCATCGGGCCGAACAGTCGCCACGTCGCCCTGATCGAGGACGCCTTCAAGGTGCTGGTCGAGGCCCCGGGGGGCGGGGTCTCCGTCAACGGCGGCGCACGTGATCGCACGGACGCCCGCCAGGTGATCGAGGACCTGGCCAAACGCGCGGCCCTGGGCGCCGAAGTCACCGAGGCCGACGTGCGCGCAGCCCTGGGCCAGGCGCGCGGCGGTCGCGGCACGCCCGGCATGGCGGCGGCGGGCGTGTCGCTGCCGGGCGGCAAGCGCGGCGCCATCGTGCCCAAGACCAAGGCGCAGGCCGCCTATCTGGACATGC
>NZ_JAELUF010000140.1 GCF_016429195.1 Brevundimonas sp. ASV9
GCCATCGCCGACTATTTCGCCCCGCTGAACGTCTGGCTCCAGGAGCAGAACCGCGGTCACCAATGCGGATGGAGCGCCGCCTGATCACGCCGCGGCGTTAACCGTCCCCTTCACAATTCCCTTAACCGCCCGATGGCAGACTGAGCGCTAATCGGGCGGTCCGCGTCCTTTGGGATGGGCATGGTGAAGGTTTCCAATCGGATCGGCAGGGCGGTGAAGGCTCTGCGCATGTTCACGTCGCGCCTCTCGTCGGACCGCGACGGCAATGTCGTGATGATCTTCGCTTTGGTGATGCCGGCGCTGATCATGCTGACCCTGGGCGGCATCGACATCAACCGGGTCACGACAGCGAAGGCCCGCGTTCAGGACGCGCTGGACGCCGCCGCCCTGGCTGCGGCGCGCTCGTCCTATACCGATCCGAAAGACCTGAAGACCGTCGCCCTGGTGGCGCTGAGAGCCAATCTACGCAACGCGTCCGTGGAGCCGTTCGCCGATGACGCCGTCAAGATCGAGCTGACGAAAGACCAGATCGTCATCGCCGACATCCAGGTCCAGGTGAAGACGCTGATCGCCAATGTCGTCCTGCCCCCCTACGGCAAGATTCTGGACGACACCCTGCCGGTCAGCGTCCACTCCGAGGTGAACCGGTCGTCCAAGGACATCGAGGTTTCGCTGGTGCTCGACATCACCGGCTCGATGGGCAGCAACAATCGGATCGGTGATCTGAAGAACGCCGCGAACCAGCTGATCAAACTGGTCGTTCAGCCGGCCGCGAAACAGACGCCCTACTATTCCCGCATGGCCATCGTGCCCTATTCGATCGGCGTAAATCTAGGTGCTCGCGCCGACGCCGCACGCGGCGCCTCGATCGGATCGACCAGCATCAGCGGCGCCGCATGGGCGGCGGCGGCGGCCAAGTCGATCTCCGGCATAACGCGCGCTTCGCCGGGCGTCGTGACCGCCAACGGCCACGGCCTATCGACCGACGACTACGTCTGGATCAGCGGCGTCAGCGGCATGACCCAAATCAACAACCGCGCCTACAAGGTCGTGCGGATCGACGCCAACAAGGTGTCCCTGCAATATCAATCCGGCGCGAACTGGTATGCGCTGAATACCACTAGCGGCAATGGATACAGCAGCTACAGCTCGGGCGGTCAAATCCGCAAATGCATGCGCTCCGACTGCTTCGTCACCATCACGTCCACCAATCACGGCTTGGCGAAAGGCGACACGCTTCAGATCGCTGACGTTAAGGGCATGACGGCGCTTAACACGACGAATGATGAAGGCCTTTACGAAGTCCTGGAGAAGATTTCGAACGACGCCTTTGTAATCCCTGTCGGCGGCGCCGCGTTCGCTGATTATTCTGGTGGCGGCTCCGTTCAATGTGGGCGCGATGGATGCGCCACGCGCGTCTTCCGCGACGCTCAGTACAATCGCTTGACCGCCTTTAGTAACACCAGCTGCGTCAGCGAGCGTACGGGTTTACAAGCCTACACCGACGCGGCTCCGAGCACAGCCACGGTGGGTCGCAACTATGCCGCGCCACCCCGCACGACGCCCGTAAAATCCGCGGGTAACCCCTGCCCGGCAGCGACGATCCAGCCGTTGACATCCAATATCAGCACCTTGACCAGCCTAGTAAATGGGCTGTCTGTGACGGGCTCGACATCCGGGCAGATTGGTCTCGCCTGGGGTTGGTATACGGTATCCAACCAGTTCAATGGGCTGTGGTCATCGAACCCCGCAGCGGCCTATGCACCGACCAAGGTTCTGAAGGCGGTGATCTTGATGACGGACGGGGAATTCAACACGCCCTATTGCGGTGGCGTCATCGCGCGCGATGCGGGCTCAGGGTCCGGCAACCTCTTTGACAAGATTGCCTGCGATGCGACGAATGGCGACCCGTTCGATCAGGCCTCAAAACTGTGCACCAGCATGAAGAACAAGAACGTGATCGTTTACACGGTTGGGTTCTCAATTACCCCAGGCAGCGACGCGGCCAAAATTTTGAGCAGTTGCGCCACTGACAAAGACAAGGCCTTCTTGCCGCAGTCGGGCGCGGACCTGTCTAATGACTTCCAAGCCATCGGACGCGACATCACCCGACTACGGATTTCCCGCTGACGGCCTAGAGCAGGCGGATTTCGCGCAGGCGTTCGGTCAGATAATCCTCGGCTAGGATGGTCTTGCCCGCATAGCGATCGGGATTGTCCGGCGTGATGGCGCTGGGCAGGGTCTCGATCGGAAAGTCCGGGTTGAAGTGCAGGAAGAAGGGCGTCGAATAGCGGGCGAAGCCGCGACGCTCGGGCGCCGGATTGACTACACGGTGGGTCGTTGAAGGCAGGACGTGGTTGGTCAGCCGCTGCAACATGTCGCCGATGTTGACGACCAGGGCGCCGGGCGGCGGGGCGATGTCGAGCCAGCTGCCGTCCTTGTCCTTCAGCTGAAGACCGGCTTCCTCAGCGCCGAGCAGCAGGGTGATGACATTGATGTCTTCGTGCGCCCCGGCGCGCACACCCGGTGCATCGGCCGGAACCGGCGGATAATGCAGCATGCGCAGGACGCTGTTGCCCATGTGAACCTTGTCCGCGAAGAAGTCGTCGCCCAGCTTCAGATAGCGGGCGATGGCGCGCAGGATCTTGGCCCCGAGCGCATCCAGGTCCTCGAACATGCCATACAGGTGCTCGCGGAAGCCCTCGATCTCGGTCGGCCAGAGGTTGTCGCGCATATAGCGGCGATAAGGATGGCCTTCGGGCAGTTCCCGGCCGACGTGCCAGAATTCCTTCAGATCGACCGTTTTGGCGTCCTTGGCCGCCTCGACTCCGAACGGGGTCAAGCCGCGCGCGCCGCCGGTACCGGGCTGGTGATACTGACGCTTCACCTCTTCCGGCAGGGCGAAGAAGGCCTTGGCGTCGTCGATGGCTGCGGTGATGCGCGCCTCATCCAGACCATGGTCGGCGACGACAGCGAAGCCATAGCGGGAGAAGGACGCGCCCAATGCGTCGCTGAACTCTTGAAAATCGGCGTCGTACAGCGTCATCGAAACCGGCTGAATGGCGCGGTCGGTCGTGTGGTCCGTCTGGGTCACGCTCACGGCGTCGTCCTCGATTTGGGGATGTGCGGCGGTTCCCATACGCCTAATCGGCGACCTTGTCAGGGTCATGGCGCGTGCGGACGTGGAAGGCATTCATGCCCCGTACAGATTGGAACCTTCACAGTAAGCGCACGTTTCCGCGCCAGATCGCTCAAAAGAAAGGGACTATTCCATGCGCGCCAAGTTCATCGTCGCCAGTGTTTCCATCGCCGCCCTGCTGGGGGCAGCCGCCTGCACCACCACCGACCCCTATCGTTCGGGTCCGGTTCGCAACAACACCGGGACCGGCGCCATCGCGGGTGCGTTGGGCGGCGCGGTTCTCGGCTATCTGACCAACACCTCGAATGGCGAACAGGGCCGCAAGAACGCTCTGATCGGCGCCGGGATCGGCGCGCTGGGCGGCGCCGCCGTCGGCCAATATATGGATCGTCAGCAACGTGCGATGGAAGCCGAACTGTCCGGTTCCGGCGTAGGCGTGGCGCGTCAGGGCGACCTGCTTGTGCTGCGCATGCCGTCGGACGTGACCTTCGCCACGAACCAGTCCTCCATCGATCCGCGCTTCCTGCCCGTGCTGGACGATGTCGCCCGTGTTCTGCAACAGTACGACCAGTCGACCGTGGACGTGATCGGCCATACCGACTCTTCAGGCGGCGACGCGATCAACCAGCCTCTGTCGGAGCGCCGCGCCAGCAGCGTCGCCTCTGAACTGGTGCGCCGTGGCGTTCTGGCCCAACGCCTCTACGTCGCCGGTAATAGCTCGCGTAACCCGGTGGCCTCGAACGCCACCGCCGAAGGCAAAGCGCAGAACCGCCGCGTCGAAATCCTGATCCGGCCGTTCACCGGCTGATCGGCGTCAACATCAGAATGCTTGAGGGCGGCGTCGCGAGGCGTCGCCCTTTTTCTCTGCGTAGACGCGTCACGCAGTAGGTAAGACGGCGCAAAGAAAAACGCCGCCTCCTGTCGGAAGCGGCGTTCTGTCTTTCGACAACTTCGAAGGTTGAAGCCGATCCGGACGAACCAGATCGGCTCCTGAAAGTCTTAGAAGTTGATGTCAATGGTCGCGCGGCGGTTGAGCGGTTCGCGCACACCGTCGGCGGTCGGCTTGGCCAGGTTGGTTTCGCCCTTGCCGTCCAGGGCGATCACGCCGCCGTTGACGCCTTGAGCAACCAGGGCGTCCGCGA
>NZ_JAELUF010000141.1 GCF_016429195.1 Brevundimonas sp. ASV9
GGCTATGAGGAAGTCAGCTACGAGTAGCCTCTTCCATCGGCGCGGTGTTGGCGCATAAGGACGCCATGACCGCATCGACCCCCGCCGTCCTCTCCGTCGATCTGAACGCCCTGGCGCGCAACTACCACACGCTGGAGGCCGTCAGCGGCCAGCCGGTGCATCCGGTGGTCAAGGCGGATGGCTATGGACTGGGCGCACAAGCTGTGGCGACGCGGCTGATGGCCAAGGGGGCGCGGACCTTCTTCGTGGCGCGGACGGCGGAGGGCGTGCGGCTGCGCGCGGCCTTGGGCGCCGACGGTCCCGTCATCTATGTGCTCGACGGCTGCCACGGCGACGATGCGGCGATGCTGAAGGCGTCGGACCTGCGGCCCGTGCTGAACCATCCGGCGCAGATCCAGGCCTGGAGGGCGGCGGGCGGCGGGACCTGCGGCCTGCAGATCGACACCGGCATGAACCGGTTGGGTATTCGGCCCGAGGACGCGCCTGAGGCGTTCGACGGCCTGGCCTTGGTCCTAACCCATCTCGCCTGCGCCGACGAGCCGGCCAATCCGATGAACCGGCGCCAGCGCGACGCCTTCGCGGGCGTGCTGGATCGCTATCCGGGCGTGATCCGGTCGTTCGCCAACTCCAGCGGCTGTTTTCTGGGCCCGGACTTCGCCTTCGACACCGTGCGCCCGGGCATCTGTCTTTACGGCGGCGGCCCAGAGGGGCGGCCCGATCCCCGCATCGCACCCGTGGCGACCCTGACGGCCGAGGTGCTCCAGGTTCGCGACGTGCCGGCGGGCGAGAGCGTCGGCTATTCGCGCGGCTATATCGCCGAACGCCCGATCAAGGTCGCCACAGTGGCGGCCGGCTATGCGGATGGATTGCTGCGATCCTATTCGCCCACGGGGGCGGTTTGGATCGCCAACGAAACCCGGCCGCTGCTGGGTCGGGTCTCGATGGATGTCTGCGCGGTGGACATCACCGGCCTGGATGTCGCAGTCGGCGACCCGGTCGAACTGTTCGGCCCGAACCGCCTGTTGGACGACGCCGCGGCCGCGGCGGGGACCATCAGCTACGAGTTGCTGACCTCGATCACCCCCCGCGTACCGCGCGTCTATTCTCAGTAGCCGGCGCCCATTCCGGCGAGACCAGCCATGCCGACCGATGCGGCGACGAAGCTCATCGAAATGGCTCCGACGATCGCCGTGATGATGAAATACATCACGACGCCGGCGATCACCGTCACGATGAAATAGCCGACCTTCTTGTCTTCCGGCACTTTCATCAAAATTGGCAGGCCGACGAACAGCAGATAGAAGCTGTACAGGCCCAGGATAGCCAGGATGCCCAGCATCGGGATCAGGCCGAACACGCCCGCCAGCCAAGCGGCGGTCCAGGAATAGACGGCCAGTGTCATGGCCTGAACCTTGTTGGGCGTCCCGCCGAAGTTCGGCGCCAGCGCATTGATGATCAATCCCAGCAGAAAGACCCCCAACAGCGACATGCCGTAGCTGACGAGCGCCACGACGATCGCGCCGACGATCGACAGCTTCATGCCCATGAACGGCATCAACTGACCGCCGAGCAGCGAACAGACCGGGCCGATCGCCGCCAGGATCATCGCATAGCGGGTGAACAGGCTTTTGGTCGTGGCGAACTCGCCGTCGATCTTCAGCCATTCAGACTTGGGTTGCAGCAATATGCCCTTGACCCGCGCGACCAGGGCCGGATCGACAGCGGGTTGGGAGTGGGTCGTCGGATCGGTCATGACAGGCCTCGGCGAGAGAAGATGGGCGGATGTTGACGTTGCGTCGCTTCAAGAAGCAAGGGTGTGCGACACATTCTCAATCCTTCAGTATGGCAAAGGTTGCGCCTGCGACCGAAACTGTCGTGAGCCGAGGCCATGTCCGGCGCGACCGTTCGATCTGCTAAGGAAGCCCATGGCTCGCGATTCCGCCCTCTACGTCTGTCAGTCCTGCGGTTCGGTCCACAGCAAGTGGTCGGGCCAATGCGGCTCCTGCGGTCAGTGGAACACCTTGAGCGAGGAAAGCCGCTCGGCTCCACCGGGTGCGATCAAGCCGTCGGCGGCGGCTTCGGCCCGCACGCGCGGCATCCAGTTCGAAACGCTTCAGTCCGACACGCCAGAGCCGCCGCGCATCACGACGGGCGTGGCCGAGTTCGACCGGGTCTGCGGCGGCGGCGTGGTGCCCGGCTCGGCCATCCTGCTCAGCGGCGACCCCGGCGTCGGCAAGTCCACCCTGTTGCTGGAGGTCGCAGCCAAGGCGGCGCTGCGCGGATCGCGCGTGGCCTATATCTCGGGCGAAGAAGCCGTCGAGCAGATCCGCGCCCGCGCCAAGCGGATGGGTCTGGCGGACGCGCCGGTCAATCTGGCGGCGGCGACGGCGCTGCGTGAAATTCTGGGCACGCTGAAGCGCGAACAGTTCGACATCGTCATCGTCGATTCGATCCAGACCCTGTGGTCCGACGTCCATGAAAGCGGCCCCGGCTCGATCACCCAGGTCCGCGCCTGCGCCGGCGAGATGGTGCGTCTGGCCAAGTCGCAGGGCGTCGCGGTGGTCCTTGTCGGCCACGTCACCAAGGACGGCCAGGTCGCCGGCCCTCGCGTGGTCGAACACCTTGTCGACGCCGTCATGACCTTCGAGGGCGAGCGCGGCTATCCGTTCCGCATCCTGCGCGCCGGCAAGAACCGCTTCGGCGCCACCGACGAGATCGGCGTGTTCGAAATGGGCGACGCCGGCCTGCGCGAAGTCGCCAATCCCTCCTCTCTTTTCCTCGGCGAGGGCAAGGAGCGCGCGCCGGGCGCCGCCGTCTTCGCCGGGATCGAAGGTTCGCGTCCCGTCCTGGTCGAGATGCAGGCCCTGGTGTCAAAGTCCGCCTATGGCACCCCGCGCCGCGCCGTGATCGGCTGGGAGACGGGACGTCTGGCCATGGTGCTGGCCGTGCTGGAGGCCCGCTGCGGCTTCGGCTTTGGCGATCAGGACGTCTATCTGAATGTCGCCGGGGGCCTACGCATCAATGAACCGGCGGCCGACCTCGCGGCGGCGGCGGCGCTGATCAGCTCGGCGACCGGCGTGTCCCTGCCCCAGGGCTGCGTCGTCTTCGGCGAAATCGGCCTGTCGGGCGAGGTCCGCAGCGTCGGCCGCGCCGAGGCCCGGCTGCGTGAAGCGCAGAAACTGGGTTTCGATCAAGTTCTGAGCCCGACTTTGACCGCCAAGACCAAGGGGGTGAAGGTGACATCCGTCACGCGCCTGACGGATGTGGTCGAACGAATCTCGCAGAACCGCTATTAGACCCTCGTAGCAACCGCAGGATCCCGCACGCGTGACCGGATACGACGTCTTCGCCATCGTGGTGATCCTGTTTTCCGTCGCCGCCGGCTGGGTGCGCGGCGGGGTGCGCGAGGTCATCACCCTGCTCAGCGCGACCCTGGCGGCCCTTGTCGCCCTGATCGCCCTGCCCTGGACCGCCGGCGTCACGCGCGCCTTCGTCGATCCCGAATGGGCCGGGTCGATCCTCGCCGCCGTCCTGACCTTCTTCGTCGTCTATTTCGGCCTGCGCCTGGTCGGCTCGATGATGTCCAAGAGCGCCAAGGACCATCCGCACCTCGGCGTCATCGACCGCATCTTCGGCCTGTTCATCGGCGGCATTCGTGCGCTGGTCCTGATCGGCGCGGTGCATCTGGTCATCGTCGCAGCCCTGCCGGGCGAGCGCACGCCGCTCTGGCTCGGGAGAGCGGCCCTCTATCCGGTCAGCGCCATGGGCGCGCGGATGATCCAGATCGTCCTGCCCAGCATCGGGCGCGGCGCCGACGCCATCACGCCTGTCGTGGATTCGTCCGTACGCCGGGGCTTTTCGGACGACGAAGCCTTGCCCCCGACGCAATCAGAGCCTAACTCGCGCCGCGAAGCCGCCCCTTAAGTTTCCCCGGTCATCGGAGCCCCACGATGCGCCACCATATCGCCGATCCCGTCGTTCACCGCGAGCACTGGCGCGAGCCGGAGGATGACCAGCTCCGTCTGGAATGCGGCGTCTGCGGCGTCTGGGGCGCGGACGAAGACGAAGGCTCTTCCGTCGTCGCCCTGGGTCTTCACGCCCTTCAGCATCGCGGCCAGGAAGCCTGCGGCATCGCCAGCGTCAAGAACGAGCGCTTCTACACCGAACGGCACCAGGGCCTGGTGGGCGAGGCCTTCGGCGGCGCCGACCTGATGACGCGGATGCCCGGCCGCGCGGCCGTGGGCCACACCC
>NZ_JAELUF010000142.1 GCF_016429195.1 Brevundimonas sp. ASV9
CAGGTGCTGGACCGCGCCGACGGCGCCGCCGTGGTTGTCGATCATGATGGACGCCCGGCCGGGCTCGGCCGCGCCGCCGTTCATCAGCAGGACCGGCATCCGACCGGCGAACTCGGACGAGAGGTTCGCCGCGCCCAGATGCGGCGACAGCACGATCATGCCGTCCACGCGCCCGCGCATCGAACGCACGGCCGCCAGGGTGTCTTCCGCGCCGTCATGCGAACTGGAGACGATCAGATGCTTGCCGTGGGCGCGGGCGGCCAGGTCCATGCCCCGGATCAGCTCGGAGAAGAACTCGCCGAACAGATCGGGCAGGATGACGCCGATCGTGTCGTTCTTGCTCGTCGACAGGCTGCGGGCGCCGAAGTGCGGGACATAGCGAAGGTCCTCGACTGCATCGAGCACGCGCTGGCGCGTCGCGTCCGAGGTCACGCCCAAGCCGTTCAACACACGAGAGACAGAAGCAACCGACACATTGGCGCGTTCAGCCACGTCGCGCATGGTGGCGGCCTTGGCGAAGGGCTGGCCCTCCTGCCGTGCAGACGCAGCGCTAGGCGCGGCCATGTCCAATCGAATTCTCCCTGCTCCCTATCGTCCCGGCCCCTTTTCGAAGATCCGTCGATAAGCGATGTAAGCGGTTACATGACACAGGAGCAATGTGCGCCGCAAGCGCCGTTCAGCCACATTTCAGGCGATTTTCGATCTCTGCTCGAGCCGTCCCAACGGGCAACGCGAGCTAAGCCGCTGCTTTAACTTCACTCTTCGCAGGCTCACTCCGGCGAACGGAATAAGGCGAATGCGGCAGGCGCGCGCCTTGGTCGCACCAGCCGTCAGCGATCCGACACGCGGCTGTGCCCTCATACGAAAAGGCCCGCGCCGCCGAAGCTGCGCGGGCCGCAATCAGGATGCGAAAGACGAATCTATGCCGGGCTAAGTTCATCCAGCTTGCCGCGCAGCATCTGCAACATGGCGGAGAAATCGCGGCCGCCGTGCCCGATTCCGTCGAACAGGGCGTAAAGCGCCTCGGCCTGTGCGCCCAACGGCGTAGAGGCGCCGGATTTCGCCGCTGCGTCCTGAGCCAGCTTCAGGTCCTTCAACATCATGGCCGTGGCGAACCCGCCCTGATAGTCGCGGTTCGACGGCGCGGTCGGCACCGGACCCGGCCAGGGATAGTAGCTGGTAACGCTCCAGCACTGACCCGAAGACTTGGACGCGATCTCGAAGAACCGTTCGGGATCCAGACCCAGCTTTTCCGCCAAGGCGATGGCTTCGCAGGTGCCCAGCATGGAGATGCCGAGCAGCATGTTGTTGCAGATCTTGGCCGCCTGCCCCGCCCCATGATCGCCGGCGCGGATTGTGATGCGGCTCATAGGCTCCAGCGCCGCCTCGACGCGGGCGAAGTCGCCCTCATCGCAGCCGACCATGAAGGCCAGCGTGCCCGCATCCGCCGCTGCGGTGCCGCCTGACACAGGCGCGTCGGCAAAGGCGTAGCCGGCCGATTTGGCAAGACCGGCGACCTTGCGCGCGGTTTCAACATCGATGGTCGAACAGTCGAGCAGCAGGGCGGTCGACGGCGCCGCGCCGATGATCTGTTCGGAATAGACCTTCAGGACGTGCGGCCCGGCCGGCAGCATGGTGATGACCACCTCGGCGTTCCTGACAGCCTCCGCGACCGATCCGGCCGCGATGCAACCGGCCGCCACTGCCCGTTCCAGCGCCTGCGCCGACAGATCAAAGGCGGCGACCGCATGGCCCGCCTTGGCCTGGTTCGCGGCCATGCCGCCGCCCATATTGCCCAGGCCGATGAAGGCGATCTTGGTCATGGTGTCTCTCCCTTTGTCGGCGCCGTGGTCAGGCCAGCGGCGTCCATTTTTCATTGTCCGGCGACGGCGCAAACAGCCCATCCAGCGTCTCGTCGGTAACGCCCGACAGGTCCGCCGGGGACCATTTCGGCGCATTGTCCTTGTCCATGATCACGGCCCGCACGCCTTCCTGGAAGTCGTGGGTGCGCACGACGCGGCCGCCCAGGGCGTACTCCATCGCCATATTGTCGGCGAAGCTGGTCAGCGTCGCACCCGTGCGGATCTGTCGCAGCGAGACCTTCAGCGACTGTGGCGACTTGGTCTTCAGCGTTTCCAGCTGCTTCAGCGCCCACTGCGACCCGTCCGCCTCAAGCGCCTGGAAAATCTCCTCAACCGTGTCGAAGGCGAACAGCCGGTCGATGGCCTCGCGGTGGGCCGACAGCGGTGCAGGCCCCGCGTCCCCGGCGTGGCGCGCCACGACCGGCGACGGATCGGCGGTCTCGCCCATCAGATCGGCCTTCAGCGCCTCGACACGATCTGCGGGCACGAAGTGAGTATGGATGCCAAGGGCCACCGTATCCGCCGCCTTCAGCCGCGCGCCTGTCAGCGCCAGCCAGACGCCGGTCTGGCCCGGCAGGCGCGGCAGGAACCAGCCGCCGCCCACATCAGGAAACAGGCCGATCCCGGTCTCGGGCATGGCGTAGGTGGTGCGCTCGGTCGCCACACGAATGTCGGCCGGCTCGGAAATGCCGACCCCGCCGCCCATGACGATGCCGTCCACGATGGCGATGATCGGCTTCGGATAGTCGAACATCAGGTGGTTCAACCGGTACTCGGCCAGGAAGAAGGCCTTGGCCTCCGACGCATCGCCCGCACCGCTTTCGGCGATCATGCGAATGTCGCCGCCCGCGCAAAAGCCGCGCTCGCCTGCGTGGTCGATCAGTATGGAGGAGACGGTAGCGTTCGAACGCCAATCCAACAGCGCCTCGGTCATCGCCTCGCACATCGACCGATTCAGCGCATGGATCGCCTTGGGCCGGTTCAGTGTGATGCGACCGACGCCGCTCTCGACACGGGTTATGATTTCAGGTTCGGTCACGATCGCCCCTTGGCTCGGTCAGCTTCCAGATCGGCGATAGACGACGCCAAGGGCAGGCCCAGGACATCACCCGGATCAAACCAGAAAACGGGCGGCTGAACGGCGTGAAGTTCGGCGGCGGCCGTCTGGAAGGCCAAATACAATGCCTGCGTGGAGTCCACGCCAAACGCCCTGCGCCGAACATGCGCCTCATGAGGCCATTCAATGTCGTACCGACAACTCCAGTCACCCAGGGCATCGGGCGCCGGTTTCATCCAGCGGACCATGAACGGTCTGACGTCGCCGTCGACGACGATGCGATATTCGCGCTCGCAGACCCAGTCGTCGCTCATCCCCGCCCCATCTCCCGCGCCACGATCACTCGCATGATCTCGTTCGTGCCTTCCAGGATGCGGTGAACCCGCAGGTCGCGCACGATCCGTTCCAGCGGATAGTCCTTCAGATAGCCGTAGCCGCCGTGCAGTTGCAGGGCCTCGTCGGCGATCTGGAAACAGGCGTCGGTGGCCAGGCGCTTGGCCATAGCGCACCATTTGGTCTTTTCCGGGTGGTCGGTGTCGATGGCCCAGGCGCCGCGCAGCACCATCAGACGCGCCGCCTCCAGGTCCGTCGCCATATCCGCCAGCCGGAATTGCAGCGCCTGGAACTCGCCGATCGGACGACCGAACTGTTTGCGCGTGGCGACGTAGGCTTGCGCCGTCTCCAGCGCCAGCCGCGCCCCGCCCAGCGAACAGGCAGCGATGTTCAGCCGACCGCCGTCCAGACCGGCCATGGCGTAGCGAAAACCCGCTCCCTCCTCGCCCAGCAGGTTGGCGACCGGCACGCGACAGTCGTCGAACTGGACGATGGCGGTCGGCTGGGCGTTCCAGCCCATCTTCTTTTCCTGCGCGCCGAACGATAGGCCGGGCGTGCCGGCCTCGACCACGATCGCGCTGACGCCCTTTGCCCCCTCGCCGCCCGTGCGGACCATGACGACATAGACGTCAGACGTGCCTGCGCCGGAGATGAAGGCCTTGGACCCGTTCAGCACATAGTGGTCGCCGTCGCGCACGGCCGTGGTCCGCAGCGCCGCCGCATCCGACCCCGAGCCCGGCTCGGTCAGGCAGTAGGAGGCGATCTTCTCCATCCCCACCAGCGACGGCACGAACCGGCCGCGCAGATCGTCCGCCCCGAAGCGATCGATCATCCACGTCGCCATGTTGTGGATCGAGATGAAGGCCGCCGTCGCCACGTCGCCGCGCGACAACTCCTCGAAGATCACCGCCGCCTCGACCCGGCCCAGGGCC
>NZ_JAELUF010000143.1 GCF_016429195.1 Brevundimonas sp. ASV9
GCCTAGCTCCGAGCAACTCGCTAAAGCCGCTGGTTACGAAGGTTGCTCTTTAACTCCGCTATACTACCTGGCTGCAGCCCCCCTTGGTCTAACCCAGGTCGAGTTGTCGCGTCGAATGCGTCTTTCAGAACCCAATATTGTGCGCATGGTTCGCCCGCTTCATGATCGTGACTTCATCAGTCGCAACCGAATGGTCGGCGATGGTCGTGCGCGTCTTATAAAGATCACGCAGGAGGGGCTGACAGCCCTCGAGCGGTTTGAACCCTTCGCTGCCGAAGCGCGAAAGACGCTTCTCCAAGGCGTCCCCGATGACGAGATTGAGCTTACAAACAGGATTCTTCTTGGATTGCTGGACAAGCTGCCACTGATCAGCGGCGCCGATCTCGAGAATAGCGATTGCGACGTCCAGCAGCTCGGATAGCTGTGCCTTACGAAGCGGTGTGAGCAATTGCGAGGTATGCGGCCTTCAATGTCGGGCTTGACGCCGCAATCTATCTATCCGCGAAAGAACAAGCTTGCGTTCCCAATGCTGCCGTCGCGGCGTTGGCCGGTTGCGGGCCCGAACGGATCGGAAGTTCGACGGGCGCTCCCCCGACAGACTCGATGCTGTCCAGGCGCGCGTTACGGCAGCGAAACTGAGCTGTAATGCAACTGCAATCCCGCATCGATCATCGTGACGAGATCGGGTCGGTGATGCCAAGCGCCTTCACACAACGGTGCATCACGAACGCCCTCGCATTCCCACGAGGTATGCTGTCACCGCTGGTGAGCCCATCGCCGAGTCCGGCAATATAAGTGACTTTAGCCGATCTCAGCTTCACTGGGATCGATTTTCGACCCAGGTCGCTGAAGCGGTCGACGAGATGGCCAGCGTGGCGACAAGCGTGGGCGCGGAGGTTCTCATGAATTCGAACGACCGCGCTTGGCCGGAGCCTTCTCAGCTTTCGCAGCCCGCCCCTTCTGACCCAGGCCCGCCGCGCGCGCCAGCTCTGACCGCTTGGCCGAATAGGTCGGAGAGGTCATGGGATAGTCGTCGGGAAGACCGTATCGGTCGCGGTATTCGTCAGGTGTCATGCCATTCACGGCGACGTGACGCTTCAGCGTCTTATACGTCCGACCGTCGATGAAGCTGACCAGACCGTCATCGGTCATCGACTTGCGGACTTGGGCGGCCGTTGCCCGTTCATAGGTCTGAACCGGTTCGGGCGCCGGTCCGCCAACATTCGAGAGCGCGTGATAGGTCGACGCAATCAATGCGCCGACTTGATCGGGTTCGACCCGGTTGTTGCTGACGTAGTTCGCAACGATCCCAACGACCATATCAAGGATGTCGGCGGATTGAGTGTCTTCAGTCATGGGAGGCCCTGTTGTCTTCTAACGATGACTTCTACACGGCTCCAAATCTCGCTCCAGACCCCAGCCGATAAAGAGCTCCGAACTTAAATCGTTCGGATAACCCTGGCCCTTCCGCCTTCAACCCAAGGTTGCAACCGCACCTAGACGCGGTCAAGTTTACCGCCGTTATTTCGGCAGAACTTCAAATTCGTTCGGGCTCCCATCCTGCAAACTGTACAGTCGCCTCTTCAGGACGCTTTCGTCCCATATCCCACTGGATCGTTGGGCGCCGAGTCGACCCCACATCAGGATGGAGCTTGACGGTCGCGGCGGTGTCCTTTGCCGTGCCACTACGGAGCGTCGGCCACCCTTCTTTGCGCCACTCCCGGCGAGCGGCGCCGCTCCGCCTGAGACTCGTCCAGCCGAGCGGCATCGCAATCAAACCGCGACCATTTCGCTCCCAAGACGGAATATCTGGTCTATCTCAACTGGCTGTCCTTGCTGCCGCGACGATTGATCGTGGAGTGGGCGATGCGACTGTCACGACCGGACTGACAATGCACGCAGGTGGTCGCGCCGGGCATGGCTTTGCGCCGGGCCGCAGGGATCTCGTCTCCACATTCGACGCAGTCCGGAGTTCCCTCGCCAATCGGCATACGGGCCCTGGCGTTCAGAACGCCGTCGAGCACCGTGTCCTCGATCTGATCGAGAACCGCGCCATCCCGCGTCCAACCGCCTGCCATGACCCTCTCCTTGTTTCATCGGGTTCTTGTTTCCAAAAGAGAGCGTCGGGGTGACCTCGCGGTTCCAGCGCGACGACCGGGCGGGCTATGCCTTCCCTCCGGGGCGTGCACGTCGGCGGCGCCGATGGCCTGCGGCGAAAGGGCTGGACCCGAAGCCGAAACGCCCGTGTCGGGTCTTCGGCGGAGACGGCGATCTGGCGGCGTCCAGCCGGTCGACGCAGCTGCTGAGCGTTCGACGGCCAAGCTTGACGGGAACCGTTCGATCCGGTTCGGGCGATCGCGCGGCCGGAGCAGCTGACGACTCGACGCCAATCGGTCAAAATCCAGCGCGAGGGCCTGCCGCCTTGCTGCTCGTGAGCTGGCCCGTGGGAGGCTGGCGGTGGCTTCGCCCTCGACACCGGCCGACGTCGCCAGCTGACCGCGCGATGACCGTGTTTTTGGCGGGAACGGCCGGCGGTCCCGTGCGGTTGTTCTGAAAAGGAGCTGCGATGACCCTCAAGACCTATGCCGTAAAACTGGGCGCCCCCTCAGGCGTCGAACGCACCGTGACCGTCCCGTCCCCCACAGACGTGCAGGCGGCAGACGCCGCCAGGCCGCTGATGCGCGAGAACGAGGTCATCCTCAGCGTCTCGCAGCTGGATGACGAGGCGGCGTCCGACGCCCCCACCCTCGATGCCGCTCCCCCGAAGAGCCAGGCTGCCGAGTTCGCCCCGGTCACACCCGGCCACGCCGCGGCGACGCAGCCCACGCCATCCACGGAGCGCGGTCATGGATGATGCACGCCTGTGGGGGTCGGAACAGGGTTTGTGGACCGCGAGTCCTGACCATTACCGCGAGATCATCGCACCCGGGGCGTTGATGGTTCTGCCGGACGCGCCATACGTCTTCTCCGGCGAGGCCGCGGTCGCCGCCGTCAGCCGGACGCCGCAATGGACTGACGTCGTGTTCGAGGATCAACAGGTCTCACGTCCACAGGAGGGATGGATCGTCATCGCCTATGGCGTTTCGGTCTCGAACGCCCACGACCGCTACGCCGCGCTCTGCACGACGACCTATCGCCGTCTGGAGCATGATGTCTGGCGGGTGGTGCAGCACCATCAGTCGCCTCGGCCGACTGGCTAGGCGATCAGTCCCGCTCAAAGCGTCTGTCGAAACGGGTCACGGGTCCTTAATTTTGACTTCCGGCCCACCGACCGGCGGCGCAAACGAAGCTTGCGCCGCGCGGGCGTCACGGGGCGCGCCGTGAAGGGCCGCCCCGATATCAGGGATAATGACGCGTCCATGGTCGCGACGGAAGGCTGCCAAGGGTTCTGCGGCGCGCTTGTGTTGGGTCGGATATTGGCGTGTCAGCCGTCCGGGTAGAGCTGGCCGCCTGGGGCGCCGCCTGATCCGGACAAGCGTCCGCTTGACGGCCAGGTCCATATCCAAAGCTTCGACAGGCAGGTCGCACAGTCGCAGAACGCCCTCCCGCCATCAGGCTGTCGATCAACCGCTGTTTCGACCGGGGGACTACGGGAGCCCCTTCAAAGACCGTCAGCCGCTGCGACGCTCGGCCTTCTGGCTCGATCAGACCTCCGACTAACCCGCTTGCGGAACCCTTGCAGCACCAGAACATTACGGGAACACAGGAGACGATTATGACTGACAGTCACAACCCCAAACTCGAGCGCCATCCCGGCGGCAACACGGAGAAGGACCCATCGGATTGGGTTACAGGCGATGAGGCCATGACGGGCGCGCAGGCCTCGTATCTGAAGACGCTTTCTGAGGAGCTCCATGCTCCAGAGGCCTTCCAGGACGATCTCACGAAAGCTGAGGCATCGCAGCGGATTGATGATCTGAAGGGTCGCCAGGTTGATTGATCGGCGCGAGACGGCGAACATGCGCTTCACACATGGCGCGCGCCCGCGCTTCGCCTGAGCGATGATGCCGCCTTCATCTTCGGCTTGGCCTTGTCTGCTCAAACGAACTCGGGCGACAATGAGCGGTCTGGTCCCAAGACGCTGCGCGACCCACGGGGCTGCTCCTCAACCGACTCGCGGCCGAACGCCTGAAT
>NZ_JAELUF010000144.1 GCF_016429195.1 Brevundimonas sp. ASV9
GCCTTCATGCCGGCGCGACCCAGATAAAGCTCGGCGGCGATCCCGGCGGCGCGCAGTTCGGCGACGGCGGTCAGATAATGGGCCATGTCGTCCTCGGAGAAGACGATGACGACCACGGGCCCGCGCACGGCGTCCTCGGCGCCTCGTCCCGCCGCGCGCAGGGCCGCGGCCAGACGCGAAACCCCGAAGGAGAAGCCAGTCGCCGGCGTACTCTGGCCGGTGAAGCGGGCGACCAGATCGTCGTAGCGACCACCGCCGCCGATGGAGCCGAAGCGGACGGGGCGGCCCTTGTCGTCAACCGTGTCGAGCAGCAGCTCGGCTTCGAACACGGCGCCGGTGTAATATTCCAGGCCGCGCACGATGGTCGGATCGAACTTCACGGCGTCCTGGCCGACCGACATGGCAGCCAGGGCACGGTCGATGGCGGCCAGCTCGTTCAGCGCCGCCTCGCCCGCTGCGCCAAGGTCGCCGGAGCGCGCGACGGCGTCCAGCGTTTCGGCCCGCGACAAGCCGGGGGTGTTGGCCGAAGCCAGGAAGGCCTCGATGGCGGCCGTGACCTTGGCGGGAAGTTGTGCGCCCTTGGTGTAGTCGCCAGAGTCGTCAAGGCGTCCTTCGCCCAGCAGTTGGACCACGCCTTCCCAGCCCAGGCGGTCGAACTTGTCGATGGCGCGAAGCGCCGTCAGCCGTTGACCGGCCTCGGTCACGCCGCCGGCGTCGAACAGGCCGTCGAACAGCTTGCGGTTCGAAACGCGGATTTGGGCCTGGCCGGCGTCCAGACCCGCGGCGCGCAGGCCTTCGCAGCCCATGGCGATGATCTCGGCGTCGGCCTCGGGCCGGTCCGAGCCGACAGTGTCGGCGTCGCACTGCCAGAACTCGCGGAAGCGACCGGGGCCGGGCTTCTCGTTGCGCCAGACCGGACCATAGGCATAGCGGCGAAACGGCTTGGGCAGAGTTTCCCAGGTCTGGGCCGCGAACCGGGCCAGGGGCGCGGTGTGGTCGTAGCGCAAGGCCATCCATTCGCCCGGCTCGTCCGATCCGGCGTCGTCCTGTAGCGCGAAGACGCCCTCATTCGGGCGGTCGGCGTCGGGCAGGAACTTGCCCAGTGCATCGGCATATTCGAAGGCTGGCGTCTCAAGCGGCTCGAAGCCCCAGCGCTCATAAACCTCTGACACGCGCGCGACGATGCGCCGCTCGGCGGTCAGGTCACGGCCGCGCTTGTCGGCGAAGCCGCGCGGATTGCGGGCGAGGGGGCGGGGAGGCGCGGCGTCGGTCATGGCGCGCGCTTAAGCCAAGGCGCCCTTGATCGCAAATTCTGCACGGCGGCTGACGTACAGGAAGCGTCCGTTGGCATCGCACAATGGTCTGTTCCTAAAGATGAAATCCTGATCCTGGCGGAACCGCTCTGCGGATTTTTCGTTGAAGGCGCATGACGCCCCACGCCCTTCTCGTTCCGCGCACCTGCAACACCTCCGATCGCCGTACGATCCGGTGGTGGGAGTGCGAACTGATCGACGACGCCGGGTCTCGACGCTTGCAGAACCGGGCCTTCTTCTCGATCCGTGAAGCGCGGTCCTGGGCGTCGGCCCAGGGCTATCCAGTCAGCGACGACGCCGCCGCCGCGGCCGAGCTTTAATGTCCGACGCTGCGCCAAGCGGCATTCTGACCGCCAAGGCGTTCGATACGCCGCGTATCCTGCTCGCCGGCGCGGTCGATTACGCCATGTACGAGAGGTTCCGCCAGCAGATGGCGGAAGCGCCCGACACCGGGCTTACCGTCATCGAACTGTCGACCCTGGGTGGTGATCCGGAGGTGGCGCGCATGATGGGCGAGGATGTGCGCTTTCAAAGCGACATCAATCCGTCCCGCCGGCTGGTCTTTCTGGGCAAGGCGGCGATCTATTCCGCCGGCGCCACCTTCATGAGCTTCTTTGCGGTGGAAAACCGCTATCTGACGCGCGGCGCCCGGGTGATGATCCACGAGCGCAAGATGGACACGCAACTGCACGTCACGGGGCCGCTGACGACCTGCATCGCCTCGGTTCGCGCCATGCTGAACGAGCTGGAACACTCCATCGCCATCCAGAACGAAGGTTTCGAGAACCTGGTGCGCGGATCGTCGGTGACGATGGAGGAAGTGCTGAAACGCGCCCCTGCCAACTGGTACATCGAGGCCCAGGAGGCCAAGGCGCTGGGCCTGATTGCCGAAGTGATCTGACCCGCCTGACGGGTCAGGCCCGAAGCGTTTCCACGGTTAGATTGCCATTGGTGTAGACGCAGATTTCGGCGGCGATCTTCATGGCCTTGCGCGCGACCTGTTCGGCGTCCAGATCGGTTTCCTCGATCAGGGCGCGGGCGGCCGACAGGGCGTAGTTGCCGCCCGAACCCACGGCGGCGACGCCATATTCCGGCTCCAGCACATCGCCGACGCCCGTCACGGTGAAGATGGACGACTTGTCCGCCACCAACAGCATGGCCTCCAGCCGGCGCAGATAGCGGTCGGTGCGCCAGTCCTTGGCGAGGTCGACGCAGGCGCGCGCCAGTTGATCCGGATACTGCTCCAGCTTGGCCTCAAGCCGTTCGATCAGGGTGAAGGCGTCGGCCGTAGCGCCGGCAAAGCCGGCCAGCACCTTGCCGCCGGCCAAGGTGCGCACCTTGCGGGCGGCGCCCTTGACGATGGTCGGGCCCATCGAAACCTGGCCGTCGCCAGCGATCACGGTGCGTCCGTTCTTGCGCACCGCCAGAATGGTGGTGCCGTGCCAATCGGGGAAGTTCGATGCGGTCTGGGTCATGACGATCAGATGGCGCGGCCGAGCGTCGGCATCAAGTCTGTCGCGCGTCGGTGTAACGCTGTCTTATTTTGACCCCAATATTGGCTAGAAGGCGCAATCCGCTTTCGCGGTTCTTCGAAATTGAGGGCCACGTTTTGCTTTATCGTGTCGTTTTCGTGAGTGAAATGATCGGTGGTGCGAACCACACGACCCAATCGCTTGCCGAAATCCTCGGCGCGTCGGAGCGAAACAATCGCCGCGACGAGATCGGCAGCGCCATGCTGTTCCACGAGGGCGAGGCGGCCCAAGTCATCGAGGGCGCCCGTGCGGACCTGGATCGCTTGATGTCTCGCCTCTGGAAAGATCCGCGTCATCACAACATTCGCGTCCTGGATGATCGACCCGTCATGCAGCGGCGGATGCGCGAACCCGCACGGCTGTGCGCCCTCAGCACCCAGCAGGCCGCCGACATTCTGCGCGGACGGCGCCTGAGCGATCTGTCCAGCGCGGGTCTGGAAAAGCTGCTGTCGTGCGAACACGTCCGGATGGCCGCCTGAGGCGCTAGGCGACAGGCCCCTCGCGCCGGAACCTCTGCGGCGCTAAATAGGGCGGTGATCTTTTCTGAAGACGAAGTCGAACGCTATGCGCGCCATCTGGTCCTGTCCGAAGTGGGCGGACCCGGGCAGCAGGCGCTGAAGCGCGCGCGGGTGCTGATCGTCGGCGCGGGCGGCGTGGGGTCGCCGGCGGCGCTCTATCTGGCGGCGGCGGGCGTCAGTACGCTGGGCCTGATCGACGACGACGTTGTGGGCCTGTCCAACCTTCAGCGGCAGATCGCCTTTTCGACGGCGCAGATCGGTCGGTCGAAGGTCGAGGCGGCGGCGGAACGGCTGGTCGGCCTCAATCCGCATATTTCGGTCGAAACCTTTGCCGAGCGGATCACCGCCGAGAATGCGGCGGCGCGGATCGCAGCCTTCGACATCGTGCTGGACGGGACCGACGATTTTCAGACCCGGCTGTGGGTCAATGCGGCCTGCGTTGCGGCGGGCAAGCCGCTGGTGTCGGGCGCGCTTGGCCGCTGGAACGGGCAGGTCGGGGTGTTTTCGGGCCAGCCCTGCTATCAATGCCTGGTGCCCGAGATCCCGCCGGATGCGGAGACCTGTGCGCGCGTCGGCGTCGTGGGCGCTCTGACCGGCGTGATCGGGTCGATGGCGGCGCTTGAGGTCGTCAAGCTGATCACCGGCGCGGGCGAGGCCCTGACGGGACGGCTGATGCTGTATGACGG
>NZ_JAELUF010000145.1 GCF_016429195.1 Brevundimonas sp. ASV9
GGTGCAGAACAGGTCCTTGATCCCCAGCGGCGCGCCTTCCAGCGCCCCGCCCTGGCCGGAGGCGATGCGGGCGTCGGACGCGCGGGCCATGTCCATGGCCTTGTCCGCCGTCACCTCGACATAGGCGTTCAGCGTGGGGTTCGCGGCCTCGATATTGGTCAGGAAGGCTTGCGTGATTTCGGCCGAGGTGAAGTCCTTGGCCTTCAGCCCGTCGACGGCGCCCTTCAGGGTCAATTTGGTCAGGTCGCTCATGACTATTCGACCACCTTGGGCACGACGAAGAAGCCGTCCGCCGACTTGGGCGCATTCGACAGGACCGCATCGACCTTGGCGCCGTCGGTGACGACGTCGTCGCGCAGGCGCAGCGGCTGGGCGACGTTCGAGGTCATCGGTTCCACGCCTTCGACATCCACCTGATCCAACTGCTCGATCCAGGCCAGGATGCCGTTCAGCTCCTGCGCCAGCGGCTCCAGCCGGTCCTCGGGGGTCTTGATGCGGGCGAGATGCGCGACCTTGCGCACCGTCGCAGCGTCGATGGCCATGCGGCCCTCCAACACACAAAATGAAAACGAAGCGGTCGGATTAGCCGCCCGCACTGGGATTCACAAGGATCAGCCGCCCGTCGTCAGGCGTGATCTCACTGCGAGGTGCTTACGGACACGGCGTCGGGCGGCGTCTCGCCGCTCGGGGGGAAGTCGATCTGCACGGTGCGCTCCACTTTCAGGATGTCGCCGTTCGGCCCCGCCGTGTCCTGACGCACCGCCAGGACCACGCGCCCGGCCTTCGCCTCGACGACCCGCCACTCGGCGTAGTCGCCCAAAGGATAGGCGCGCCAGCCCTCGGCCGAACCGCCGAACAGGGCGAAATAGGTCACCAGACCATTCACCGCCGGATCGCCGCCCGACAGGCTGAAGACCTTGGCGTTCTGATCCGGCAGGGCCTGCAACTGCGACACATCGGCCGCCGTGCCGATCTCTTCGCGTGCAGCGGCCGCGCGCCGTTCGGCAGGCCCGACCGGCTTGGTGGTCGGGGGCGTGACTGCGCGCGTGATCGGGCTCGACGTCGGCGCGGCTGCCGCGATCTGAGTATCCTGTGCGGTCTCGGTCTTGGCCGGCGCGTCGGACTGTCCGCAACCGCTCAGCACAAGCCCGAAAGCCGTCATCGCCGCTGTCGCTATGCGCATGTCATCGTCCTTCCTGTCCATCATCGTCACCATCGCCTTTGACTTCGATGCGCGCCAGTCCTAACCGCAGGCCGTGCCCGTCCTCGACCTCCTCGACCTGCCCGCCGCCTGCCCGCCCGACACGCCGTGGATGGGGCTGGATCTGGGCGAGAAGACCATCGGCGTCGCCGTGTCGGATTCCACCCGGCTGATCGCCTCGCCGCTGGAGTTGATCCGCAAGTCCAAGTTTACGCAGGAAGCCGAACACCTGTTCAAACTGATGGCGCATCGCAAGGTTTCGGCCCTGGTCATCGGCCTGCCCGCCAACATGGACGGAACGGAAGGCCCGCGCGCCCAGTCGTGCCGCGCCTTCGCCCGCAACTTGGAGCGGCTGCGGCCCGTCAACATCGCCTTCTGGGACGAGCGGCTGTCCACCAGCGCCGTCGAGCGTTTCCTGATCGAGGATCTGGACCTGAACCGCAAACGCCGCGCCCAGGTCGTGGACCGCACGGCCGCCGCCTGGATCCTGCAAGGGGCGCTGGACCGGGTTCGGGACCAGGCGACCTGGGTTTGACGGCCCTGATCGCCGGCGTCCTGCCGGTCTTTCTGATAATCGCCCTGGGCTATGGCTTGCGAAAGTCCGGCTTCCTGCCCGACGAGGCCTGGCGCCCGATCGAGAAGCTGTCGATCAACATCTTCTATCCCAGCTTCCTGATCCCCGCGATCTGGCACGCGGACCTCGCCGGCGGCGGCGCGACCGTGGCGGGCGCGGCGGCGGTGGGCGCGACGCTGATCGTGGCGGCCGCGACCCTGGCGTCCAAGCCCCTGATCACACTGGACGGCCCGGCCTACACCAGCGTCTTTCAGGGCGTGATCCGCTGGAACAGCTTTGTCTTCGTGCCGGTGATCCAGTCGGTCTATGGCTCGGAAGGCACGGCGCTGGCCGCCGTCGCCATCGCCTTCATCATTCCCGTCACCAATATCGCCTGCGTCGCTGTGCTGGCGAAATGGGGTTCGCTTCGCCGCGAGCCGTCGGTGGTCGGCCTGATCAAGTCGATGCTGGCCAATCCGATCCTGCTGGCCTGTCTGATCGGCCTGGCGCTGAACCTGTTGCATGTGCCGCTGATCCCGGGCCTGTCGGATGCGATGGACCTGCTGGGTGCCGCCGCCCTGCCCCTGGGGCTGATCGTCGCCGGGGCGGGCCTTTCCTTCGCCGAGGTCAAACGCCGCCGCACCACCATCGCCGCCGTCAGCCTGGTCAAGCTCGGGATCATGCCGCCGCTGATGTGGTTCATCGCCTGGGCCCTGGGCGGCGACAGCCTGGCGCAGGGCATCGCCCTGATCTGCGGCGCCGCACCCGGCTCGGCCGCCTCCTACATCCTGGCGCGTCAGATGGGCGGCGACGCGCCCCTGATCGCCGGCGTCATCGCCCTGACGACCGTAGGCAGCGCCGTGGTCATTCCCATCCTGCTGGCCCTGTTCCACTTCACCTGACTGGCGTTCAGAGCGACTCCCGCCTATAGCCGCGTCTCGATGACCCAGCCCGCTCAAGTCACCGATCAGACCATCCGCGACCGGCTGGTTCCGTTCCCCAAACCGCACTTCCTGGCCGCATCGGACCTCGATCCGTATGTGACGCCGCAGTTGCTGGACCTGGGCGACGCCTTCGTCGACTTCAATCGCCAGTCGTCCAAGGCCTTGGACCTGCTGCACGGCCGCACGGTCGTGAACCTGTTCTTCGAGAACTCGACCCGCACCAGCTCGTCTTTCGAGATCGCCGCCAAGCGGCTGGGCGCGGACGTCGTCACCATGCCGGTCGCCTCTTCCTCTGTGAAGAAGGGCGAAACCCTGATCGACACGGCGGTCACCCTGAACGCCATGAAGCCCGACATCCTGGTCATCCGCCACTCGGCCTCGGGCGCGGCCGAACTGCTGAGTCAGAAGGTCGGCTGCGCCGTCGTCAACGCCGGTGACGGCCGCCATGAACACCCGACCCAGGCCCTGCTGGATTTGCTGTCCATGCGCCGCGCCTTCGGCGATGTGACCAGCCTGACCGTCGCCATCTGCGGCGACATCACCCACAGCCGCGTGGCGCGGTCCAATGTCGCCCTGCTGCAGATGATGGGCGCGCGCGTCCGCCTGATCGGCCCGCCGACTCTAGTGCCCGGCGACGCTGATCGCTGGGGCTGCGAGGTCTTCCATGACATGCGCGAGGGTCTGAAGGGCTGCGACGTGGTCATGATGCTGCGTCTGCAGTTGGAGCGAATGGCCGGCGCCCTGGTCCCCTCGACCCGCGAATATTTCCGCTTCTGGGGCCTGGATCGCGAAAAGCTGGCATGGGCCAACCCCGGCGCCCGGGTCATGCACCCCGGCCCGATGAACCGCGGCGTCGAGATCGATTCCGATGTGGCCGACGACCTGGACGTCTCCCTTATCCAGGATCAGGTCGAGATGGGCGTCGCTGCCCGCATGGCCGTGCTGGCCTCCCTCTCCGCCCCTTGGGGAGACGTCCGATGACCACCGTCGCCATCATCAACGCCCGTCTGCTGGACCCCGCCTCCGACTACGACGGCCCCGGCGACCTGCTGATCCAGGACGGCCGCATCAGCCGCGTCATCCACGGCCCGACGCCGGATCTGGCGGCGGATCAGATCATCGACGCCGACGGCCTGTGCCTCGCGCCCGGCCTGATCGACATCCGGGTCAAGACCGGCGAACCCGGCGCCGAGCCCAAGGAGACGCTGAAGTCCGCCAGCCTAGCCGCCGCCGCCGGGGGCGTGACGACCATCGTCGTCCAGCCCGACACGGACCCCGCCGTCGACGACCCGGCGATGATCGACTTCATCCAGCGGCGCGGCGCGGCTCTGAACCT
>NZ_JAELUF010000146.1 GCF_016429195.1 Brevundimonas sp. ASV9
CGATCATACGGTCGAAACGGCAATTTCGGAACTGGACTGCGCGAACACTCAGTTGTCTGCCTATTCCGAAGCGCTGTTTCAGGCCGCCTATGCGACAAGGGATGGCTGGTCGATTAGAACTCTTGGCGAGATCGCTGACGTCCAAGGCGGCATCGCCTTGGGCAGGCGCTACCCTCCGGACGAAGTATTAGTCGAACGTCCGTATCTTCGTGTTGCCAACGTTCAGCGCGGCCACCTTGATCTACGAGACATCCGCACAATCCGCCTGCGTGAGACAGACGCTGATCGCCTGTTACTGAAATCGGGCGACGTTCTGATGAACGAGGGCGGAGATCGAGACAAGCTTGGGCGCGGCTGGATTTGGGAGGAGCAAATTGCTGATTGCATTCATCAGAATCATGTATTTCGTGTGCGGCTGAAAACGGACGCGGTCAGTCCGCTGTTCCTGGCCCGTTACGTGAACTACGTGGCCCACGGGTATCTAGAAGCTGCGGGAACGCAAACCAGCAACCTTGCTTCCATCAGCTCGCGAGCGGTCAAAGCCCTTCCGATCCCAATCCCTTCATTTGCCGAAGTTGACCAGATCGACAAGGCTCTCAGCTTTGCTGTCGCGGAGATCGAAAACTTCGAAAGGGAAACCCAACAAGCGAGGCATCTTCTAGAGGCTGCGCGGCCGGTGCTGTTGGCGCAAGCCCTAGAGGGCCTTCGAAGTCGCCCCTCCGAAGAGGACGTGGCCCCGATTGGACCTCGGACGAAAACGGACCGAACAAATACAGCAAGATCAAAGAGGTTGACGCCCTTGAAACCGATGCAGCACACAAAGCGAGTGTCGCTTTTGGATATCATTGCGAAGGCGTCCGGTCCGCTCTCTCCGGAACAGCTTTTCACGGCCTCCAACCTTGATGTCGAAGAGGTTGAGATCTTCTATGCCGAACTAAGCAAGTTGGTAGACGCAAACTTGATTGCCGAAGACACTGATCGCAATCTCGTCGCAGGCCCCGGAAACGATCCGTCATGAGAGTGCTGGAACTCATTCTGCCCCGCTATAAAAATCTGGCCGACTTTAAGATTAGTTTCGATCCCAACGTGCCTGATGTCCTGATCGTGGGGAACAACGGTGCAGGCAAATCGAACCTCATTGAGGCGCTGGTAATCATATTTAGGGACCTTATTGAGGGTCGCGTTTCGGAGACAGACTTTCCGTACTGCCTCACATATGAAATTAAGGGCACTCACGTCCGAGTCGATCACGATCCATCCAGGGAGCGCTCACGCACCCTATTTTCAGTAGATCAGGCATCAGCGCAGTTCTCGTCCCTGGCTGAAAATGGCTTTCTCCCGAAAACCGTGTTTGCCTACTACTCAGGTGCGAGCGATCGGCTCAGTCGCCTCTTCGACAGATCTCTCGTCGCGTTTCGAGACCGAATGATCGCGGGCGATATCTCCGCCCACCAGGGCCTAATCTACGGCCGTCCCATTCACAGCCGGTTCGTTCTGCTCGCCTTCCTCATTGAGCAGGAAGCTGAAGCACTCTCAGTCCTGCGCGAAGAGCTCGGGATAGAGGAACTGGATAGTGCGCTATTCGTGCTGCAAAGACCGTCGTGGGGCACCAACCAGTCCGTGCGCGATAAGGCCAAGTTCTGGCAAGCCAAAGGCGTCGTAAGAGAGTTTTTGAACAGGCTTTACGACGCTTCGCTCGCCCCGTTGCAGGTGGTGGCCAAGGAACGGACAGGAATCAACACCAAAACCGGTCGGCAGCGGATTCACCTTTTCATCCGGCGAGTGGAAGATCTGCGTCAGATCGTCGACAGCCTGCGCCCCCCTGATGAGCCGCGCTCTAGAAGTTTGTTCCGACTTCTCGAAAGCGCCTTTGTCTCGGACTTGATTCACGATGTGGCCGTAACAATCCGTAAGACGGATGCGGACGGTGGGATCGGATTCAGAGAACTGAGCGAAGGTGAACAGCAGCTTTTGATGGTGCTTGGGCTCTTAAGGTTCACTCGTGACGAAGAGAGCCTCTTCCTGCTCGACGAGCCGGACACGCACCTCAATCCGATCTGGGGCCTCAAATTCCTTGAGCTCGTCGAAAAAGTCGTAGGACAAGATCAGACCCGCCACCTCCTCTTGGTCACCCATGACCCCGTCGCCGTTGCCATGGCAGACCGCCGGCAGGTCAGGCTGCTGTCCAAATCAGACGATGGACGTATAGAAGCGCGGGCTCCGACCGAGGATCCTAGCAAGCTGGGCGTGCCTGGTGTGCTCATGAGCGAAATGTTCGGTCTCGACACCCTCATGGCTCCCTCGGTTCAAAAGGACGTGGAGGAGAAGCACCAGCTCGTGGCTTTGGGAGAGAGTCGGTCGGCGAAGCAGGCGGTCGAGTTGCAGCAAGTCAACGAACGCTTGGCCGAGGTCGACGTTTCCGCTTCCCTACCTGATCCACTTTACGCGGAATTCGTCAAGCGCGTGATGGATCGCGAGGCAGCTCTGTTCACCGCTGGCGCCGCCCTCAACAGACAGCAGTTGAAGGATCGCGACGATCTTATGGACAAAGTGCTCGACGAGCTTTTCGATGGATCCCAATGAGAGGCATCTCACTGAGCGACCTCGTCCTGCCGCCGGATTGGTCAACACAGGCGCTGGCTGCGGAAAACGCTGTGAAGGCGGCTGCCGACAAGTCGGCCAAAATCGGCGAGTACGCGGCCGTCTGGGGCGAATTGAAGGACTCTCTGAGCACTCTCTCAAGGAACAAGTGCTTCTATTGCGAGACTTTGCGGATCCGCGATGACTATCAGGTCGATCACTATCGACCCAAAGGCGGAGTCGCCGCTAACGGCCATTCAGGTTACTGGTGGCTTGCATTCAAAAGCAGCAACCTGAGGTTCGCTTGCAGATTTTGTAACGAGCGACGAGTCAACACAGGATCTGTTGTCGGTGGTGGCGGCAAAAGTTCCGAGTTTCCGCTTCTGCCTGGTGGAACGCGCGCGACCAAACCGACCGACCCCATTGAGGACGAGTATCCCGCACTGATCGATCCATGCCGTGCCGATGAAGTTGGATTGATCGGATTTAACGATTTGGGGGTCGCAACCCCGCAAGCAGCGATTGCTGAAGAGCCGACGGAGTTCGAACGCGCGAGAGCATCGATCCGCATCTATCACCTCAATCACGCTTACATCCGGCGCCGACGCGAGCAAAAGGCCCTGATAATCCGTCGAAAAATTGCCGAGGTAACGCTACAGCTCGATATGGCCGTCCGTCGGACGAAGGCAGGAAATCCGCAAGCCGCGTTAGACGCAAAAGGCCGGGCGGGCCAGTTGATGTCGGAACTCGCTGAGATGCGAAAAGCCGATGAAGAGTATTCCGCGCTAACCACACACGTCCTAAAGCTCAATCAAACTCACAATCGTCGCTGGATTGATCGCCTGCTTGCAACCGCAGCATGACAACGCGGAAGCTATCAGTGCCCGAAACCTGAATGCTCCGAAGTCCGCTAAGAGTGGGAAGCGGACATTGATCTGGTAAGCTCCGGCGATGACATGGCGACGGACGCACAGAGGGATTGAGCAAGACGACGGCCACGTCGGGGGTCTTCAAGTCTGGAAGCACGAATGGCACAGGCTGGACGGCGAAGTTTTACTCCCTGAAGACGCTCCGTCGCATATTCAGCAGAACTTCCAACTCTATGAGATCTTAGGCGTTGGCTGGCCGGTGCCGGTGTGCTTCGCGGCCACGGAAACGTCGAATGGCGTGTGGTCCTTCTGGGAGGACGTCTAACGTCCGCTATGGGTCATTTTCGAAATAGGCGTTCACGCTGAAATCGGACATTCGGCGACCCATCACTCAGCGGACACACCTAGCG
>NZ_JAELUF010000147.1 GCF_016429195.1 Brevundimonas sp. ASV9
GGCCGCCGTCGCCATCCGCGCCGCCTGGGTGTTGGGCAACGAGTATCTGCAGGTGGCGGCGCCCTGGACGGCGCTGAAGACCGATCGCGACCGCGCGGCGGTGGGGGTGCGCACGGGTCTGAACCTGGTGGCCCTGTTCGCGCGTCTGGCCGCGCCGATCCTGCCCTTCACCGCGCCCAAGATCGCGGCGTCGGTTGGGGTGGACGACCTGAGCTGGCCTGGCGCCGACGAGCATCTGCTGAACCGTCTGCCGGTCGGCGGCAAGGTCGAGGCTCAGGGCGTGTTGTTCGCCAAGATCGAGGACGCCCAGGTCGCGGAATGGTCCGAACGCTTCGGCGGCGCGGACGCCTGATCCGAAGGGGATAAGCGATGACGCCGACCCTGACGCCCCTGACCGGCGAAGCGCGCGCCGTCATTCGCGAGCGGCTGGCGCGCACGGGGCGGGCGCAGATCGACGGCGTCTTGGCTGTAACTGACGCGCAAGCGCTCTACGACGCGGCGACGGCCGCCGACTACAACGTCGTGACGCGACGCGGGACCGGCCATGTCGATCTGCCCGCCGCCTGGCTGGCCTCTCTGACGCCGGATCAGAAACAGGCGCTGGGTCAGGCGGTGCAGGCCTCGGCCCAGACCGACTTCCAGTATCTGTACGACAATCACCCGATCTACGATCTGGTCCAGGCGGGGCAGGCGGCGCCGGTGTGGGCCGATCTGTTGGCCTTCCTGAACGGCGAGGCCTTCCTGGGTCTGATGCGGGACGTGACGGGCGAGCCGCGGCTCGCCTTGGCCGATGCGCAACTGACCCGTTATCGCGCCGGCCATTTTCTGACCGAGCATGACGATCACGCCGAGGGCAAGAATCGCTTATTCGCCTATGTGCTGAATCTGACGCCGGTCTGGCGGATCGAGTGGGGCGGCCTGCTGGCTTTCCATGGCGCCGACGGCAATGTGGCGGAGGCCTTTACGCCGCGCTTCAACACCCTGAACCTGCTGAAGGTGCCGACGCCCCATTCGGTGACGCAGGTCGCCCTGTCGGCGGCGGCGGACCGGATTTCGGTCACCGGCTGGCTGCGAGGTCGCTGATCAGTCCTGCTCGGCGAACACGACCGGAAGCCCCGCCGCATTCCAGGCCTGGATGCCGCCGGTCAGGTTGAACAGCGGCCGGCCCTCGGGGCCGGTCGGCCCGACGAAGGCGCAGACCTGGTGGCTGCGGCCGCCCTTCAAGCATTGAACGATGATCTTCTTGTCGGCCGGAAGGTCCAGCGCCTCCCAAGCGGCGGGCATCTGGCTGAGCGGGGCCAGGATCGCGCCGTCGATGCGGGCGGCGGCGAACTCGTCCGGCTCACGCACATCGATCAGCACCGCTTCGCCGGCCTGCAGCCAGGCGGCGGCGTCTTCGACGGTGACCGTGGCGACGGTCATGGCGCGACCGTCGGTTCGGCGGGCGCCGGCGTCGGGCTGTCCTCTGTGCGCTTCTGGCCCAGATGTTTGGCCGCTTCCTCGGGACCGATCTCAAGGAAAGCCGGGGCCGAGGCGTTGAATTCGTCCATATGGCCGGTGCGCACCACCACTTGACGGGCGCCGTCCCAGATCATGTGCAGGGCGACATAAAGGACGACGACCAGACCGATGTAGCCGATCCAGCTGAAGCGGTGCAGAAGCTTGGCGATATAGGTGGCGGCGACGCCCATCAGGGCGATCGACAGGACCAGGCCGAAGACCATAATCCAGGGGTGTTCGTGCGCGGCGCCGGCGACGGCCAGCACATTATCCAGCGACATGGTGATGTCGGCGACCATGATCTGAAGCAGGGCGGCGCCGAAGCTCTTGCGCTTCAGGCCCAGTTCCTCGGGCGACGGACCAGAGCCGTGCTCGATGCTCATGGCCAGTTCGAGTTCCTTCTCGGCCTCGGCCTGGTTGTGCGTCGCCTGCTCGCGCAGTTCGCGCCACATCTTCCAGCAGACCCACAGCAGCAGCAGGCCGCCGGCCAGCAGCAGGCCGACCAGAGCCAGAAGCTGCACGGTGATCAGCGCAAAGCCGATTCGCATGACGACGGCGGCGGCCAGACCGATCAGAATGGCCTTCTTGCGCTGGTCCTGGGGCAGGGCGGCGGCGGCCAGGCCCACGGCGACGGCGTTGTCGCCGGCCAGGACCAGATCCATCAGCAGGACCTGGCCCAGGGCCGTGGCCTGACTGGCGAGTTCGGGAGACGAGAGGAATTCCATTTCCGCTCCTTAGCCTCGGTGCGGCGTTCTGTCAGCCGCGTTGCGCGCGCGCCGCTTCATAAAGCGCGACCGCCGCCGCGTTAGACACGTTCAGGCTCTCGAATCCGCCCGGCATGGGGATCTTGGCCAGGACGTCGCAGTGTTCGGCGACCAGACGACGGATGCCGTCGCCTTCGGACCCCATGACCAGAACGGTCGGCTGATGATCCAGCGCTTCTTCCAGCGTCTGTTCGCCCGTGCCGTCCAGGCCGACCGCGCGCCAGCCCAGATCGGCCAGACGCTCCAGCGCACGGGACAGATTCGTGACGCGGGCGTGGGGCAGGCGTTCGGTGGCGCCGACGGCCGCCTTGGCCAGGGCGCCGGCGAGGGCCGGAGCATGCCGGTCCTGAACGATGATCCCCCGCGCGCCGAAGGCCAGGGCCGATCGGAAGATGGCGCCCACGTTCTGGGGGTCGGTCAGCTGATCCAGCATGACGATGACGCCCTCAGCCGGCTCGGCCAGCTCTTCCAGCGACACGCCCTCCAGCGGTTGGACCTTGAAGGCCAGTCCCTGATGCACGGCGCCGGGGGGCAGCATCCGGGTCAGGGCCTGGATTTCGACCACCTCGATCCTGTGGCCGTTTGCGAGAGCATTGTTCTCGATCTCGGCGGCGCGCTCGGCCGTGGCCAGCAGACGACCCATGCCGCGACGGGCGGGATTCGCCAGAGCGGCCAGAACCGGGTGGCGCCCCCACAGAAAATTATCGGCGTCCGACTTGCCCCGATCGGGCGAACGGGGCTGACGAGGAGTTTCCTCGCGCCGGCCAAACCCTTGCGCAGCGGGCTTTTGACCCTTGTCGCGGGGGCCGTCGGGACGGTTTCCGAAGACCGGTTTTTTACCGCTTTTACGGTCGTTGCGTTCTGATTTCGACGACACTATAAGACGCCCTCCGATTTGGAGCCCCAAGGGCTTTCGGGTCTGGGCGCCCCCTCTATCCTAGAGGAGGCGACAAGCCGAAGGCTTTTGTTTCGTCCCGCTTCGTTATGGGCGGAAACGAGCGGTCCGACGGTTCGACAAGGCGCGCTGGGGGAATGTCCCGAGCGGCAAAGGGGGGGGACTGTAAATCCCCTGCGTAAGCTTCGAAGGTTCGAGTCCTTCTTCCCCCACCACGCGCCTTGACGGATACGACGGATCAGGACGACGGAGAGGAACCGGCTGCGGCGTTCCGAAAGAACTTCCGCAGTCTCCGCGCGGGTATAGCACAATGGTAGTGCAGCAGCCTTCCAAGCTGAGGATGTCGGTTCGATCCCGTCTACCCGCTCCAGGTTTTTAAAAAGATCAGCATCGCGCCCCTCCGCTGACGGACCCGGGCCATCAGGAGTTTGGCCATGGCCAAGGAAAAGTTCGAACGGACGAAGCCGCACTGCAACATCGGCACGATCGGTCACGTTGACCACGGCAAGACGACGTTGACGGCTGCGATCACGATGACGCTGGCGAAGGCTGGCGGCGCGAAGGCGATGAACTACGCCGACATCGACGCTGCGCCGGAAGAGAAGGCCCGCGGCATCACGATCAACACCGCGCACGTGGAATATGAGACGGCCAACCGTCACTACGCCCACGTCGACT
>NZ_JAELUF010000014.1 GCF_016429195.1 Brevundimonas sp. ASV9
TCCAGCGTTCGAAATCGACGCGGGCGACCGGCTTTTTGATATGGACGCCGCCGGCCTGGAACAGGAAGGTCGCCTGGTCGTCGGCCGACAGGGCCATCTTCAGCGTGGAGACGGCGCGGTACAGGTCATGGCCGTGGTTGTCGTCCAACACCTCGATCAGGCGCTCGATCTTCTCGGGCTCCAGCGCGGTGCGGGCCAGGGCGCGGATGTCGCGCATGTCGCGCGAGGCGCGTAGCAGGGCCAGCTGATCCCAGCGGGCGAAGGCGGAATAATACCGCTGGGGAATAGGCAGTTGTTTGCCGACGGAGCTGTACAGACCGCCCTTGCCCAGTTCGGGCGACACCAACTGGTCGATGATCCGGTAGTCGAAGGCGTCGCCCGCCACGCCGACGCCCGAGCGCGCCAGCGGCGTCGAACGCAGGCCGTCGGGCGTATGTTCGAACCGGATGATGGAGAAGTCGCTGGTGCCGCCGCCGAAGTCGGCGACCAGGACCGTGGCGTCCGCCTTCAGCTGGCGCGCGAAATAGAAGGCGGCGCCAACCGGCTCGTGCGCATAGCGGATGTCGGTGAAGCCCAGCCTCTGGAACGCCGCCTGATAGCGCGACAGGGCCAGGGTCTCGTCCGGATTGCCGCCCGCAAAGGTGACGGGACGGCCGACGATGACGGCGGGCGGTGCATCCGTCAGGGCGTCGCCGGCATGGTGGCGCAGGCGCAGGAGGAAGGCGGCCAGCAGATCCTCGAAGGCGTAGCGTTTGTTGTCGATCCGGGTTTCGGTAAAGGCGGCGCTGGCGGCGAAGGTCTTGAACGACTGGATGAAGCGGGTCTCCAGCGGATCCTCGACATAGGCGGCGATGGCCCAGGGCCCGGCCTCGACCACACGCTCGGGCGGCTGGCCGTCCACGCCCGGATGGGTCTGGAAACTGAGCGCCGAGCGGAAGGTGGTGGTCTGGCCCTCGATGGCGTCGAAGGTCACGAGATGGGCGAGGCCGTCCGCATCGGTCAGGGCCACGACCGTATTGGTCGTGCCGAAATCGATCCCGATCGTCATCGGTTTCGTCGCCGTCATGGCAGGGCTCCAGGCTAGGGAGCCGGGTTCCTAACGGCAGACGGGGCAATAGCAAGGGCTAATGAGGGCGCGCGGCCGCGTCAGACCACGGCGTTGCCGGGCACACCCAAAATGCGCCGCTTCTGGGATGCGTACTCGTCGTTGGAAATCGCGCCGCTATCGCGCAGAGCCGCGAATTTAGCGAGGTCGTCCGCAGACGCAGTTTCCCGACGAGGCGCCGCGTTTAGTCGAAGCATCAGGTCGGCATTGTAGGCGCGGATGATGCCGCTCAGAAGGAAGACATCAACCAACAACCAAATGCCGAGCGCGCCGAGAAAGACGAAGCCTAGGCCAAACCAAATGGTCGCCCAGCCCAGGATCGTAAGCATGAGTTGGCCCACAGCGGAACCCGTGCGGCCCGCGTAGAAGCGATGCCCACCGACGCCGCCCGTGAAAAACCAAAGCAGATAGGCGACGCCTGCCGACTTCTTGTTTGACTCGAACGCCATCAGCGCCTGCGTGTCGGCGCTCAGGCCGGTCGATTGATTTGACATGGTCACCCCCGTGATGACTCTCGTCATTCAACCTAGACGTTTTCCAGTCAAGCGCTTTGAGTTGTGATCTGCTGCTTTGTAGCGCCGAGCGTAAGTGGCGGAAGCGGTGGGATTCGAACCCACGGACGGCTCTCACCGTCGCTGGTTTTCAAGACCAGTGCCTTAAACCACTCGGCCACACTTCCTTGCCGCCGCAGCGGAGGCGGACGCCATAGCAGGCGAACGGGTCATTAACCAAAGCGGAAATGTCTTCGGTCATCCTGTTTTCGTATTTTTTACGAGGCGGGTCGATGACGTTTGGACAGGGAGTGCGCGGCGCGCTGATCCTGGGGCTGTTTTCGCTGCTGGCCGCCTGTTCCACCGTCGGCGGCGCGGGCGTGCGCGGGACGGTCGCCGGGCGCGGCGAGGACCATCCGCCGGTCGTCAAGGACCCTGCGCCGATCGTGTCGGGGACGATGCGGCCCTATCAGGTGCGCGGGCGCTGGTACACGCCCAAGGAACAGCCGGATTACGAAGAGGTCGGGATGGCGTCCTGGTACGGCGACGCCTTCAACGGCCGGCCGACCTCGACCGGCGAGCGGTTCGACATGCATGCCCTGACGGCGGCCCACAAGACCCTGCCTCTGCCCGGCCTGGTCGAGGTGACGAACCTGGAGAACGGGCGGCGGCTGGTGGTGCGGATCAATGACCGCGGGCCGTTCGTGGACAGCCGGATCATCGATCTGTCGCGCGAGGCGGCGAGCGAACTGGGAATGCTGTCGCAGGGCGTGGGGCGGGTGCGGGTGCGCTACCTCGGCCGGGCGCCGCAGCAGGGCGGGGGCACGCTGTTGCGGGCCTCGGCCCCGATGCCGCGAGGCGCGGTCCCGGCCGGCCCGCCCGTCAGCGTGCCCGTTATCGCCCCCGCGCCGGTCGCGGTCGCGGAGGTGACGACCTTCTGGGTCCAGGCGGGCAGTTTCTCGGATCAGGTCGAGGCCGGGCGAATCGCCGACAGCCTGAGCGGCTGGGTGCGCGCCGATCGGGGCGCGGGGCGGTTCAATGTGGTGGTGGGGCCGTGGGACAGCGCCAATGCCGCCGAGGCGGCGCGGCAGTCGGTCGTGGCGCGGGGTTATGCGGGCGCCCTGTTGATATCCGGCAGCTGATCGCGCGCGCGGGCTTGCACCGGGCGGCGTCGGCGCGCCATGAAGGCGCGTGACCCGTGGACAATTCATAAGCTTCGAAGGCGGCGAGGGCGCCGGCAAATCGACCCAGGTCGGGCGGCTGGTCGCGCGGCTGCAGGCGGTGCTGGGCGAGCGCAAGGTCGTGCGCACGCGTGAACCGGGCGGCTCAAAGGGTGCTGAGGTGATCCGCAATCTGGTGGTGGCCACGGACGCCGAGCCGTGGTCGGCCATGACCGAGACCCTGCTGATGTACGCCTCGCGCTCGGACCATCTGGAGCGGACCATCCGCCCGGCGCTGGCGGTCGGCGACTGGGTGGTGTGCGATCGGTTCGCCGATTCCAGCCGGGCCTATCAGGGCGCAGGCGGCGGCGTGGCGCAAAGCTTTATCGAGCAGATCGACGCCGGCGTGGTCGGGAACGACCAGCCGGACCTGACCCTGGTGTTCGACCTGCCGGTCGAGGTCGGCCTGGAGCGGGCGTTCGGGCGCGGCCTGTTCGAGACGCGGTTCGAATCCAAGGGTCTGGCGTTCCATCAGCGCCTGCGCGAGGGCTTCCTTCGGATCGTCGAGGCCAATCCCAAGCGTTGCGTGCTGATCGACGCGGTCGGATCGCTGGACGAGGTCGAGGCGCGGGTCTGGCAGGCGGTTCAGGACCGGCTGCTGTGAGCGATCACCCGCGTGACCGGTTCGACCTGATCCCTGATGCCGCGGCGGAGACGGCTTTTCTGGACGCCTGGGAACGGGGGCGGTTGCACCACGCCTGGCTGCTGTGCGGGGTCGAGGGGACGGGCAAGGCCACCTTCGCCTATCGGGCGGCGCGACGGCTGCTGGGCGCGGCGGCCGATCCGGCGTCCGGGCCGCTGGGCGCGCGGCGCGATGATCCGGTCAGCCGGCTGATCTCGGCCCAGTCGCATCCGGACCTTCTGGTGCTGGAACGGCTGGTTGAGGGCGGCAAGACCAAGAAGTCGATCTCGGTCGATCAGTCGCGCGAACTGCCGGAGTTCTTTTCCAAGAGCCCGTCGCAAGCCCAGTTTCGGGTGGCGATCATCGATGCGGCGGATGACCTGAATCTCAACGCCGCCAACGCCTTGCTGAAGGTTCTTGAAGAGCCGCCCGAGCGCGGCGTGTTGTTTCTGGTGACCCATGCGCCGGGGCGGTTGCTGGCGACGATCCGGTCGCGGTGCCGGCGGCTGAGCTTTCCGATCTGGACGCCGGATCGGCTGGAGACCCTGGTGCGCAACCGGACGGGCGCGGAGCGTGAGGAGGCTGAACACGCAGCCGTCATGGCGGGCGGATCGCCGGGCGCGGCCCTGGCCCTGGCGTCCGGCGCGACGTTCGAGATGGACCAGCTGGCGCGGCGATGGGTCGAGGGCGACGTGGACCGGGCCGAAGCCCTGGCCATCGCCGACCGGTTCCGCGGCGCCGAGGGTCAGGAGCGGTTCGAGACCCTGATGGACCGGCTGATCGCGGCGGTGCGGATGCGCGCCTTGCAGAGCCCGCCCGGCGCCGGCAATCGCTGGGCCGAACTGTGGGAGCGGCTGCAGCCGTTGCCGGAACGGGCGGCGGGGCTGAACCTGGACAAGGCCGATGTGCTGGCCGGCGCGCTGGCGGACTTGAAGCGGGTCCAGGCCCAGCAGGAGCGGATGGGCTGATGCTGATCGACAGTCATGTGAATCTGCATGCGCCGCAGTTCGACGAGGACCGGGACGCCGTGATCGCGCGCGCGCGCGAGGCGGGCGTCGGGCTGATGGTCGAGATTTCGGACAAGCTGACGACCTTCGAGGCGACGCACGGCATCGCCATGGCCAATGAGGACATCTGGTGCACGGTCGGGGTCCATCCGCACGAGGCCAAGGATGCGGCGGACCTGACGGCGGCGACCCTGATCGAACTGGCCCGGCGGCCCAAGGTGGTCGGGATCGGCGAATGCGGTCTGGATTTCCACTACGACCTCAGCCCGCGCGAGGTGCAGGCGGCGGTGTTCCGGCAGCATGTGGCGGCGGCGCGCGAAACCGGTCTGCCGCTGGTGATCCATACGCGTGAGGCGGACGATGTGATGGCGTCGATCCTGCGCGAGGAGCATGCCGTGGGGCCGTTCAAGATGTTGATGCACTGCTATACGAGTGGCGCGGAACTGGCGAAAATCGCTGCTGAAATGGGCTCCTGGTTTTCCGTGTCCGGCATCGCGACCTTCAAGGCGGCCGAGGATGTGCGGGCGGTTATCCGCGATATGCCGGGCGACCGGATCATCGTAGAGACCGACTGCCCCTATCTGGCGCCCATTCCGCATCGGGGGCGGCGCAACGAGCCGGCCTACATCGGCCATGTGCTGGACAAGCTGGCCGAGATCCGGGGTTGGGACGCCGAGGAAGCGGATCGCCTTACGACCGAGGCCTTCTTCGGCCTCTTTGACCGGATACCCAGACCCGCATGAGTTTCGAAGTCGTCATTCTGGGCAGCGGGTCATCGGGCGGGGTGCCGCGTGGGGACGGCGACTGGGGCGCCTGCGACCCGGCCGAGCCCAAAAACCGGCGTACACGCTGTTCGATGCTGGTCAGAAAGACCGGCGCGGAGGGTGTGACCAATGTCCTGATCGACACCTCGCCGGACCTGCGCGAACAGATGCTGGCCAGCGGCACGAAGCATGTGGACGCGGTCCTCTACACCCACGATCATGCGGACCAGACCCACGGCATCGACGACCTGCGCACCTTCGCCGCGCGGGCGAGAAAGCGCATTCCGGCGTGGATGGATGCGGCGACCCACAGTTCGTTGACGCATCGGTTCGACTACATCTTCGAGAGCAAGTTCGGTTATCCGCCGCTGCTGGACGGACGGATCATTCCGCCGCACGGCGTGGCCTGGTCGGTCGAGGGTGCGGGTGGGGCGATCCCGGTCACGACGTTCGACCAGGCGCACGGGCCGATCCGCTCTGTCGGTTATCGGTTGGGCGAGGTGGCCTATTCCAGCGATGTGTCCGATCTGGACGACGCGGCCTTGGCGGCGGTGGCCGGGTGCAAGCTCTGGATCGTCGATGCGCTGCGTTATGCGCCGCATCCCACCCATGCCCATCTGGACCAGGCCCTGGCGTGGATCGCCGCAGCCGATGTCGAGCGCGCGGTGCTGACGAATCTACACATCGACATGGATTACAAGACCTTGTCGGCGCTTGTTCCCGAAAACGTCGAGGTCGGATTCGATGGCTGGAGCCGAGTGATCGGCTAGCTCGCGCCGGCCTTGTGATTTTTCCAGTCGAATAGCTCTTCCAGCACCTGCACCGCCTGGCCGCGTTCCGACGTCAGATCGGGATCGCGGTTCATGATCAGCCGCGCATCATCGGCGGCGGCTAGCATCAGGCTGCGGTGGCGGATCGGGTCGGCGAAGCGGTAGGCGGGAAAACCGCTTTGTTTCAGGCCCAAGGGATCGCCGCCGCCGCGCAGGCGGAAGTCTTCCTCGGCGATCTCGAATCCGTCCTCGGTGCGACGCAGGGTTTCGAGCCGCTCCTTGGCCGTCTCGCCCAAGGCGCCGTCCTGACCGCCGTAAAGCAGAATGCAGGAACTGGCCTTGGAGCCGCGCCCAACGCGGCCGCGCAACTGGTGCAACTGGGCCAGGCCGAAGCGGTCGGCGTGTTCGATCACCATGATCGAGGCGTTGGGCACGTCCACGCCGACTTCGACCACCGTGGTGGCGACGAGGACCGGCAGGCGGCCGTCGGCGAAGTCGGCCATGACGGCCTCGCGCTCGGCTCCCGGCATCTGGCCGTGGGCCAGGCCGACATCGACGCCCAGCAGGCGTCGCAGATCGTCGGCGCGATCGACGGCGGCCGCCAAGTCGATGGCCTCGGATTCCTCAACCAGAGGACAGATCCAATAGGCCTGGGCGCCGCTTTCGACGGCGCTCTTCAGGCGGGCGGCGACCTCGCCGATACGGGCCAAGGGCAGGACGGCGGTCGTAACGGGGGTGCGGCCGGGCGGCTTTTCCAGCAGGCGACTGACCTCCAGCTCGCCGTATTGCGTCAGCTCCAGCGTGCGGGGGATGGGGGTGGCCGACATGGTCAGCAGATGCACGGCGCCCAGGCGCGGGTCGCCCTTGGCTTGCAGTCTCTGGCGTTCGTTCACGCCGAACCGGTGCTGTTCGTCGATAACGGCCAGCGCCAGGCGGTCGTAGCGAACGGCGTCCTGGAACAGGGCATGGGTGCCGATGGCGACCTGGGCGTGACCCGAGGCCAGGGCAGCCAGTTTCTCGCGCCGTTGCGCCGGGGTGTCGCGGCCCGTGAGCAGGACGGCGGTGACGCCGGCTGCGTCCAGCATGGGGCCGAGCTTCTCGTAATGCTGGCGCGCCAAGATTTCGGTCGGGGCCATGAGCGCGGATTGGAAACCGCTGGCAGCGGTGTCGGCCAGAGCGAGGGCGGCGACGGCGGTCTTGCCCGATCCGACATCGCCTTGCAGCAGCCGGCCCATCTGCTGGCCCGAGGCCAGGTCGCGACGGAATTCGGCGATGGCCTGGGCCTGGGCGTTGGTCAGCTGGAAGGGCAGGGCCTGGAGCAGGTGTTCGGACGCCGCGCCGGGCGCGATGACGGGTGCGGGCCTGATCTCGCGGGCGCGGCGACGACGGGCCAGAGCCAACTGATGGGCCAGGAACTCGTCATAGGCCAGGCGCTGGCGAGCCGGGGCGTCGGGCGACAGGTCCATCTCGGCTGAAGGAGCATGCAGGGCGTCCAGAGCGGCGCGCCAACCCAGCCAGTTCTGCTTCTTGAGCCAGGCCGGATCCTGCCACTCCGGCAGGTCGGGCGCGGCGGGCAGGGCGCCCTGAACCAGTTTACGCAACTGGCGCGAGCTGAGGCCCTGCGTCGCAGGATAGACGGGCTCGGACGCCGGAATGTCGGCGGCCTTGTCTGGCGTGACGATGTCCGGATGAACGATTTGGACCTCGCCATTGAACCTTTCGACCTTGCCTGCGACCAACCGCGTCTCGCCGCGCGGCAACAGCCGGTCGATGTGCTGGGGCGAGCCGCCGAACCAGACCAGATGCACGTAGCCAGTGGGATCGCTGGCCCGGACTTTCAGCGGCGCGCCGGGGCGGCTGGGCGTGAAGAGGCGATCGATGGTCACGGTGAAGACGCCGACCTCGCCATCCACGGCGGTGGCGGCCTGGGCAGGGCGTCGGACGATGACGCCGGACGGGCTGAGGAACAGCAGATCGCGGACAAGAGGGCCCGCCACCTTTTGCACCAGAGGCAGGACGCGAGGGCCCACGCCCTTGAGGGTCGAGACCTCGGCGAACAGGGGAAAGAGAATCTGCGGACGCATCGCCGTGAACATAGCGTGACCATGACGGGTGGCGAAGTGCGTTCAGGAACGCTATCTGCGCTTCTTCCATTTGAAGACGCTAACGCTCGCCACGCGGTGGCTCGCTGCTTGAGCGTCTTTTCACTTTGCCGGGCAAGGATTCTTGTGGCCGAAATCGACGCGCGTCCCGAAAGCGAAATGACCCCTGAGCAGATGACGCCTGAGCGCAGGCAGCGGCTGGGACGCATTCAGTTCCGCGCCTGGCGGCGGGGCTTTCGCGAGGCTGATATGGTTCTGGGTCCATTTTCAGATCAGGTCGCGCCAACGCTGACCGATGCGGAACTGGACCAGTTTGAACGGCTGATCGACGAGGAAGATCAGTGGCTTTACGGCTGGATCATCGAGCGTGATCCGACGCCGCCCGAATTCCAGACGCCGGTGATGGCCAAGGTGCGCGCCTTCATGCGCGCCCACGTCGCGGCCGAAGTCGGCAAGGGAATCGGCTGATGGACGCCAAGGTCGAACACCGGACCGACGCCGATCTGGGCGGCGCGCCCGAGGGGCTGGACGCGCTGATCGTCGCCGAACGGATCAAGGCCGGGGGCGGCGTCGGCCTGTTCGTCGCACGCGACTTTCAGAGGTCGGGTAGCTTCGTTCAGGCGTTTCAGTTCTTCTCGAAAGATATTGAAGTCCTGGATTATCCTGCGTGGGACTGTCTGCCCTATGACCGACTGAGCCCCACGGCGGGAATCGCCGCGCAGCGGATGGCGACGCTGACGCGGCTGGCGATGCGCAAGCCTGGCGATGCGCCTGTTCTGGTCGTGACGACGGTGTCGGCGGCCATGCAGCGCACGCCGCCCAAGTCGGTCACGACACAGGCCGGGTTCGAAACCAAGGTCGGACGCGATCTCGATATCCAGGCGCTGGAGCGCTATTTCGCCGCCAACGGCTATGTCCGGGCCTCGACCGTGTCGGAGCGCGGTGAGTTCGCGGTGCGCGGCGGGGTCGTCGACGTCTATCCGCCCGGCTTCGAGGAGCCGGTCCGGCTGGACATGTTCGGATCCGAGCTGGAATCGATCCGCACCTTCGATCCCGAAACGCAGCGGTCGACCGGCCAGATGACGTCCGTGTCCCTCGCGCCGGTGTCGGAAGCGCTGCTGGATGCGGCCGCCATCTCGCGCTTTCGCACGGGTTATCTGAACCTGTTCGGCGCGCCGGGCGACGACCCGCTGTATGCGACGATCAGCGAGGGCGCGCGGCGTCAGGGCATGGAACAGTGGCTGCCGCTGTTTTATGAGACCTTGGACAACCTGTTCGACTATCTGCCGGACGACGCGGCGATCTTCCTAGACAACCAGGTCGAGACGGCCCGCGCCGAGCGATGGGATCTGGTCGCGGACGCCTATGATGCGCGCGCCGAGGCGGCCAAGGCCAAAGGACAAGCCAGCGCCAATCGCGCCTTGCCGCCAAAGCGGCTCTATCTGGACGCCGGAGACTGGAACCAGGCGCTGGCGGGTCGCGCCGTGCGTCGTTTCACGCCCTTCTCCACGGGAGGCGAGGATGCCGGCGGACGGTTGGGCAGAACCTTCGCCGCCGAGCGGGCGCAGGACAGCGTCAATCTGTTCGAGGCGGTGGCGGCCCACGCGGCGGCGCTGAAGGCCGAGGGCAAGCGGGTGCTGTTCGCCTCCTGGACCGAAGGGTCGTCGGAGCGGCTGGCGACCATGCTGGCCGACCATGGGCTGGATCACATCGTCGCCGTGCGCGACTGGGCCGATGTTCAGGCGGCGCCGAAGGACCTCTATCTGCGCGGCGTCCTGCCGGTCGAGCATGGCTTTGTCACCGACGCCGTGGCGGTGATTTCCGAGACCGACATTCTGGGCGATCGTTTGGCGCGGCCGCGCAAGAAGCGCCGCGCCTCGAACTTCCTGGCGGAGGCGTCGGCCCTGACGACGGGCGATCTGGTGGTTCACCTGGATCACGGGATCGGTCGCTATGAGGGGCTGAAGACGCTGGAGATCCAGCAGGCCCCGCACGATTGCCTGGAGCTGTTCTACGCCGGTGAGAGCAAACTTTACCTCCCGGTTGAAAACATTGATCTTCTGACGCGATACGGTTCGGACTCCGAGGGCGTCCAGCTAGATAAGTTGGGCGGGGCAGGTTGGCAGGCGAGAAAGGCCAAGGCCAAGGAACGCCTGCGCGCGATGGCCGAGGGGCTGATCGCCCTGGCCGCCAAACGGGCGCTGCGCGAGACCGATGCGGTCACGCCGCCGCCGGGTCTGTTCGCCGAGTTCTGCGCGCGCTTTCCTTACGAGGAAACCGACGACCAGCTGAACGCCATCGGCGATGTGCTGGAGGATCTGGGCAAGGGCACGCCGATGGATCGCCTGATCTGCGGCGACGTCGGCTTCGGCAAGACCGAGGTGGCGCTGAGGGCCGCCTTCGTCGTCGCCATGACGGGGCAGCAGGTGGCGATCGTCGCGCCGACGACCCTGCTGGCGCGCCAGCACTTTAAGACCTTCAGCGAACGCTTCGCCGGCTGGCCCGTGAAGGTGCGTCAGTTGTCGCGGATGGTGGGGTCCAAGGAGGCGGCGGAGACGCGCGCCGGGCTGAAGGACGGCTCGGTCGAGATCGTCGTCGGCACCCATGCGGTGCTGAGCGAACAGGTCGGCTTCCGCGATCTGGGCCTGGTCATCGTCGACGAGGAGCAGCACTTCGGCGTCAAGCACAAGGAGAAGTTGAAGACGCTGCGCGCCGACGTGCATCTGTTGACCCTGACCGCCACGCCGATCCCGCGCACGCTTCAGATGGCGCTGTCGGGCATCCGCGAGATGTCGATCATCGCCACCCCGCCGGTCGATCGCCTGGCGGTGCGGACCTATGTCACGCCGTGGGATCCGGTCCTGGTGCGTGAGGCTCTGCTGCGCGAGAAGTATCGCGGGGGTCAGGCCTACTATGTCGCGCCGCGCCTGAAGGACCTGCCCGCCATTGAGAAGTTCCTGCGCGAACAGGTGCCCGAGGTGAAGTTCGTCGTGGGTCACGGCCAGATGAGCGCGACTCAGCTGGAAGAGGTGATGAGCGCCTTCTACGACGGGGAATATGACGTCCTGGTCTCCACCACCATCGTCGAGAGCGGGCTGGATATCCCCACGGCCAATACGCTGATCGTGCACCGCGCCGACATGTTCGGCCTGGCGCAGCTTTATCAGATCCGGGGTCGGGTCGGCCGGTCCAAGGCGCGCGCCTTCGCCTATCTGACCACCGATGCGGTCAAGCCGATGACCCTGTCGGCCGAGCGGCGGCTGCAGGTTCTGCAGTCGCTGGACAATCTTGGCGCCGGATTCCAGCTGGCCAGCCACGATCTGGACCAGCGCGGCGGCGGCAATCTGCTGGGCGACGAACAGTCGGGCCACATCCGTGAGGTCGGCGTCGAACTGTACCAGCAGATGCTGGAAGACGCCGTGGCGGAGTTGCGCGAGAAGGGCGAGGGACAGGCCGTGGATCGTGGTTGGTCGCCGTCGATCAATGTCGGTGCTTCTGTCCTCATTCCAGAAGATTACGTGCCAGACCTGAACGTGCGTCTCAGCCTCTATCGTCGTCTTTCTGACGCCGAACAGGCCGAGGATCGCGAAGCCCTGGCCGCCGAACTGATCGACCGTTTCGGGCCCTTGCCGGATGAGGCGCAGCAACTGCTGAAGATCGTCGGCATCAAGTCGAACTGCCGCAAGGCCTGCATCGAGAAGATCGACATCGGGCCGCGCGGCGCGGTGCTGACGTTGCGCGACAACAGCTTCCCCAATCCGGCGGGACTGGTCGGGCTGATCCAGAAAAATCACGCCTTCTGGAAGATCCGGCCGGATCAGAAGATCGTCGTTTCGGGCGACTGGCCGACGGCGGAAGAGCGATTGAAGGTGGCCGAACGAATCACCGCCGATCTGGCGCGGGTGGCGGGGGCGTAAAGCCCCTCAGCGCGTCTTTTCGAACAGGTCGGCCGAAGCGCGCTCAAGCAGGGCGGCGGCGCTTTCGTCGGGACGCATCTCGGCGGCGCCGACGTCGAACTCGGCGACGAACGGCGACCGGTCCGGGCCGGCGTCGAAGGCGGTGCAGCCGATCACGGCGGCGATTCGTTCTGCGGCCAGACGCGCCGGTTCAGCGTGGGTCGCGGGCAGGGCGAGGGCGAAGACCTCCTTGGCCAAGCGGGCAGGGGTGTCCTCGACGCGGACCAGGCGTGAAACCATGGCGCCGATCTGCGGCATGGCGCGATCCAGCCAACCGCCCTGACGCGCCCAGGTGACGGATTCGGTTTCGCGCACCCTCAGGACGCAGACGGAAAGCGGGCGCTTGCGCGCGCGCGAGGCCTCGGCGACACGGCCCAGGTGGCTGGCGAAGAGTTCGGGCGTGAACAGCCCTGTTTCCGGGTCCATCACTTCCAGGCTGCGGACCGAGTCCAACGTCTTGCGAATGCCCAGATGAATGCGGTGCGCGCCGGCCAGGGCCAGGATCCGCTCGGCCGTTTCGCCCTCGGGCGTGTCGGCGGACGCGACATCGGCGAAGCCGCGGTTGAACAGTTCAGCCAGGCTGATCTCGTTCCTGCCGCGCAGATAAAGCATCAGCGGGATGTGATACAGGCGCGTGTTGCGCTTCATGCCCGCCGCAATCGACAAGGCGGGCGCATGGTCTTCGGCGCCCCACAGAACGGCGGCGTCGAACGGGCTTTCGTGCAGATAGTCGAAGGCGGTGTAGGGCGTCGGCGCCGCCACCACCTCGACCCCGGCCGCGGTCAGGGCGTTCGACAGGGCAAGAAAGCGCCGGTCCGCGACGCCGGCGGCCAGAACACGCAAGGGACCATCGTCATCTGTCCGCTTGTCCAAACCCACCCCGCGCGTGGCGAAGGTGGTGACGCGCAGTCGATATTCTTCCTCGGCGATGGCGGCTCGGCCCAGCTGTTCCAGACGCAAGGCGGCCTGGGCCGGATGCGGCGGCGTGGACATGGTCAGATCCGCACCCTTCACCGAATCAGGGCGGGCGCCGATGACCACGATGGGCAGGCGACGCGGCTCGGCGGCGGCGCGAAGGCGAGACGCCACGTCGGCGTCGAAGGTGTTGATGTCGATGACGGCGGCTTCGAGCGGAAAGTCCTGAAGCGTCATCTCGGCGGAGACGACGTCGCGGGCGGTCACCGTCGTCCAGCCCAGCGCATCCAGACCCGCAGCGAGCGGCCCGATCCGGCCATCGTCAGCCGCCAGGATCAATACGCGCGCGTCGAAAGCCAAGCCGATCGTCTCCAAAGGTCGCCGCGCCAATAGCCGGCGGGAAACGCGCGGACCATAGCGACGAGGGTGTTAAGGATGCAATGTCGTCGGGCCAAAGGGATGCGGCCGGATCGCGAGTGATCGTCCTCACGCGGATGAGACTTTCGCCACAGACGAATTCCGCTAGGTTCCGCCGCTTGTGCAACGGTTGTGGGGACCGATTTGAGTGAGCAACTGACACGGTCGGTCCTGAAAGCGCGCGGATTCTGGGGCGGGCTGGCCGTGCGAGCGTTCACCCGCAGCTGGGGGCGCGACGTCATGCTGTATACGGGCGGCGTGTCCTTCTTCGCCCTGTTGGCCGTGTTCCCGGCGATCGCTATCCTGATCGGCTTCTACAAGCTGGGTCTGTCGATCAGCGAAGTCAGCGCCCAGGCGACCGCGCTATCGGACCTGTTGCCCAAGGCGGCGCAGACCATTTTTCAGGGCGAGATCACGCGTTTGAGCAATGCGTCGGCGCGAACGGTTTCCGCTCAGAGCGCCTTCGCCCTGTTCGTCGGCGCCTATGCCGCGCACCGAGGTTTCAAGGCCTTGTTGGCGGGATTGAACCTGATCCATGACGAGACCGAGCCGCACGGGTTCTTCAAGTTCAATCTGCTGGCCTTCTTCGTGGCCATCTTCGCCTTTGCGCTGTTCACTGTGGTGTCGGGCGCGGTCGTGACCGTGCGGATCATGGCGCATGCGTCGTCGTCGGCCGCCGGCCTGCCTGGGCGAAGCGGCATGGCGCCGCTGGACGCCTTCCTGCCCGCCATCGGCTTGGTGATCGGGCTGACGCTGCTTTACCGCTACGCCATGAGCCACAGGACGCCGGTCGCCTGGCTGCCGGCGACGGCGGGCGGTCTGGTGGCGACATTGATGTCGGTCGTCTCGTCGTGGCTGTGCGCCATCTATGTCGAGCAGATCGCGCCGCTGGGGGCCACCTATGGATCGGTCGGCGCCGTGGTGGTGCTGCTGATCTGGCTGTCGTGGAACGTCAATGCCATCTTCTACGGCGGCGCCTTCGCCACCGAGATGGAACTGGCGGCCAAGGCGCGCGCGATCGCCGACACACCGCCGGCCGATGTCGTCAATCTGTCGGAGCGTCGAGCCGGGCGCCGGTCTCGATCGTAAACCGCAGAAGGCCGTCGGCGTCCTCGATCTCGAGCACGCGCCCGCCTTTCTGAGACATCAGAAACGGCACATCGATTCGGGCCATCGGATCGGTGGCCAGCAGCACGATCCGCGCGCCGGGCGAGGCGGTTTCCAACGCCTTCATCAGCTTCAGGCTGGGAACAGGGCAGCGGTGACCCCTGGCGTCTATGACGACAGGGTCGCTCACGCGAGCCGATCCGCCAGCAGTTCCAGCGCCACACGAACGCTGGCTTGGCGAATGTCGTCGCGGCCGAGGTCGCCGAACCGCTCGACACGGTGAACGACGCCTTGTGGGCCTGACGCCGCGAAGTGGACCAGACCCACGGGTTTATCGACCGATCCGCCGCCCGGTCCGGCCACGCCTGTTACGGACACAGAGACGGAGGCGCGCGAGTGCGCCACGGCGCCCTCAGCCATCGCCACTGCGACGGCTTGCGACACGGCGCCGTGGACGGACAGGCTTTCCACAGACACGCCCAGCATCTCGGCCTTGGCCTCGTTGCTGTAGGTGACGAAGCCGCGATCCAGGACCACTGACGATCCGGGGATGGCCGTGATCGCAGCGGACACCAAACCGCCCGTGCAGCTTTCGGCCGTCGCCAGCATCAGGCCGCGCGCGCTGGCCGTTGCGACAATCTGTTGCGCCAGCTGCGCGATATCTTGGGAAAACATGGTCTTTTCATAGGCCGCGAACCCCGCTCTAACCAGAGCCATGACCGAGGCTGTCGATCCGTTACGCCCCGCCGCCCCGACATCGGATCGCATCGCGCCGATCCTGTTCGCCGTCGCCATCTTCACATCGGCCTGTCTGGTCTTCGTCGTTCAACCGATGGCGGCCAAGCTGCTGTTGCCGACGCTGGGCGGATCGCCTTCGGTGTGGAACGCGTCGATGGTGTTCTTCCAGACCGCGCTGCTCGCTGGATATGGCTATGCGCACCTGCTGCAACGTTTGGCGACGATGCGGGCGCAGGTCGGGGTTCACCTGGGCCTGCTGATCGTGGCGGCGTTTTTCCTGCCCCTGCAGATCAGCGGCCTGTTGGGGGATCCCGATCCGTCCCAACCGGCGATGTGGCTGCTGGCGACGCTGGCGGTGTCCATCGGCGCGCCGTTTGCGGTTCTGTCGGCGACCGCGCCGCTGCTTCAGGCCTGGTATGCGCGCGTGCGGGCCGGACATGCAGACGGCCAGAACCCCTACGTTCTCTATGCCGCCTCGAACCTGGGCAGCTTCCTGGCCCTGCTGGCCTATCCGGTCGTGATCGAGCCGCTGGCCAGCCTGTCGGATCAGCGTCTGGGCTGGAGCGTCGGCTATGGGCTGTTCGTGGTGATGGTCGTGGGGCTGGGCGTTCAGGTCTGGCGACGACGCGAGATTGGAACGGCGGAGCCCGCGCCTCTTGAGGCCAGCCCGCCGATCGCCTGGCGGGAAAAGGGGATGCTGGTTCTGCTGGCCGCCGCACCGTCCAGTCTGATGCTGGGGGTGACGGCGCATCTGACGACGGATGTGGCTTCGGCGCCCTTTCTGTGGGTCATACCGCTCGCGCTCTATCTGCTGACGTTTGTCATCGCTTTCCAGACCCGGCCGGCTGTTTCGCCAGCCATCGGCCTTGGTTTGCAGGCGGCGGCGGCAGCGGCCTGCGCCGCCCTGATTGCGTTCCGGACAGGCGAATGGCTGCTGGTGTTCACCGTCAATTTGGCGGCCTTCTTCTTTACCGCGCTGATGTGTCACCAGCGACTGGCGGCGCGACGGCCGGCGCCGGATCGGCTGACCGAATTCTATCTGTTGCTGTCGCTGGGCGGCGTGGTCGGCGGACTGTTCAATGGCCTGATCGCGCCGGCCGTTTTCGACATGGTGTGGGAATATCCGCTGGTGCTGGTGGCGGCCGGATTGCTGCGGCCGTGGAGGCGTCGCGAGATCAGGCCGTGGGAGATCATCTGCTGCGTCGCCGGCGTGGTCATCGCTCTTCTGGGGCCGCTGTCGATGGAGGCGGTCCGTTATGCGCCGGACATTCGCGCGGCCATACCCGACGCCGAACTGGTGCGGATCGCGCAAGCCATCCTTGGGATCGCGACTCTGTTCGCCTTCCTGGTGCGTGATCGGGCGGTGATGTTCACGATCGTTTTGGCCGCCATCGTATGGTCCGGCTATCATCTGGCGCGCGGATATGACTGGGCCCTGTCGGAACGCAGCTTCTTTGGCGTGATGCGGGTGGCCAAGATCGACGATGCGCTGATGGGCGGGCCGGTCCATGTGCTAATGCACGGCACGACTTTGCATGGCGCCCAGGCCCAGGCGCCGTCGAACCGCTGTCAGCCAACGCTCTATTATGCGACCTCGACGCCGCTGGGGCAGGCGATGCTGCAGATGCAGACGAGACGGCTGGACGGCGCGCGCGTCGGCGTGGTGGGGCAGGGCTCGGGCGCCATGGCCGCCTACAAGCGCGCCCAGGACCGACTGACCTTCTTCGAGATCGATCCGATGGTGGATCGGCTGTCGCGCGACCCCCAATGGTTCAGCTTCATCAACGGCTGCGCCGATGGGCCGGTGCGGACGGTTCTGGGGGATGCGCGCCTGACGATGGATCGTGAGCCGGCAGGATCCTACGACCTGCTGGTCATCGACGCCTTCTCGTCCGACGCCGTGCCGACGCATTTGCTGACGGTGGAGGCGATCCGCGGCTATCTGCGGCTGCTGGCGCCCGACGGCGTCGTGGTGCTGCATCTCTCGAACCGGAACCTGGAGATCACCCTGCCGGCCGAGGCGGCGGCGCAGGCGCTGAAGGTCCCGCACCTGCACCAGGTCTATATCGAGCAGTCGGGCCAGGGCGACATGGCCGAAGCCTCCACCGAAGCCCTGCTGATCGGCAGGAGCCCGGCGGCGCTGGAAGGTTTCAGGGACGATGCGCGTTGGCGCAAGCTGTCGCCGACGACGGTGCGTCCGTGGACGGACGACTATGTCAATCTGTTCGGATCGCTGGTGCGTCAGATGAAGATGGCGGCGCGCTAGGGCGTGGGCGTTTCAACGGTCGCCACGGCCTGGGCGGCCAGACCCTCGCCGCGTCCGGTGAAACCAAGCCCTTCGGTCGTGGTCGCCTTGACGCTGACGGCGTCGAGCGGAAGATTCAGCAGCCCGGCAATCCGGTCGCGCATGGCTTGGCGGTGCGGCTTCACCTTGGGGCGTTCGCAGATCAGGGTGACATCGACATTGACGATGCGGCCGCCCCGCGCCGCGACCAGTTCGGCGGCGTGGATCAGGAACTGGTCCGAGGAGGCGCCTTTCCATTTCGGATCCGTCGGCGGGAAATGGTCGCCGATGTCGCCGGCCGCGATGGCGCCCAGGATGGCGTCGGTCAGGGCGTGCAGACCGGCGTCGGCGTCGGAATGGCCAATCAGCTTCTGATCGTGCGGCACCTCGATCCCGCACAGCCAAACGGACCCGCCGGGCCCCCAGCGATGCACGTCATAGCCGGAGCCGATGCGGGTCTGATAACGCTGCGCTTGGGGCAGCAGAGCTTCGGCCATGGCGAAATCCTCGGGATAGGTCAGTTTCATCAGACGCGCATCGCCCTGAACCAGGGCCACCGCACCGCCGCTGCGCTGCACGACGACGGCTTCGTCGGTCGGAACCTCGGCGTCCGACCAGGCGGCATAGGCGGTCTCGATCACGCCCCGGCGGAAGGCTTGAGGCGTTTGGGCGCGCCACAGACCGTCGCGATCAACCACGTCGGTCATGATTTCCGCCTCGCCACGCCGAAGGCTGTCGGCGACAGGCAGGGCGGGCAGGGCGCCGTCCGAAGTTTCAAGGGCCGACAGTAGACGGTCGATGACGGCGGCGTCCAAAAGCGGACGGGCGGCGTCATGGATCAGCACTGGCTGATCCGTTCCACAGGTCAGAGCTGCAAGCCCGGCGCGGACCGAGTCGGCGCGGGCGGCTCCACCCGCGACGGCTTTCCAACGCGGCAAATCGGACAGCACCTCCGCCACACGCTCAACGGCGTCAGGCGCGATCACGACGATCAGTTCGTCCGCGCCGGCGTTCAGCAGGGCCTCGGCGGACCAGCGCAGCACGGGCTTTCCACCCAGGTTCCGCCACTGTTTGTCGCCGCCGGCGCGCGAGCCGGAACCGGCTGCGACGATGATGCCCGAGAATGTCATGGCGGCCTTGATAGTGCGCGCGGCGACGGGGCGAAACCATCAAAGCGCCGCGGTCGTGCTTGACGAAGGCGGCTGCGATGCGGCGAAAGACGGAAATGCCCAAGACCTTGCAAATCGGCGATGTGACCGTGCCCGGCCAGGTGCTGATGGCGCCGATGACCGGCGTGACCGATCTGCCGTTCCGCGTGCTGGCCTCCAGACTGGGCGCCGCCTATGTCGCGACAGAGATGGTGGCGGCCAAGGAACTGGCGCGGGCGCGGCCGGACGTCGTGCGGCGCGCCGCCGTGGGAGCAGGTCTGCCGCTGACCGTCATCCAGCTGGTCGGGCGTGATCCCGAACAGATGGGCGAGGGGGCGCGGATGGCGGAAAAGGCTGGGGCGGACATCGTGGATCTGAACTTCGGCTGTCCGGCCAAGGAGGTGACAGGCTCGGCCGCCGGTTCGGCTCTGATGCGGACGCCGGATCTGGCGTGTCGGATCATGGAGGCGGCGGTCAAGGCGACCGATCGGCCGGTGACAGTCAAGATGCGCCTGGGCTGGGACGACGAGAGCCGGAACGCCGCCGAGCTGGCCCGCCGTGCGGAAGCGATCGGCGTCAAGGCCGTCACGGTGCATGGCCGCACGCGAAAGCAGTTCTACACCGGGCAAGCGGATTGGGACGCGGTCGGGACGGTGAAGGCGGCGGTCGGCATTCCCGTCATCGTCAATGGCGACATCATCACCGCCGATGAAGCGCGCCAGGCCTTGGCACTGTCCGGCGCGGACGGATTGATGCTGGGACGTGGCGTCTACGGCCGGCCATGGCTGGCGGCGCACCTTGAGCGCGCGTTGATCGACGGCGTGGCGCTGGAGGAACCCGGGCCTGAAGAGCGTCTGGCGATCGTGATCGAACATCTACGGGCGTCGGCCGAGTTCTACGGCCTGCCGCTGGGTTTGAAGATGTTCCGCAAACATCTGGGCTGGTACATCGAACAGGCGCCTTGGCCGGCCGATCCGCAACACCGTCGCGAGGCGAAGGCAAGAATTTGCCGCCTGGACGATCCGATGGCCGTCGAAGACGCCATGCACGAACTGTGGCGGCCGGATTTGCCTCGGTTGGGTAAGTCTGCTGTTGAAAATGGGCCACAGGTGTTGGAGACTGCTGTGGCATGACGGATACGCTTTCAGCACGCACCGCTTCGCCCGACCTCGCGTCGGACGACGGGTCGTTCTGGGGGTGGGTCGATAGCGAACGGGCGCGGACCGGCTTCGGACTGGCGTTTTTTCTGGCTGTCGCGATCACGGCTGCGGCTATCTGGCTGGTGGCGGTCGCGCCGGGCGCGACATCGGGCTCGGCGCGCGGATCGAGCAGCCAGATCGCCCTGATCGTGCTGGCGGCCAATCTGCTGCTGATTTCAGGCCTGGCCATCATCGTCGGCCGGCGCGTGCTGACGCTGGTGCGCAGCACTGACGAAGCCGGATCGCGCCTTCACCTCAGGTTCGTCGCCTTGTTCTCGATGGTGGCCCTGGTCCCGTCGGTGCTGATCGCCCTGGTGTTCGGCGTTCTGGTCAATCGGGGCGTGGACCAGTGGTTCAGCCAGAACGTCCAGGCCTCGGTCGAGAACGGAGCGATCGTGGGACGCGCCTATATCCAGGACGTGTCGGCCGCGATGGATGCTGACCTGGTCACTATTTCGGATCAGTTGGGAAGCGCCAGAAGTCTGTTCGCTGATCGCATTCAGTTTAACGACGCTCTGGGTCAAGTTGGAGACATCTTCGGCTATCCCGCCATCTACATTCTGGATGGTAAGGGCGAGGTGCTGGCTCGCGCTGAAAAGACGGGCGCTCCTCCCTATCTTGCGCCGCCGCGCGATGAACTCGCGGCCGCAGCTGAAGGCGGGCAGCCTCCGCAAACCGTCACGCAGCATCCAGACGCCGTCCGGTCGATCATCGCCCTGCCGTCCTATGGCGACGCCTATCTTTATCTGGTGCGTCCGCTTCAGGACGGCCTTGTGGCGCGAATGAACACGTCGGTTCAGTCGATCCAGGCTTATCGAGAGGCTCAGGAAAGCCGCGCGCGGATTCAGTCAGCCTTTATTCTCAGCTATCTGGAAACGGCGCTGCTGGTGTTGGTCGGGGCGGTGTGGCTGGGAATGTCGGCAGCCAGCAGCATCTCCGCGCCCATTGGTCGCTTGGTGAAGGCGGCGGGACAGGTCGCGGGCGGCGACTTCACCGCAAGGGTCGACAGCGACGGCGCCCCGGCCGAAATCGCCACCCTTTCGGACGCCTTCAACCGCATGACCGGCGATCTGCAGGCTCAGCAGGCCGCGCTGAAAGCCGCGAGCGACGAGGCGCATGATCGCAGCCGGTTCATCGAGACGGTGCTGTCGGGCGTTAGCGCCGGTGTCATCGGCTTGGACAAGCGTGGGCGGGTGTCGGCGATCAACGACAGCGCCCTGCAACTGCTTCACATCGACGACGCCGAGGTTCTGGGTCACGAACTCGCGGCCCTGTCGCCAGAGCTGAGCGATCTGGTTCGGCGCGCCGAGGCCCATATCGAGGAAGACATCGACGTCAGCCGGGGCGGAGACACGCGGCGGCTGCGCGTTCGGATCGAGGGCGGCTTCGGTGGCGAGATGGTCCTGACCTTCGACGACATCACCCGCTTGGTGACGGCCCAGCGAAACGCGGCTTGGCGCGACGTGGCCCGTCGCATCGCCCATGAGATCAAGAACCCGCTGACGCCGATCCAGCTGTCGGCCGAGCGGTTGAAGCGGAAATACCGCGCGCGGATCGGCGAGGATGTCGAAATCTTCGACCGGTGTACTGACACCATCATCCGCCAGGTCGGAGACATCGGTCGCATGGTCGATGAGTTCTCGTCCTTCGCCCGCATGCCGGCGCCGCGTTTCGCGCCCGAGAACCCGGCCGAAATGCTGCGCGAGGCGGTGTTTGCCCAGCGGGTCGCCGCGCCGGACATCGTGGTCGACATCACCGAGCCCCTGCCCAAGACGACAATGGAGGCCGACGGCCGCATGGTTGGGCAGGCGCTGATCAACATCCTCAAAAACGCGGGCGAGTCGGTTGCGGCGCAACGGCTTGCCGCTGGCGAAGCTGCGGCGTCGGATCGTGCGGGCGTCATCGCGTCGCTGACGATCGAGGACGGCTTCGCCACCTTCGTCATCGAGGACGACGGCGTGGGTCTGCCGGCTCGCGACCGCGATCGCCTGACCGAACCCTATGTGACCACGCGCGAGAAGGGCACGGGCCTGGGCCTGGCCATCGTCAAACGCATTTGCGAGGACCACGGCGGCGAGCTGAAGCTGGCCGACGCCAAGACCCTGCGCGGCGCACGCGTGTGCATGATCTTCCCCCTGAAACCCCACGGTAAAGGCGGCGAGGGCGCGGAGCGCAAGCTCCAGACCCTGGCCGCCGAATAGCGAGGCAAGATGCGACCAACCGGTTCCGACATTCTCGTTGTCGACGACGAGGCCGACATCCGCGACCTGGTGTCCGGCCTGCTTGAGGACGAGGGCCATGCCGTGCGCGTCGCCGCAAACTCCGACGAGGCCCTGGCGGCGATCCGGGCAAGGAAGCCGTCGCTGGCGATCCTGGACATCTGGATGCAGGGCGGCGGGCTGGACGGGCTGGAGCTGCTGGAAGTGGTCAAGGAACTGGACCCTGACCTGCCGGTGGTGATGATTTCCGGTCACGGCAACATCGAGACGGCGGTGACGGCGCTGAAGCGTGGCGCATATGACTTTATTGAAAAGCCGTTCAAGTCGGATCGGCTCGTTGTCGTGGTCGAACGCGCCATCGAGGCGGCGACGCTAAGGCGCGAGAACCGCCGCCTGCGCGCGGCGACCATGACGCCGTCGGGTCTGATCGGCCGATCACAGGCTGCGCAGGCCTTGCGCAGCACCATCGCCAAGGTGGCGCAGGCCAACAGTCGGGTCCTGATCGCCGGACCGGCCGGCTCGGGCAAGGAACTGGTTGCGCGTCAGATCCACGAAGCCAGCCCGCGCGCGCGCGCCGAGTTCGTCGCGATTTCGGCCGCCGGAATGACGCCGGAACGTCTGGATGTCGAACTGTTCGGCGAGGAGGGCCAGGACGGCCGTCCGCGCAAGATCGGCGTGTTCGAACGCGCCCACAACGGCACGCTGTATCTGGACGAAATCAGCGACATGCCGCGCGAGAGCCAGAGCCGCATCCTGCGCGTTCTGGTGGACCAGCGGTTCCGGCGTGTCGGCGGAGAGCAGGACGTGCAGGTCGATGTCCGCGTCGTGACGTCGACTTCGCGCGATCTGAAGGCCGAGATCGCAGAGGGACGTTTCCGCGAAGACCTGTTCCACCGTCTGAATGTGGTGCCGATCCGTGTCCCGCCGCTGTCGGAACGGCGCGAGGACATCGCCGAACTGGTCGAATATTTCGTCGACACGATCAGCGCCTCGCAAGGGCTGCCCAAACGCATCGTCGGGGACGATGCGGTGGCGGTGCTGCAAGTCCACCCGTGGCCCGGCAACATCCGCCAGCTGCGCAACAATATCGAGCGTCTGCTGATCCTGGCGACCGGCGATCCGGCGGAAACGATCACCGCCGACATGCTGCCGCAGGAGGTGGCGACCTCTAACGGCGGGACGGCGAACCTGGGCGGCGAGCGCACCATCGCCCTGCCGCTGCGGGAGGCGCGCGAGGTCTTCGAGCGGGAGTATCTGGCGGCGCAGATCATGCGGTTCGGCGGCAATATCTCGCGCACCGCCGCCTTCATCGGCATGGAGCGATCGGCCCTGCATAGAAAGCTGAAGTCGCTGGGCGTCTCGCCAGCGCGCGGCGGCGATGAAGAAGAGCCGGCCTGATGTCACGCGTCGCCTATGTGAATGGCGCGTACAGCGCGCATGGCGAGGCCGTGGTCCATATCGAGGATCGCGGTTTCCAGTTCGCGGACGGCGTCTATGAGGTCTGGTCGGTCTTCGACGGGCGGCTGGCCGATTTCGAAGGTCACATGAGCCGCCTTCACCGCAGTCTGAGCGAACTGAAGATCGATATCCCGATGAGCGTCGGCGCCTTGGGCGTCGTTCTGCGCGAGACCGTGCGGCGCAATCGCGTGCGCAACGGCATGGTCTATCTGCAGATCACACGCGGCACGGCGCCGCGCGATCATGGCTTTCCGACCGATATCGCGCCCAGCGTGGTCGTGACCGCCAAGTCGAGCGATCCGGCGCGAAATCAGCGTCTGGCGAAAAACGGCGCGGCCGGCGTCACCCAGCCCGATGTTCGCTGGGGGCGTTGCGACATCAAGACGATCGGCCTGCTGCCGAATGTGCTGGCCAAACAGGCGGCGCGCGAGCGCGGCGCCTATGAGTGCCTGATGTACGACGACATGGGTCTGATCACCGAAGGCGCATCGACCAATGCGTGGATCGTGGATGAGGACGGCAGGCTGAGAACGCGGGACATCCAGGCCAATATCTTGCGGGGCGTCACGCGAGCGGCGGTCCTCGAGCTCGCTGCCGCCGAGGGTGTCGCACTGGAAGAACGCGCCTTCTCGGTCGATGAAGCGAAACGGGCGCGCGAAGTGTTCGTCACCGCCGCCAGCGCCTTCGTCATGCCGCTGGTTTCGCTGGACGGCGTAAAGATAGGCGACGGCCAGCCCGGCCCGGTCGCGACCCGCCTGCGAGAACTCTATCTTGAACAGGCGCGTCGAGGGGCCATTTAAGCCGTTGCCCGAGCGGCCGGGCGGCGGTTAAGGTCGCGGTCGGCTGCATCGGCCCCGCCGCTCCCACGGCGACAAACAACGAAGAACAGGAAAAACCTGCCATGTCGCAAGACAAACGTCAGAACCTTCAGGACACCTTCCTCAACTCGGTCCGCAAGACCAAGACGCCGCTGACCATTTTCCTGGTCAACGGAGTCAAGTTGCAGGGCATCGTGACCTGGTTCGACAACTTCTGTGTCCTGCTGCGCCGCGATGGCCAGTCCCAGCTGGTGTACAAGCACGCCATCTCAACCATCATGCCGTCCGCGCCCGTGCAGCTGTACGAGCCCGACGCCGAAGAAGACTGATTGACCCAAAAACTGATCGACCACACCGTGCCGCTGATCCGGGCGGTCGTCATTCACCCCGACCGACGCTCGGACAGTCCCCGGCTGGCGAGCGAACGGCTTGAGGAGGCTGCGGGCCTTGCCCGCGCGCTGGACCTCGACGTGCGCGCCGAAGAGATCGTTCGGCTGCGCAGCACCACGCCAGCGACCCTGTTCGGCACGGGCAAGGTCGAGGAGTTGGCCGCGCTCGTACGCGCCGCAGACGCCGAGGCTGTCATCATCGACGACGCCCTGACGCCGGTGCAGCAGCGCAATCTGGAAAAGGCGTGGGAGGTGAAGGTCATCGACCGCACCGGCCTGATCCTGGAAATCTTCGGCCGTCGCGCGCGGACCAAGGAGGGGCGGCTTCAGGTCGAGCTGGCGCGGCTGGATTATGAGCGGTCGCGTCTGGTGCGGACCTGGACCCACCTTGAGCGGCAACGTGGCGGAACTGGTTCGACCGGCGGGCCCGGCGAAACCCAGATCGAGCTGGACCGGCGTCTGATCGCCGACCGGATCGTCAGGCTGAAGTCCGAGTTGGAAGAGGTGCGACGCACGCGCGGCCTGCACCGCAAGCAGCGTCAGAAGGCGCCGTTCCCGACGATCGCCCTGGTCGGCTACACCAACGCCGGCAAGTCGACGCTGTTCAACCGGCTGACGGGATCGGAGGTCTTCGCCAAGGACCTGTTGTTCGCCACCCTGGACACGACCCAGCGCACCATCCGGCTGCCGCAAGGGCGACCGGCCATCGTGGCGGATACTGTCGGCTTCATCTCCGACCTGCCGCATGAACTGGTCGAGAGCTTCCGCGCGACCCTGGAGGAGGTCGGTGAGGCCGATCTGATCCTGCACGTCCGCGACATAGCCTCGCCCGACAGCGCCGCTCAGGCCAAGGACGTCGAGGCCGTGCTGAAACAGATCGAGACGCCAGAGGGCAAGACGCGCCGGGTGCTGGAGGTCTGGAACAAGATCGACCTGCTGGATGACGAGGCGCGTGAGACTGTGCTGGGTCAAGCCGAACGGTTGGCGAAGGACGGTGAAGCGGTCGCCGTCTCAGCCTGGACGGGCGAGGGGATCGAGCCTCTGCGCCAGATCATCGCCGGCCTGATCGACGACGATCCCGAGGCTCAGCTGACGCTCGAACCGCATCAGGGCGAGGCCCTGGCGTGGCTGTACGAACATGGGCGGGTCACGTCGCGCGATGCGGACGAGCTTGGCCGTACTCACGTCACGGTGCGGCTGCATCCTGCGGCGCTGGGGCGATTCGAGCGCCTGTATCCCGACCTGACCGACTGAGTTTTCATGCATCTGATCGAAACCGTCCTGCTTCTGCTGTTGGCCGTGGTGGTGTCGGGTTCGATCGCGCGGATCACGCGTATCGCCTTGCCCTTGGTTCAGATCGGGCTGGGCGCCGCCATCGTGCTGATCACGGGCAAGACGGTCGATCTTGAGCCGGACATTTTCTTTCTGCTGTTCCTGCCGCCGCTGCTGTTTCTGGACGGCTGGAGAATTCCCAAGGAAGACCTGTTTCGCGACCGGGCGGTCATCCTTGAGCTGGCGCTGGGGCTGGTGCTGTTCACCGTCGTCGGTCTGGGTTTCCTGATCTGGTGGATGATCCCGGAGATGCCGCTGCCGGTGGCTTTCGCCCTGGCCGCCATCCTGTCGCCGACCGATCCCATCGCGGTTCAGGCGATCGCGGCGCGGGCGCCCATCCCAAAGCGGCTGATGCACATTCTGGAAGGCGAGTCGCTGTTGAACGATGCGACGGGCCTGACCTGCATGCGGATCGCGGTCGCCGCCGCGACGACTGGCGCGTTTTCGATCGGCCACGCGGTCGGGACGTTCGCCTGGCTGGCTCTGGTCGGGGTCGCCGTCGGCGTTCTGGTCACCATGGCCATCAGCTACGCCAAGAGCTTCGTCAGCCGACGCTGGGGCGAGGACGTGGGCGCGCAGATTTTGGTCAGCCTGCTGATCCCGTTCGCCGCCTATCTGGTGGCGGAAGAACTGCATGCGTCCGGCATCCTGGCGGCGGTGGCGGCCGGGGTGACGATGAGCTTCACCGAACGCGGCGGCATCGCCGGCCAGTCGATGGCGATGACGCGGATCCGGCGCAGCGTCGTATGGGACACGGTTCAGTTCGTGGCCAACGGCATCATCTTCGTGATCCTGGGCGAACAGATGCCCTCGATCATGTCGCGTGCGGCCGAGGTGGTGGCGGGCACCAGCCGGCCCGAAGTCTGGTGGTTGGCGGTCTATGTGTTCGGCATCGTCGCCACCCTGGCGGCGCTGCGGTTTGTCTGGGTTTGGACCTCGCTGAAGCTGACCCTGTTTCGCCGCCGCCATCGTGGGCCGCCGGCCAAGGTCGGTCTGCGGCTGACCATGGTGATGTCTCTGGCGGGCGTGCGGGGCGCGATCACTCTGGCGGGTATTCTGACCCTGCCGTTCGCCTTGGGCGACGGATCGCCGATGCCGTCGCGGAACCTGGCGATCTTCCTGGCGGCGGGCGTGATCGTAGTGTCGCTGGTGCTGGCGACCTTCGCCTTGCCTCGGTTGCTGAAGAACGTCGAACTGCCGCCGGAGCCTTCGCACGAGCAGGAAGAGGATCGCGGCCGGGTCGCCGCCGCCTCGGCCGCCTTGCGCGCCATCGAGGACGCCTCGCACGCCATGGCGGAGGGCAAGTCCAACCCCGACCTCTATTCCGACATCGCTGGCCGGATCATGGAGACCTATCGCCAGCGGATCGAGACCCACACCCGCACGGACGAGGAAGACGCCGCCCTGACGCGCAAGATGGACGATATCGAGCGTCGTCTGTGGCTAGCAGCGCTGGCGGCCGAGCGTGAGGAACTGCGTCGATTGATGAGGGCGCGTCAGCTGGATGAGGTGACGGCCAAGAAGCTGTTCCGTGACGTCGATCTACAGGAACTGCGCTACCTCTGAGGCTCAGCGATCCATGAAGGCGGAGACGGCCGCATAGCTGTCGGCGATAAAGTGGGCGCCGCGGGCAGTCAGGCGCTCGGCATGGCCGTCGCGAACATGCCCGCCCGCCGTCAGTCCCACGACCGTCATACCGGCCGCGACGCCTGCGGTGACGCCCGCCTCGCTGTCTTCGATCACTAGGACGCGGGACGGATCCACGCCCACGGTTCGGGCGGCAAAGAGAAATACATCAGGATGCGGCTTGCCACGCTCGACATGCAAAGCGGCGCTAAAAACACGGTCTGCGAACATATCGGCCAGGCCGAAACGCTTTAGGCCCAAGGCCAGCCATTCCGGTCCACTGGACGAGGCGATACAGCGTGCCTCCGGCCGTGCATCCAGAAATTCGTGCAGGCCGAGGATGGGCTCCAACTCTTGCCGTGCCCTATTATGAGCCTCGCGGCTGAAGTCGAAATGCAGGTTGTCGGGGCAAGGGCGGCCATGGCGCGCCTCCACCAAGTTGCGATTATCGCGGCAACGTCGGCCGACATAGTGCGTCAGCACATAATCCAACGAGGTCGGTAGACCGGCGGCGGTTAGGTGTTCTGCAATGATCGAACTGCTCAACACTTCGCTGTCGGCGACCACGCCATCGTAGTCAAAGATGATCAGGTCGTAGGTCATGGGCGACTCAGTTCGCGGGAGCGGCCTTTTCGGCGACCTTTGCGGCGTCCCAGAGGCGGTCCATCTCGGCCAGGTCCGATTGGTCGGGCGTACGGCCGTCCTTCGCCAGCTCGGCCTCGATGAAGCCGAAGCGACGCACGAACTTCGCGTTGGCCGCGCGCAGGGCGTCTTCGGGTTCGACGTCCAGCTTGCGCGCCAGGTTGGCGACGACGAACAGAAGATCGCCCAGCTCTTCGCGCGCCTTGGCCTTGTCGCCAGCGGCGATCTCGACGCGCAGCTCCTCGACCTCTTCGGCCAGCTTGTCGAACACCTCGTCGGTGGAGGGCCAGTCGAAGCCGACACGACCGGCGCGCTTCGTCAGCTTGGCGGCGCGGGTCAGGGCGGGCAGGCCGACCGGCACGTCGTCTAGAACGCCCGGCTTCTTGCGGTCCTTGCGCTCGGCGGCCTTGATGGCTTCCCAAGCGACGGTCTGTTCCTTCGAGGAGCGCTGCGCCTCGTCACCGAAAACGTGCGGGTGGCGGCGCTCCAGCTTGTCGGCGATGGCTGTGACCACGTCGTCGAAAGCGAACAGCCCTTGTTCCTCAGCCATGCGGGCGTGGAAGACGACTTGGAACAGCAGGTCGCCCAGTTCGCCCTTCAGCTCGACCAGATCGTTGCGCTCGATGGCGTCGGCGACCTCATAGGCCTCCTCGATCGTATAGGGGGCGATGGTGGCGAAGGTCTGCTCCACGTCCCAGGGGCAGCCGCCGACGGGATCGCGCAACCGCTCCATGACGCCGAGCAGGCGGTCGATCGGTCTCAACGGCGGGCTCCGTCGCGAGCTTCCAGGGCGAGGCGGATTTCATCGTGCCGCTTCGGCGTCAGGGGATAGCCCTTCAGCACCCAGGCGGCGGCGGCCAGCAGCAGGCCGGGGACTAGAATGAACAGGATCTGGAGCGTCAGCAGTGAAAAGTCGCTGTTGCCCATCGGCCCCGGCACGGCCTTGAAGCCCACGCCTTGCAGGATGAGATAGGGGATCAGAGCCACCACGTGGCCGATCTTGGTCGTCGCGGACAGGATGGAGAACATCAGTCCTGTGCGATCCACACCGGTCTCCAGTCGCACCTCGTCGCCGGCGTCCGCCATCATGGCGCGCAACAGGAATAGGCCGGCCGCATAGGGCAAACCGGCGATGAACATGGCGCCTGCCGTCAGCATGAAGTTGCCGCCGGGAACCAGGGTGGCGGCGATGTAAAGGGCCGCGAAGATCAGGCTGGCGACGGCTAGGGCCTTGTCCTTGCCGATCCGCGTGGCCAGCCAGGCCCAGATCGGCGCGCCGCACAAACCGGCGACGAAATAGAACAACATGAACAGGCCGGCCTGGCTGTGGTCATAGCCCTTGATCTGTCCGAAAAAGAAGAACAGCAGCGAACCCGTGATGCCCGGGGCGACGCCCAGCAGCAGGTCGGCGATCAAGAGCTTCCTGACCGTCGGCATCTTCAACAGGGCCAGATAGGCGCCGGCGCCGCCGTGCGGCTGATCGCCCGCGTTGACGGGTTCGGGTACGGTGACCATGGCCAGGCCGATGGTGACGGGCAGGGCGATCAGGATGGCCCAGCCCATGATCCGCACGCCGTCGGCATAGTTCCCGATGCCCGTCTGAACCACCACGGTCGGCAGCACCAGAATCAGGATCACGCCGATGATGTTAAACACCTGCCACCAGCCATAGACCCGGCTGCGCTGGTCATACTGCGGCGCAAGCACGGCGGCCCAGCCGAGTTGGCCCAAGGTGCCGATCGAGAAGCCGAGATAGAGGACCAACAGCCAACCAAACAGATAGGCCGGTCCGGCGCCGGGCTGGACCACGACGAACATCATGAAGGCCGACAGCATCAGGATCGGCGTCGAGATCGCCATCCACGGGCGATAGCGACCGAACCGCGTCCTGGTCTTGTCCATGCCCCAGCCGATGAAAGGGTCGAAGACGATGTCGATCAGGCGCACGGCCATGAAGACGGCCGCCACAACTCCCAGTTCCAACCCCACATGGGTGGCGTAGAACTCCGGCAAGGTGACGGGCAGGGCGACGCCAAAGGCCGCCAGCGGCAGGCACGGGCCGGAAAAGGCCGCGAGCACGGCGTTGGAACGGCGGGGCGCGGTCGGCGCGGCGGTGGACATGCATCGGTCCGAAAGGCGCGGCGCGAGTCGGCCGCGCGCCACCATGCCAGCGATCGGTGACGCATGCACTTGTGAGATCGACCAGCTTGGGGCTTCCTGTGCGACATGTGGCGAAGCCTTCTTGCGTTCCTGTCCGTTTGCTTCGTTCTGACGTTTGCCGGCGGCGTGCGTGCGGCCGGACCCTGCCACACCAACGCCGACGGTTGGCAGGCGCAGGGACTGGCGAACGCGGAGTCGGCCTACGGCATGGAATGGGCGCCGTTCGGGGCGGCGGAGTGGGGGTGGCAGGCCTATCTGCCGCTGATCCAGCGCGAACTGCATACGACCTGCGGACCCGGCACGCCGATCTTCGCGTCACAACTGGCGGGGTTTCAGCAGACGCACGGCCTAGCGCCGACGGGCCTGTTCGATGCGGCGACATTCCAGGTGTTTCACGGCCTTTGGCAGGAGCGGCGGCCATTCGTCATGGCGCGCGTCGGCGGCGCCTGTCCCGAGCCGCCGCCGATCAATCAGCTGGGCTATCTGGTCGCGTCCGAGGAACATGCCGACCGTCTGACACGCCTGCTGCGCCGCGACGTACTGGACGCCTATCGCCGGTTGGTCGCGGCCGCGCGTGCTGAAGTTCCGGAGGTGGGGGCCGATCCCGAACTGCTGCAGATCTTCTCCGGCTTCCGCGATCCCGAGGCGGACGCGGCGCGCTGTGCGCAGCAGGGCAACTGCGATGGGCTGCGCCGCGCCGTCTGCTCGCCGCATCGGACCGGCACGGCGGTCGATCTGTATGTCGGCCAGGCGCCGGGTCTGGGTGTCGATTCCACCACCCCGGCCAGCCGCGAATATATGGCGCGGTCGGCGACCTATCGCTGGCTGGTGACGAACGCTGGGCGTTTCGGCTTTGTGCCCTATGTCTATGAACCGTGGCACTGGGAGTATGTGAAGCCTTGGGATCCTTCGTTCGCGCCCTGACCGAAGCTGAGAAATCGCTCGCGCGAGAGGCGTTCGGCGCCGCGGTCGACCTGGCGCCCGTCCGTTTGATCGGTTGGCCGTTCCGCCGCGCCTTCGTTGCTGGACGCTGGTTCGGGCGAGACTGGATCGTATGGCCGCAAGCGCAGCTCGTCGCAGATTTCACCTTGGCGTCCGAGCGAATGCAGGGCGTGCTGATTCATGAACTGACGCACGTCTGGCAGGCCCAGCACGGTGTCAATCTGCTGTTCGCAAAGCTGAAGGCTGGGGACACCTCCACCTCCTACAGCTATCGCGTGGAACCGACCTGCCGGTGGGACGCGTTGAACATCGAGCAGCAGGCCATGTTGATGGAGCACCGTTTCCATTGTCGCCGCGGTCGCCCCACGCCAGGCGACAGGACCTTTTACGACACTGTCTGTCCATTCGAGACGTGATTTGATGTCGGGGACTTGCGGAAGGACCGGCAGCGCGCCAAGTTAGCAACGGTCGTTGTTGCGAATGACGACCCTTGTCATTCAACGGAGCCTCCTCGATGCCGAAAATCCTCGTCCTCTATCACTCGACCTATGGTCACCTGGAAACCATGGCCGAGGCGGTCGCCGAAGGCGCGCGCGAGGTCGAAGGCGCTGTCGTGGACATCAAGCGCGTGCCGGAAACCGTGCCGGAAGAGCTGGCCAAGGCTTCTCACTACAAGCTGGATCAGAAGGCGCCGATCGCCAAGATCGACGATCTGAAGGACTACGACGCCATCATCATCGGCGCCGGCACTCGCTTTGGTTCGGCCGCGTCGCAGATGCGCGCCTTCCTGGATCAGGCCGGCGGCCTGTGGTTCTCGGGCGCCCTGATAGGCAAGGTTGGCGGGGCGTTTACCTCGACGGCGACACAGCACGGCGGTCAGGAGACGACCTTCCAGGGCCTGCACAACTTCTTCATGCACCACGGCATGCCAGTCGTGGGTCTGCCCTATTCCTTCCAGGGGCAGATGACGCTGGATGCCATCCACGGCGGCTCGCCGTATGGCGCATCGACGATCACGGGCGGCGACGGCTCGCGTCAGCCCAGCGACGTCGAGCTGGACGGCGCCCGGTTCCAGGGCAAGCATATCGCCGAGCTGGCCAAGAAGCTGCACGGCTGATCCGATGCGTCAGCCCGCCGTCTTCTTCGGCCACGGTTCGCCCATGAATGCGCTCGGCGGTCCTTATGGGGCCGCCTGGCGTGCGCTGGGCGAAGCGATCGGCAAGCCCAAGGGTGTGGTGATGATCTCCGCCCATTGGGAGACGCGCGGGCTGGGCGTCACCGCGCAGGAGAGTCCCGAAACCATCCATGACTTCGGCAACTTCCCGCGCGAACTTCATCAGATGCAGTATCCGTCGCCCGGGTCGCCCGCCTTGGCGGCGCGGGTGTCGGCGCTGACCGGGGCCGTCCAAACGCAAGCGTGGGGCCTGGATCACGGGACCTGGTCGGTGCTGTGCCATGTGTGGCCCGAGGCCGACGTGCCTGTGGTGCAGTTGTCGCTGAACCGCGAGCTGACGGCGCGCCAGCATTACGAACTGGCCAAGGCGCTGAAACCGCTGCGCGACGAGGGAATCGTCATCGCCGGCTCGGGCGACTTCGTGCACAATCTGCGGACCTGGAAACGCGAGGACGGCGCAGAACCCTACGCTTGGGCCACCGGCTTCAACGAGGCGGTGAAGGCGGCGTTCGACCGGGGCGACCATGAGGCGCTGATCGACTGGGTGGGTCTGGCCGAGGACGCGCAATTGAGCGTGCCGACCGACGAACATTTCCTGCCGGTGCTTTATGTCGCCGCCCAGCAGGAGCCGGGCGAGGCGGTCAGCTTCTTCAATGACCGCATCGAGGGCGGCTCGATCTCGATGACAGGCGTACGGATCGGCTGATCAGGCCGCCTTTTCCGCCTCGACCATCTTCTGGATCGACACGTAATCGGTCTTGCCGGTGCCTAGGACGGGCACTTCTGCGACCTTGACGATCTTTTTCGGCACGATCAGCTCGGGCGCGCCATTGGTTCGCGCCCATTCAGCCAGTGGCGCGACCTCGGCCCCGGCATGGTCAGTGACGAGCACCAGCTTCTCGCCCTTGCGGCTGTCCGGGATCGACACGACGGCGTGGCGCTGATCAGGCCAGACAGCGCCGGCGATCCCTTCGACGGCGGTCAGCGAGACCATCTCGCCGCCGATCTTGGCAAAACGCTTGGCGCGGCCGCGGATGGTGACATAGCCGTCGTCGGTCACATCGACGATGTCGCCGGTGTCCAGCCAGTCGTCGCCGATCGGATCCCACTGCAAGGGCTCGGCCGAGGTGACATAGCCGCTCATGACATTGGGACCGCGCAGCATCAGGCGACCGCCTGCGTCGATGCCCTCGACCGGCTCCAGCTTCCAGTCGATGCCGGGAAGCACCTGGCCCACCGTGCCGGGCGCGTTGCGATCAGGATGGTTGACGGCGATGACAGGCGAGGCCTCGGTCGCGCCATAGCCTTCCAGCAGTTCGACGCCGCCGAACTTGGTGTTGAACAGGGTGCGGGTTTCCTCCCGCACCTTTTCGGCGCCTGCGACCACGAACTTCAGCGTCGAGAAGTCGTTCGGTTCGGCGACGCGGCCGTACTGGTTCAGGAAGGTGTCGGTCGCGAACAGGATCGAGGCGTTCACCTGGGGCAGCAGGTCGGTGATCTGTTTGGCGTGCAGCGGCGATGGATACTGGAACGCCTTCAACCCTTGCAGCAGCGGCAGGATGACCCCGCCGGTCAGGCCGAAACAGTGGAAGGTCGGCAGGGGATTGAACATCACCCATTCGGGCAGCAGGTCGATGTGGGCCGCCACCTGACGCGCATTGGCGACGAGGTTCTTCTGGCTCAGCACCACGCCCTTGGGCGTGCCGAAGCTGCCGGAGGTGAACAGGACAACGCCCGGCGCATCCGGATCCGTCTTCACGCGGAACCGCCTGGGCGCCGCGCCGGCGGCGAGGCCGTAGAGCTTGTCGGCCAGGCCGATGGTCTTGCGGACATCGTCCAGCCAGACGACCTCGGCCACCGTCTTCAGTTCGACGATCAGGTCGTCCAGCTTGGCCTGGTCGATGAAGCGTTTGGCGGTCAGCACCTTCTTGACGCCCGAGGCCTTGATCGCGGCCTTCAGATTGGCCTCGCCGGCGGTGAAGTTCAGCATCACCGGCACACGACCGTGGGCGTGCAGACCGAAGAAGGTGACGACGACGCCCATGGACGACGGCAGCAGGATCGCGACCCGCTCGCCCTTGTCGGTCATATTGGCGATCTTGCGCCCCAGCACGAAGGCGGCGCGGATCAAGCCGGTGTAGGTTAGCGGATGCCGGTCCTGATCTTCCAGGATTTCCTTGTCGCCGAACCGCGACCGCGCATCGATCAGGGCGTCGATCAGGGTCGAGTCGTAGAGCGAGGGATCCAGGGCCTGGCGCAAGCGCGTCTCCTACGGAGGACGCGGGCGGCCCTCTCTGTTGTTCGGGCGACTGTCATTAATGACGCCGCCGCATCTTGAAAAGATGCGTAACGTCGCGTGAGTTCCGATGCGCGATCACGCCTGCGGCAAGTCTGTTACCCGGTGTGCCTTGCCTAAACGGCCTCAAAGTCCGAAATACCGGCCATGGTCACCCTGATCGACACCCTTCAGCGTAAGCCGTCCGAGCTGCGCCACCCCGAAAAGCAGAACCGGCCCGAGTCGGTCGTTCTGAAAAAGCCCGACTGGCTGCGGGTCAAGGCGCCGGGCTCCGGTCAATATAACGCCACCAAGGAGATCGTTCGTTCCAAGGGGCTGGTGACGGTGTGTGAAGAGGCGGCCTGCCCGAACATCGGCGAGTGCTGGAGCCAGAAACACGCCACCCTGATGATCATGGGCGACACATGCACGCGGGCCTGCGCCTTCTGCAACGTCAAGACGGGCCTGCCTCAGCCGCTGGATCCGCAAGAGCCGGGCAAGGTGGGCTTGGCTGTCCAGCAGATGGGCCTGAACCACGTCGTCATCACTTCGGTCGACCGCGACGACGTGGCCGACGGCGGTGCGGCCCACTTCGCCGAGGTGGTGCGCCAAATCCGCATCCAGGCGCCGGACACCACGATCGAGATACTGACCCCCGACTTCCTGCGAAAGGACGGGGCGGCGGCCGTGATGATCGACGCCAAGCCCGACGTCTTCAATCACAACCTGGAGACCGTTCCGCGCCTGTATCTGAAGATCCGGCCGGGCGCGCGCTACTTCCACAGCCTGCGCCTGTTGCAGATGGTCAAGGAGCGCGACCCGAACCAGTTCACCAAGTCCGGCATCATGGTCGGCCTGGGCGAAACCAAGGAAGAGGTCATGCAGGTGATGGACGACATGCGGTCCGCCGGCGTCGACTTCATCACCATCGGCCAGTACCTGCAGCCGACGCGCAAACATGCCGCGATCGACCGCTTCGTCACGCCGGAAGAGTTCAAGGCGTATGAGGCGATCGCCGGGGCCAAGGGCTTCCTGATGGTGTCGTCCAGCCCGCTGACGCGTTCGTCGCACCACGCCGGAGACGATTTCGCCCGGCTGAAGGCGGCGCGCGAGGCGCAGCTGCGCCGCTAAGTTCCGAATGGCCGTCCACCGCGTCACGCGCATTCTTCCCTATGCGCCCCAACAGCTTGCCGATCTGGTCGCCGATGTGCGCGCCTATCCCGACTTCGTGCCGTGGGTGACATCGATGCGTGTCTGGAACGCGCGCGAGGAAGGCGATTGCGTCGGCTTGCAGGATGCGGAGGCCAGCGTCGGGTTCTCTTTCCTGCAAGAGCGGTTCTCCACCTGGGTCCGGCATGATCGTAATGCGCCGAAGGTCGAGGTCGGCTTGCTGCGTGGACCCTTCAAGCACTTGAAGAACCGTTGGGAGTTCTTTCCTCATCCCGACGGCACGCGGCTGGAGTTCATGATCGACTTCGCCTTCAAATCCCGGATGCTGGACATGATGCTGTCGGCGAACTTCGACCGTGCGGTGGAAAAGCTGATAGGGTGTTTCGAGGCCGAGGCGAAACGGAGGTACGGCGTCCGATGAGTTTCGATTTCGACGCGACCGTCGTGGGCGCCGGGGCTGTGGGCCTGGCCTGCGGTCGGGCGCTGTCGAAACAGGGCCTAGCGGTGCTGGTGTTGGAGAAGGAAGCCCACATTGGTCAGGGCGTCTCCTCGCGCAATTCCGAGGTCATTCACGGCGGGCTTTATTATCCGACCGGATCGCTGAAGGCCCGCTTCTGCGTGGAGGGTCGCCGCGCGCTCTACGACTTCCTGGCCAGCCGCAAGATCAACCACTGGAAATGCGGCAAGCTGGTTGTGGCGACGCAAGAGGCCGAGGTCGAGCGGATCGAGGCCATCTTCGAACAGGCGACGGCGAACGGCGTCGAGGGGCTGGCGCATCTGACCGGCGCCCAGGCGCGGGCGCTGGAGCCGGAGCTGAACGTCCACGCCGCCATCCTGTCGCCCGAGAGCGGCCTGTTCGACAGCCACGGCTATATGCTGGCTCTGCAGGGCGAGATCGAGGATGCGGGCGGATCGGTCGTGGTCTCGGCGCCGTTTGAGGGCGCAGAGCCCCTGACGGGCGGCGGCTTCACGATCCGTGTCGGCGGGGAGGGGGCGATGCAGGTCACGAGCCGCCTTTTGGTCACCGCGCCCGGACTGTCGGCCCAGGCTGTGGCGGCGTCGATCGAAGGCTATCCACACGGAGACATTCCCGCCGGGCATTTCGGCAAGGGCGTCTACTTCCGTCTGACGGGTAAGGCGCCGTTTGATCGGCTGATCTATCCGCCGCCCATCCCCGGCGCGCTGGGCACCCACTATCGCAAGGATCTGGGTGGTCAGGCCGTATTCGGGCCCGACCTGGCCTATGTTGAAACCGAGGATTACTCGGTCGATCCTGCCAAGGCCGAAGAGTTCGCCACCTACATTCGCCGTTTCTGGCCGGGATTGCCCGATGGCGCCCTGACGCCGGACTACGCCGGCATTCGGCCCAAATTGCATGGGCCGGGCGAGCCGCAACCGGACTTCCAGCTTCATGGCCGCGAACATCATGGCATTGATGGTCTGATGGCCCTGTTCGGCATCGAAAGCCCTGGCCTGACCAGTTCGCTGGCCATCGGCGAAGCGGTGGCCTCCGCTCTGACGGAGGCCGCATGACCGAGCGCGAGAAGATGCTGGCGGGCTTGCCTTACGATCCGGGCGATTCCGATCTGCGCGACGGTCGCGCCCGCGCCGTGGCCCTGACCGTCGCCATCAACGCCGAACCGGATCGCGACCGGCGCGGCGCACTGGTCAACGAACTGGTCAATGCGGCCGACGGCAAGGCGATCATCATGCCGGGCTTCTTTTGCGATTATGGCGTCAACATCCACCTGGGTGCGCGGGCCTTTGCGAACGCCAACTGCGTGTTCCTGGACTGCGCCGAGATCCGCATCGGCGACAACTTCCAGGCCGGGCCAGGCGTACAACTGCTGACGCCGGAACATCCGTTGGACTCCGTCGCCCGCCGGGGCGAGGAAACGGCGCGGCCGATCGTCATCGGGGACGACGTCTGGATTGGCGGCGGCGCTATCGTTTTGGCGGGCGTCACCATCGGCGATCGTTCGGTGATCGGCGCGGGATCGGTCGTGACGAAGGACGTGCCGTCCGACGTGGTGGTGGTCGGCAATCCTGCGAAGATCGTCCGGCGTCTGACGCCTGCTTAAACGCCTTGAAATCGTCGCGCGGTTCATGCATAAGCCGCGCCTCGCGTGGCGGTCCTGAGGGCCGCCGCTATTGTTTTCGCGCTAGACGGAGCTCGGCTCTGGGCGGCGCCCGACTTAGAAGATTGAGACGGACATGGCCGTTCCGAAGCGCAAAGTATCTCCCTCGCGTCGCAACATGCGCCGCGCCCACGACGCCCTGACCTCGAACGTCTACGTCGAGGACAAGGACACCGGCGAGCTGAAGCGCCCGCACCACATCGACCTGAAGACCGGCACCTATCGCGGTCGTCAGGTCATCACGCCGAAGGAAGACTAGTCTTTCAGGCGATCCCGACTTCGGTCGGATGACGATTTCGACGGCGCGCGGTGACCCGCGCGCCGTTTTCGTGCGTTCAATGCGGTGAAGCTTCCGTTGGAGACGCCGCATGATGATTCGTTTCACCGCCGTCAGCGCCTGTGCGCTGCTGACCCTCGCCGCCTGCAATCGCGCAGAGGAGCGCGCCTCGGAGCCGGTTGCACCGCCCGTCGCATCCGCGAACGAGATGCCCGCTACGCCCGCAGCCGATCCGAATGCGTTGACGGCCGAAGGTCTGGGCCCGGTACGAATCGGCATGACGCGCGCCGAGCTCGTGAAGGTCTGGGGCGAAGACTCTCAACCGAACGCTGTCGGCGGCGCGGAGCCTGAAGTCTGTGACCAGTTCCATCCCGCGAAGGCGCCCGCCGATGTGCAAGTGATGATCCAGAACGGCGTGCTGACGCGAATGACCCTGGCGCGCGGTGCGACGACGAAGACCGATCGTGGATTCGGGGTGGGCGATACGGCCATGGCGATCAAGCAGGCCTATGGCGGCGCGGTCTTCGCCCAGCCGCACAAATACCAGGAGGCGCCGGCCGAGGATCTGTTCGTCTGGTCGAAGGGCGGATCGACGACCTATGTCACCGATCCGTCGGCGCGTGGCGTTCGATATGAGATCGGCAGCGACGGCAAGGTGATGATGGTCCATGCGGGCGATCCTTCGATCCAACTGGTCGAAGGCTGTTCCTGACGTCCGGCGACGATGTCGGCATTGGCGTTTGGCGGGGAGGCGGCTAAACCGTCTGACCTCCCTTGCCCCTTGAGCCAAAGAGCCGAGCCATGACCGACATCGCCGACATCGTCGCCCGCCAGATCCTCGACAGCCGGGGCAATCCGACGGTCGAGGTCGATGTCACGCTGGAAGACGGTTCTTTCGGCCGCGCCGCCGTACCGTCCGGCGCGTCTACGGGCGCGCACGAAGCGGTCGAGCTGCGTGATGGCGAAAAGGACATGTGGGGCGGCAAGGGCGTCCAGAAGGCGGTCGACGCCGTCAACGGCGAGATCTTCGACGCCCTGTCCGGCATGGACGCCGAGCAGCAGCGCCGGATCGACGAGGCGATGATCGAACTGGACGGCACGCCCAACAAGGGCCGTCTGGGCGCCAATGCGATCTTGGGCGTGTCTCTGGCGGTCGCCAAGGCCAGCGCCCTGTCGGCCAATCAGGAACTGTATCGCTATCTGGGCGGCGTTTCGGCCCGCGTCCTGCCGACCCCGATGATGAACATCATCAACGGCGGCGCCCACGCCGACAATCCGATCGACATCCAGGAGTTCATGATCCTGCCCACGGGCGCCGAGACGTTTTCGGACGCCGTGCGCATGGGCGCCGAAATCTTCCACGCCCTGAAGAAGCAACTGAAGGACGCCGGGCACAACACCAACGTCGGCGACGAGGGCGGCTTTGCGCCGAATCTGGCGTCGGCCGATGAGGCGCTGAGCTTCATCACCAAGGCGGGCCAGGCGGCGGGCTACCTCGCGGGCGAGGACTTCCACCTGGGCCTCGACGTCGCCTCGACCGAGTTCTTCAAGGACGGCAAATACGTCATGGCCGGCGAGGGCAAGACCGTCGATTCCGAAGGCATGGCCGCCTACTTGGTCGATCTATGCGAACGCTTCCCGATCGTGTCGATCGAGGACGGCATGGCCGAGGATGACTTCGACGGCTGGCGCCTGCTGACCGAGCGTCTGGGCGATCGGGTCCAACTGGTCGGCGACGATCTGTTCGTGACCAATCCGGCGCGTCTGGCTGCGGGTATCGGCGAGGGCCTGGCCAACTCGATCCTGATCAAGGTCAACCAGATCGGCACCCTGTCGGAAACCTTGGACGCCGTCGATATGGCCCACCGCGCGGGCTATACCGCCGTGATGAGCCACCGGTCGGGCGAGACCGAGGACTACACCATCGCCGACCTGGCCGTGGCGACCAACTGCGGGCAGATCAAGACCGGCTCGCTGGCCCGCTCCGACCGGGTGGCGAAGTACAACCAGTTGCTCCGCATCGAGGAAATGCTGGGCGATCAGGGCGTCTATTTCGGCGACGGCATGCTGCTGAAATAGAAAATGGAATTGTCGGCTGAGAATCAGCGTTTTCCGCCGACAATCTTACGGTCAAGCTACATTTCGTTAGGCATTTTCGGGCACGGTTTCTGAACTGTGTTTTCGCGCTCAGAAGGAGCGTCTCAAGTGCCCGAACGGATGAAACCTTACCGCCTGTCCCTCGCCCTGTTGCTGCTTCTGGCCTATCTTGGGGTGCAGGCGCTGACGGGCGAGCGCGGACTGTTGAGCGGATCGTCTCGCGACGCCTTGCTGGGGCAGCGCGAGGACCAGCTGGCGCATCTGACCGAGCAGCGCCGCGACCTTGAGACGCGGGTTCGCTATCTTCGCACAGACAGCTTGTCTCGCGACCTTCTGGAAGAGCGCGCGCGCGCCGTTCTGGGTTTCTCTGACCCGCGCGACTATGTGATCCGCGTCTCGGCCCCGGCCGCCCAAGGCTGAGCGACCTTCACCACTTGAACTATTGTTACAGGGCGACCCGCACCCCTTTGCGTTACCGGAAGGAAGGCTGCTAAAGCCCCTTTCCGTAACGATAAGAAGGCGTCGGTTCTCGGCGCCTAGCCGGGAGATACCGGATGGCGAAAGCCCCAGCCAAATCCGCTCAGACGACCACGCCTGATAAACTGCCCAACACGCCGACGGCGTCCAAGGAAGACCTTCTGCGCTTCTATCGCGAGATGGTTCTGATCCGCCGCTTCGAGGAGCGTGCGGGCCAGCTCTACGGCATGGGTCTGATCGGCGGCTTCTGCCACCTGTACATCGGCCAAGAGGCCGTGGCGGTCGGCGTTCAGGAGAGCGTCAAACAAGGCCACGACAAGATCATCACCGGATACCGCGACCACGGCCACATGCTGGCCGCCGGCATGGATCCCAAGGAAGTCATGGCCGAGCTGACCGGCCGCAGCGGCGGTTCGTCCAAGGGTAAAGGCGGATCGATGCACATGTTCGACGTGCCGACCGGCTTCTACGGCGGTCATGGCATCGTCGGCGCCCAGGTGGCGCTGGGCACTGGCCTGGCCTTCGCCGGCAAGTATCGCGGCGACGATTCGGTGGCCTTCGTCTATTTCGGCGACGGCGCCTCGAACCAGGGGCAGGTGTACGAAAGCTTCAACATGGCGCAGTTGTGGAAGCTTCCGGCCATCTACATCATCGAGAACAACCAGTACGCCATGGGCACGAGCATCGAGCGCTCGTCCTCGACGACCGAACTGTATCAGCGCGGCGCCAGCTTCGGCATTCCGGGCGAGCAGGTCGACGGCATGGACGTGCTGGCCGTGCGCGACGCGACGGCCCGTGCGGTCAAGCGCGCCCGCGAAGGCGGCGGTCCCTTCATCCTGGAAGTGAAGACCTATCGCTATCGGGGTCACTCGATGTCTGACCCGGCCAAATACCGGACCAAGGAAGAGGTCGACGAGGTCAAAAAGACCCGCGACCCGATCGATCACCTGAAGATGCTGCTGTCGGCCGCCGATGCGACCGAGGACGAGCTCAAGGCCATCGACAACGAGATCAAGGCGATCGTCGCCGAAGCTGTTCAATTCGCCCAAGAGAGCCCGGAACCCGATCCGTCCGAGCTCTACACCGACGTCTACGTGGAGGCCTGATCCGTGACCGACATTCTGATGCCGGCGCTGTCCCCCACGATGGAAGAGGGCACGCTGACCAAATGGCACATCAAAGCGGGCGACACCGTGTCGGCCGGCCAGGTGATCGCCGAGATCGAAACCGACAAGGCGACGATGGAAGTCGAGGCCGTGGATGAAGGCGAAGTGCTGGAAATCCTGGTCGCCGAAGGCTCCGAGAACGTGAAGGTCAACACGCCGATCGCGCGTCTGGCCGGCGAAGACGGCGCAGCGACGCCTGCGCCCAAAGCCGCTGAAGCCGAGACGCCCAAGGCGACGGCAGAAGGCAAGACCGGCGATCCCGAAAAGGCCCCGGCTCAGGCTGCGGCGCCCAAGGTCGAACTGCGCGACCCAGAAATCCCGGCCGACGCCAAACTGGTCAAGACGACCGTGCGCGACGCCCTTCGTGACGCCATGGCCGAAGAGATGCGCCGCGACGATCGCGTCTTCCTGATCGGCGAGGAAGTCGCCCAGTATCAGGGCGCCTACAAGGTCAGCCGCGACCTGCTGCAGGAGTTCGGCGATCAGCGCGTCGTCGATACCCCGATTACCGAGCACGGCTTCGCCGGTCTGGGCGTCGGCGCCGCCATGTCGGGCCTGAAGCCGATCGTCGAGTTCATGACGTTCAACTTCGCCATGCAGGCGATCGACCACATCATCAACTCGGCCGCCAAAACGCTCTATATGTCGGGCGGTCAGATCCGCGCGCCTATCGTGTTCCGCGGTCCGAACGGCGCCGCCTCGCGCGTCGGCGCCCAGCACAGCCAGGACTATTCGGCCTGGTATGCTCAGGTGCCTGGTCTGAAGGTCATCGCACCCTATGACGCGGCCGACGCCAAGGGCCTGCTGAAGGCCGCCATCCGTGACCCGAACCCGGTCGTCTTCCTCGAACACGAGATGATGTACGGCCTGGAGTTCGATGTGCCGGAGGTCGAGGATTATGTCCTGCCAATCGGCAAGGCCAAGGTCCGCCGCGAAGGCAAGGACGTCACCATCACCGCCCACAGCCGGATGGTCGGCTTCGCCCTGCAGGCCGCCGAGAAGCTGGCCGAGGAGGGTATCGAGGCCGAGGTGATCGACCTGCGCACTCTGCGCCCCCTGGATCACGAGACCATCGTCGAGAGCGTCAAGAAGACGAACCGCCTGGTCTCTGCCGAAGAGGGCTGGGGTCCGATGGGCGTCGGCGCCGAGGTCGTGGCCCGCGTCATCGAGCACGCCTTCGATTATCTGGACGCCCCGCCGCTGCGCGTGCACCAGGAAGACGTGCCGCTGCCCTACGCCGCCAATCTGGAAGTGCTGTCGCTGCCAGGCGTGGACAAGATCATTGCGGCCGTGAAGCAGGTGATGGCATGACCGACATCCTGATGCCGGCCCTGTCTCCGACCATGGAGGAGGGCGTTCTGGCCAAGTGGCACGTCAAGGTCGGAGACGTTGTCTCCGCCGGCGACGTAATCGCCGAGATCGAAACCGACAAGGCGACGATGGAAGTCGAGGCCGTGGATGAGGGCGAAGTCACCGACATCCTGGTCGCTGAAGGCACGGAAGGCGTGAAGGTCAATACGCCCATCGCCCGCCTGAAGGACGAGGGCGGCGCGGCCGCACCCAAGCCGGCTGAAAAACCCGCCGCCAAGACCGAAGAAACGCCGAAGGCCGAGGCCGCCCCCGCTGCTGCCGATGCGCCCAAGGCCGCCACGCCTGCCGCTCCGGCGCCCGCCGCGCCGAAGTCGGACAGCGGAGATCGCATCTTCTCGTCGCCGCTCGCTCGACGTATCGCCGCCCAGAACGGCGTCGATCTGAAGTCGATCAAGGGTACCGGTCCACACGGCCGCATCGTCAAGCGCGACGTCGAGGCCGCCGGCAAGGCATCGACTCAACCTGCGACCGCATCGTCGGCGTCGCCCGCCGCGACCGCAGCGGAGCCGCGCAAGGCGCAGTCGCTGGCGCAAATGGGCATTCCGGACGGCAGCTATGACCTGATCCCGCTGGACGGCATGAAGAAGGCCGTGGCGCGTCGCATGGTCGACAGCGTCCAGAACGTGCCTCACTTCCCGCTGTTCATCGATTGCGAAATCGACCAGCTGATGGCCGTGCGCGCCAAGGTCAACAAGATGCTGGAGCCGCAAGGGATCAAGGTTTCGGTCAACGACTTCGTCATCAAGGCCGCCGCCCTGGCCCTGAAGATGGTGCCGGAGGCCAACGCCTCCTACACGCCCGAAGGCATCGCCATGCACCACAACGCCGATGTCTCCATGGCGGTGGCGATCGACGGCGGCCTGATCACCCCGATCATCAAGAAGGCCGAAACCAAGGGTCTGGCGCAGATCGCGACCGAGTCCAAGGACCTGGCCAAGCGCGCCCGCGACCGCAAGCTGAAGCCCGAAGAGTTCCAGGGCGGCACCTTCTCGGTGTCCAATCTGGGCATGTTCGGCATCAAACAGTTTACCTCGATCATCAATGAGCCGCAGGGCTGCATCATGAGCGTGGGCGCGGGCGAGCAACGCGCGGTCGTCAAGAACGGCCAGGTCGTGCCGGCCACGGTCATGACCGTAACCCTGACCTGCGATCACCGCGTGGTGGACGGCGCGACCGGCGCCCGCTTCCTGCAGGCGTTCAAGCCGCTGATCGAAGATCCCGTCGCGATGCTGGCCTAAGGGGAGGGTGAGGTCATGACCTCGGTCTATGACTTCTCCGCCCGCGCCATCGACGGCACGGACGTTTCGCTCGATCGCTTTCGCGGTCAGGCGTTGTTGATCGTCAATACGGCGTCCAAGTGCGGCTTTACGGGGCAGTACGACGGCCTCGAAAAGCTGCACCGCGCGTTCGCCGATCAGCCGTTTGAGGTGTTGGGCTTTCCCTGCAACCAGTTCGGCGAGCAGGAGCCGGGCAAGGCGGCGGAAATCGCCGCCTTCTGCGCCACCAGTTTCGATGTGACCTTCCCCTTGTTCGACAAGGTGGAGGTCAACGGACCGAACCGACATCCGCTTTACGCCTGGTTGACCGAACAGAAGCGCGGCTTCCTGGGCTCCAAAGCCATTAAGTGGAACTTCACCAAGTTCCTGACCGACCGCGAGGGCAGGGTGGTCGCCCGATACGCCCCGCAGACTGAACCTGAGGCCATCAAGGCCGACATCGAGAAGTTGATCTAATGGCTGCTGAATTCGATCTCGTCGTCATCGGCTCGGGCCCCGGCGGTTACGTCGCGGCCATTCGCGCCAGCCAGTTGGGCCTGAAGGTCGCCATCGTGGAACGCGAGAACTTGGGCGGCATCTGCCTGAACTGGGGCTGCATCCCGACCAAGGCCCTGCTGAAGTCGGGCGAGAAGTTCGAGAGCCTGAGCCACCTGAAGGAGTACGGCCTGTCGGCGTCCGGCGCGTCGTTCGATTTCGACGCCATCATCCAGCGCTCGCGCGGCGTGGCCAAACAGCTGAATCAGGGCGTCGGCTTCCTGATGAAGAAAAACAAGATCGAGGTGATCGAGGGGTCAGCCAAGCTGGAGAAGGGCGCCGCCGCGCCCAAGGTCGTCATCGCTTTGAAAGCGGGCGGTTCGCGCGCCTTGGAGGCCAAGTCCGTCATGCTGGCCGTCGGCGCCCGTGCCCGCGCCCTGCCGCAGATCGGACTGGAAGCCGATGGCGATCGCATCTGGGCCTATCGCGAGGCCATGGCGCCGAAATTCATGCCCAAGTCGATCGTCGTGATCGGTTCGGGCGCCATCGGCATCGAGTTCGGCAGCTTCTATCGCGCCCTGGGCTGTGACGTGACCGTGGTCGAGGCCGTGGATCGCATCATGCCGGTCGAGGACGAAGAGGTCTCCAAGGCCGCTCAGAAGTCGTTCGAAAAGCGCGGCATGAAGTTCAAACTGGGCGCCAAGGTCACCAAGGTCAGCAAGGACGCCAAGGGCGTGAAGGTGGCCGTTGAGATCGGCGGCAAGGCCGAGACCCTGGAGGCCGAGGTCTGCATCTCGGCCGTCGGCATCACCGCCAACACCGACGGCATCGGCCTGGAAGAACTGGGCCTGGAAATGGACCGCGGCCACGTCAAGATCGACGGCCACTGCCAGACCAACGTCAAGGGCCTGTACGCCATCGGCGACTGCGCCGGCGCGCCCTGGCTGGCGCACAAGGCGTCGCACGAAGGCATTCACGCCGCCGAACATATCGCCGGCTACAAGACCCCCAACGTCCATTCGCCCATCGCCGGCTGCACCTATGCCCAGCCGCAGGTCGCCTCGGTCGGCGTCACCGAACAGGCCGCGCGCGCCGAGAAGCGCGAAGTGAAAATCGGCCGCTTCCCGTTCCGCGTGAACGGCAAGGCGATCGCCTCGGGCGACACTGACGGCTTCGTCAAGGTGATCTTCGACGCCAAGACCGGCGCCCTGATCGGCGCGCACATGATCGGTCATGAAGTGACCGAGATGATCCAGGGCTATGTCACCGCCATCACCATGGAGGCGACGGAAGAAGACATCCACGGGATCGTCTATCCGCACCCGACCATGTCGGAGGCCATGCACGAGGCGGCGCTGGACGCCTATGGGCGTGTGATCCACATCTAAGCCAGAGACCGAAACGGTCCCGGAGTGCTCCGGGGCCGTTTCTCATTTAGGAAGGCGGTGTTAGCGCTTCTTGCCCAATTCCGCCGCGATATCCTTGGTCATGCGCCCAACCTTGCGGTGCGCGGCGGTGATCTGGTCCTTGGTCACGCCCCAGCGCTTCATCCAGTATTCGACCGACTGACGCTCGGTCAGGTCGATCCGATCCTTGTCGATGAAGCCGCGCTTGTCTTTAAGGCCCGCCATGGTCGGCTCCGTTCATTGGGTCAGAGCGCCGGGTTAGGCCTTCTCGACAAAGCTGTCGATGACGCGTTTCTCCCCGGCCTTTTCAAAGTCGACCAGCAGTTTGTTGCCTTCGATGACGCGCACGTTTCCGTAGCCGAACTTCTGGTGAAAGACGCGTTCGCCCTTTTTCCAGCCTGAGCTGGATTTGGGGTCGGCGGTGGCGATCAGGCGGCCGTCGCCCTCGATGACGGCCTTGCGCACCGGGATCTTGGCCGGGGTCTGAGCGGCGGTGAAGGATTGGGCGCGTTTCCAGCCTGGGGAGGAATAGCCGCTGCCGAAGGAGGGGGCGTCGTCCCAGCGGCTCTTGGCCTCCTTCATGCCGGTCGAGGCGCCGTAATAGCCGGTGTCGGACTGAGGATCGACGTGGGCGATGGGCAGTTCGTCGACGAAGCGGCTGGGCAGTTGCGAGGTCCAGCGGCCATAGACCAGCCGGTTGGCGGCGAAGGAGATGCGGGCGTCCTGCTTGGCGCGGGTGACGCCGACGTAGGCCAAGCGGCGTTCCTCCTCGAGGCCTTTTTCGCCCTTCTCGTCGATGCTGCGCTGGCTGGGGAAGACGCCTTCCTCCCAGCCCGGCAGGAAGACTAGCGGGAACTCCAGCCCTTTGGCGCCGTGCAGGGTCATGATCTGCACCGCGCCGTCGCCGTTATGATCGTCGCTCGTTGCGCGCTCCAGATCCATGACCAGAGAGACGTGCTCCAGATAGGCCTGCAGCGTCTCGAACTGCTGCATCGACTGGGTCAGTTCCTTCAGGTTCTCCAGCCGGGTCTGGCCGCTGGTGCGGTCGGCCTTCTGCATGTCGGTATAGCCGCTCTCCTCCAGCACCGTCTCCATGACCTGCCAATGGGGCGTGGTCTCGGACAGTTGGCGCCAGCGGTCGATATCGCGCACGAAGTTGGACAGGGCGGTGCGCGTACGGGCCTGAAGCTCGTCGGTATTGATCAGGCCCCTGACGGCGGTCAGGGCCGACAGGTCGTGCTGGCGGGCCAACTGCAGGATCTTCTGCACGCTGGTGTCGCCGATGCCGCGTTTGGGCACATTGACGATCCGCTCGAAAGCGAGGTCGTCGTCTTCCGACAGGATCAGGCGCAGATAGGCGTGGGCGTCGCGAATCTCGGCGCGCTCGAAGAAGCGCGGCCCGCCGATGACGGTATAGGGGATGGCCAGCATGACCAGGCGTTCTTCAAAGGCCCGCATCTGGAACGAGGCGCGAACTAGAATAGCCATGTCCTTGTATTTCAGGCCCGGCTCGCCGGCATGGGGACGGCGGGCGGTCTCGATCTCGTCGGCGATCAGCCGGGCCTCGGCCTCGCCGTCCCAGACGCCGCGCACCCGCACCTTGTCGCCGCTGTCGTCTTCGGTCCACAGGGTCTTGCCCAGCCGGTCGCGGTTGGCGGCGATGAGGCCGGACGCCGCGCCCAAAATATGACTGGTCGAGCGATAGTTCCGCTCCAGCTTGACGATCTTGGCGCCGGGGAAGTCACGCTCAAAGCGGAGGATGTTGTCCACCTCGGCCCCGCGCCAGCCGTAGATCGATTGATCGTCGTCGCCGACGCAGCAGACATTGCCGGTCGAGGCCGTCAGCAGCCGCAGCCACAGATACTGGGCGACGTTGGTGTCCTGATACTCGTCCACTAGGATGTAGCGGAAGCGGCGGCGATATTCCTCAGCCAGGTCCGCATGCTGCGACAGGATGGTGATGTTGTGCAGCAGCAGATCGCCGAAGTCGCAGGCGTTCAGGCTGCGCAAGCGCGCCTGATAGGCGGCGTACAGGCCCTGACCTTTGCCGTTGGCGAAGTCCTCGCCCGGCGGCAGCTTGTCCGGCGTCCAGCCGCGGTTCTTCCAGTGATCGATCAGGCCGGACAGCGACTTAGGCGTCCAGCGTTTGGTGTCGATGTTGGCCGCTTCCAGCAGCTGCTTCAGCACCCGTTCCTGGTCGTCGGTGTCCAGGATGGTGAAGCTGGATTTCAGACCGACCAGTTCGGCGTGGCGACGCAGGATTTGAGCGGCGATGGAGTGGAAGGTGCCAAGCCAGCGGAGGCCCTCGGCGGAGGGGCCGATCAGATGCGTGATGCGCTCGCGCATTTCGCGCGCGGCCTTGTTGGTGAAGGTGACGGCCAGCAGCTCCCACGGCTTGGCCCGGCCTGTCGCCAGAATGTGCGCCAGCCGTGTCGTCAGGACGCGGGTCTTGCCCGTGCCGGCGCCCGCAAGCACCAGAACCGGACCCTCGGTCGTCTCGACCGCCTCGCGCTGCTCCGGGTTCAGCCCCTTCAGATAATCACGCGGCGCCTCGCCCTCGGGCGCACGAGCGCGCGCGAGGTCGGAAATGCGGGGGGCGGGAAGATCAGTCACAGGCGCAGAACTATCCGTCAGTCAGAATCGAACCGGAACATAAGGTGACCGCGCGGCAAAGTCAGGGCCGCACATGACGAATGCACGGAACCGTGCGGGCGAGGGTCGGTTCCTAGCTGCAATGCAGCACGACGATCACCAGCAAGGGCCGACGCGCCGCAAGACGAACGGGCGGGCGGGCTGGATCGCCTTTGCCTTGGGCATGACCGGGATGTTCGCTATTATGGCGATCTGGGTGGCGGTCGTCGAAGTGGGTGACGCGCCCTCCGAGGAGGCGCAGTTGATCAGCCGATCGGAAGCGATAGACGACCATGGCAGCCGCGGCCGCGTCGACTAGCTGCTGAATGGCGCTCACGTTTGACGTCCATGATCCGCCACCCAGTCCAGCGCCAACAGGCGACAGGCGGAGGCGAGGGGACGTCGGCCCCGACCGGCGTCGATTTCAGCCAGAAGCTGCGCCTTGCTGAGGCTGCGGGCAGCGGCGATCCGATCCAGCACGGCCCAGAACTCCGGCTCCAGCGCCACGGAGGTGGCATGGCCGGCGAGGGCGACCGAACGTTTGCTGAGACTGCTCAACGCGCGGACTTCAGCACGATCTCGGCCGAGGCCGGCGCGCCGTTCGTCAGGATCGCGTGGCGGGTGTCTGTGACGAAGACCAAGGCGCCGGCCGCGTCGCGGATCTCGGCGCGCGCCGCGTAGGTGTGGCGCGGATCGATCTGAGACGTGGGAAAGCCCAGGGTGACGCGATAGGGCGGGGCGCCGGTCAGCGGCTCGCTGGTCTCGGCGAGAACCTTGGCGGGCGCGTCGGCCAGACTGACATCCTCA